>JALDYH010000201.1:0-7408 GCA_032154175.1 Sphingopyxis sp. | reverse complement strand
TCTTTTTCTATCTCGTCGGATTGGGTATGGTGATGGGCGCCGAACTCAATGCCGCCTTGGTAGAGGTTGAGGATTTGGGCCACGACGCTATTGGGCGCGTCGACGATGTGATTATTGAAAAGGCCGGAGACAAAAAATGACGGGTCTGATGACTGGCAAGCGCGGGCTGATTATGGGGCTCGCGAACGACAAGTCGCTTGCATGGGGCATTGCCAAGGCGCTGCACGCGCATGGTGCCGAGCTCGCGATTTCGTATCAGGGCGATGTGATGCTGAAGCGGGTCAAGCCGCTCGCCGACGAACTCGGCTGCGATTTCCTGATCGACTGCGACGTGTCCGACATGGATAATCTCGACGCCGCCTTCGCGACGCTTTCGTCGCGCTGGCCGACGATCGACTTCGTCGTCCATGCGATCGGCTTTACCAACAAGGAAGCGCTGCGCGGGGCTTATGCCGATGTGACGCTCGACGACTTCCTGATGACGATGAACATCAGCGTCTACAGCTTCACCGCGGTCGCGAAACGCGCGGCGTCGATGATGACGCCGTTCGAC
Source organism: Sphingopyxis sp. (assembly GCA_032154175.1). Classification (GTDB taxonomy): domain Bacteria; phylum Pseudomonadota; class Alphaproteobacteria; order Sphingomonadales; family Sphingomonadaceae; genus Sphingopyxis. Next base: position 6,855 of record JALDYH010000201.1, on the reverse strand, counting down.
CCCGAAACGGGCAAGGGCGGCGGCTCGCTGCTGACTCTCAGCTATTATGGCGCCGAAAAGGTCATCCCGCACTATAACGTCATGGGCGTCGCCAAATCGGCGCTGGAGACCAGCGTCAAATATCTCGCGAACGATTACGGCCCCCAGGGTGTGCGCGTGAACGCAATCTCGGCCGGCCCGATCAAGACGCTGGCCGCATCGGGCATCGGCGACTTCCGTCTGATCCTGAAATGGAACGAGCATAATGCGCCGCTGCGCCGCAACGTCACCATCGACGACGTCGGTGGCTCGGCGCTCTATCTGCTGAGCGATCTCGCGAGCGGGGTGACCGGCGAAACCCATCATGTCGATGCGGGCTACCATACGGTCGGCATGAAGCAGGAAGACGCCCCGGACATTGCGCTTGTCTGACGACATCGGCATCCGCGCCGCGACGGCGGCGGATGCCGGGGCTATCGACAGCGTCATTCGCGCCGCCTTCGCCGGGACCGACTTCGGTCATCAGGGCGAAGCCGAACTCGTGCGCGTGATTGACGGAGATGGTGACGCGCTGGTGTCGCTCGTTGCCGTACGGGACGGTGCGGTCGTCGGGCACGTGCTGTTCAGCCGCATGGATGTGGAGGCTGACGGTGCCGCGCTTTCGGCCGCCGGCCTCGCGCCGGTGTCCGTCATGCCTGACAGCCAGGGGCAGGGCATCGGCGACACCCTGATCCGCGCCGGCCTCTCGGTGCTCCGCGAGCAAGACGTCGCGATCAGCTTCGTGCTCGGCCACCAAAGCTACTATCCACGTTTCGGCTATTCGCCCGATCTCGCGGCACGCTTCGCATCGCCCTTCGCCGGGCCGCATTTCATGGCGATGATGCTGGACTCGGGCGCGGCTTGGCCGCTAGGCGGACGGGCGGATTACGCACCCGCATTCGGCCGGATGGGATAGGGTAATGAGTTTCAACAGCTTCGGACGCGTCCTTCGCTTCACGACATGGGGGGAAAGCCACGGCCCCGCTCTCGGTGCCGTCGTCGACGGCTGCCCGCCGCGCCTCTCGCTCTCCGAAGCCGACATCCAGCCCTTTCTCGACAAGCGCCGTCCCGGCCAGTCGCGCCACACGACGCAGCGGCAGGAACCCGATCAGGTGCGCATCCTGTCGGGAACCTTCGAGGGCAAGACCACCGGCACGCCGATCAGCCTGATGATCGAGAATGTCGACCAGCGATCGAAGGATTATGGCGAGATCGCGCAGGCGTATCGTCCCGGCCACGCCGATTACGCCTATGACGCCAAATATGGCATCCGCGACTATCGCGGCGGCGGCCGGTCGAGCGCGCGCGAGACCGCGGCGCGCGTCGCTGCGGGCGGCGTCGCGCGGCTCGTGATCCCCGAAGTGCATATCCATGCCTGGGTCGCCGAAATCGGCGGCGATGCGATCGATCCCGCGAACTTCGACCTCGAGGAAATCGACCGCAATCCCTTTTTCAGCCCCGACCCCGCCGCGGCGCAGCGCTGGGAAGGGCTGATGGACGCCGCGCGCAAATCGGGCAGCTCCTTGGGCGCCGTCATCGAATGTGCCGCAAGCGGCGTCCCCGCCGGCTGGGGCGCGCCGATCTATGCCAAGCTCGACGCTGACCTTGCCGCCGCGATGATGGGGATCAATGCGGTGAAGGCCGTCGAAATCGGCGCCGGCTTTCACGCGGCGCGGCTGCGCGGCGAGGAGAATGCCGACCCGATGCGCCCCGCAACCGACGGCAGCAACCGCCCCGATTTCCTCTCGAACAATGCCGGCGGCATCGCGGGCGGCATCTCGACCGGCCAGCCCGTCGTCGTGCGCGTCGCCTTCAAACCGACGAGCTCGATCCTCACTCCGGTCCCGACGGTGAACAAGGCGGGCGAGGCGACCGATATCGTCACCAAGGGCCGCCACGACCCCTGCGTCGGCATCCGGGGTGCGCCGGTGGTCGAGGCGATGATGGCGCTCGTCCTCGCCGATCACAAATTGCTGCACAGGGCCCAGAACGGCTGATGCCCTAGTGGAAGCCGTCGCCGCATTGATCGCGGAGCAAAAGGCAGTTATCGGCCTGTTCGTGCTCGCGGGCATGTTCGCGGCCTTCGTCTGGGAACGCTTCTCGCCCTCGGTGGTCGCGGTCGCGGGTGCGGGCACGATGCTCGCGCTCGGCCTGCTCGACGAAAAGGGCGCTTACGGCGTCTTTTCGAATAGCGCGCCGCTCACCGTCGGGGCGATGTTCATCCTCTCGGGCGCGCTGATCCGCACCGGGGTGATCGACAAGGTCGGCAACTATGTCGTCGACCGCGCGAAGCGGAACCCGCGCCTCGCGGTGATCGAGGTATTCGGCGGCGGCCTGCTCGTATCGGGCTTCATCAACAGCACCCCCTTCGTCGTCGTGATGATGCCCGTCTGCTTCCGGCTGGCCGAGGCGCTCGGCGTCTCGCCCAAGAAGCTGCTGATGCCGCTGTCGGTAATCGCGGTACTCGGCGGCTGCCTGACCCTGATCGGCACCTCGACCAACCTCGTCGTCGCGGGGATCGCCGAGCAGGCAGGGATAGGCCATTTCGGCCTGTTCGACATCACGCCCTATGGTCTCGCGGTCGCGGCTGCCGGTGTCCTGGGCCTTCTCGTCATGGCGCGCTTTCTGCCGTCGGATTATCCCCGCATCGCCGAAAAGTCCGATGGAGCGGAGCAGCTCTATCTGACCGAACTGGGGCTTCAGGAGGATGATCCCGCGATCGATATGGCGCTCGACACCGCGAGCTTCGGCGTCGCCCCGTCGCAGATCGTCGGTGTGGTCGCCGGGGGGCGGCTGATCACCGGTAGCGACGCACAGCACCATCGGCTCGCGGCGGGTAACCGGATCGTCGCGCGGCTCGATGGTGCGGCTTTGATGACACTGCGGAGCGAAAGGCGCTTTGCGATCGGGATCGGGGAAAGCCCCGAAGAAGAATCGACGGTGGTGGAGGTGACGGTGGCGCCCAGCCATCCTTCGATCGACCGGCCCCTCGCCGAAATTCCGTTTCTCCAGCGGCTGCGCGTTCGGATTCTTGGCGTGTCGCGCTTTCGCCATCACCCGGGGCCGACGCTGTCGGAGAATCGCATTCGCGCCGCCGACCGCCTTCTTGTCGAAGCTGACGACGCGAATATCGCGCGGCTGCGCGACAATACCGGACTTATCGGGCTCGCGATGGCATCGGTTACCGCCTTCCGGCGGCGCCGTGCGTGGATCGCGATCCTCGTGATGGCGAGCGCCGTGCTGCTGTCTGCCACCGGCGTGATGTCGATCGGTATCGCGGCCTTCATCGGCGTCGCGATCGTTCTGCTCACCCGCTGTATCGACGCGTCGGAAGCGTGGGGCAGCATCGACGGCGATGTGCTGATCCTGATCTTCGCGATGCTCGCCGTCGGCGCGGCGCTCGAACAGGCGGGGTCGGTCGCGCTGATGGTCGGCGCGCTCGAACCGGTGCTGACCGGGGCACCGCCCTGGGCGGTGATCGCGATCGTCTATTTCTCCGCGCTGCTGCTCTCCGAACTGCTCAGCAACAATGCTGTCGCGGCGTTGATGGGGCCGCTGGTGATTGGCATCGCCGAGGCGACGGGCGTCGCGCCTCAGCCGCTGCTGATCGCGCTGATGCTCGGCGCGTCGGCGTGTTTCGCAACCCCGGTCGGTTATCAGACGAACACGCTCGTCTATGCCGCTGGCGACTATCGCTTCATGGATTTCGTACGCATCGGCGTCCCGCTCAATATCCTTACGGGCGTTGCTGGATGCGCCGCGCTCGCCTTCTGGACGCCTTGACCGGGCGATAGGCCCGGCAGCGATTGCCCGCGGCGCATCACCCTGTTACCTCCGCTCGCATAAAGACCGCCCCGGGCGGAACAGGGAGTGATTTATGGGCCATCGCCTGACTTTGTACATTCTGATCGGTATGATCCTGGGGGTCATCACCGGCTATCTGGTGCGGGTATATGTTCCCGCCGACAGCGAAGCCTTTGCCTATTGGCTGCGCAGTTTCAGTACGCTTTCGACGATCTTCCTCAACCTGATCAAGCTGGTCGTCGCGCCGCTGATTCTCGGCACGCTCGTCGCGGGGATCGCGCATATGGGCGACAGCTCGGCGCTCGGCCGCATCGGCACCCGCGCGATCGCCTGGTTCATCCTCGCCAGCCTGATTTCGATCAGTCTCGGCCTGATCATGGTCAATTTTTTCGAGCCCGGTGCCGGGCTGAACCTCACGGTCGGGGCGCATTCGATCGCCGAGGTGGGCGAGGTCAAGAAGCTCGATCTGTTCGAGTTCATCGAGCATGTCTTCCCGAAGAATATCTTCCAGGCGATGGCGGACAACAATGTCCTCCAGATCCTCGTCTTCGCGCTGTTCGCTGGTGTCGGCCTGACCGCCATCGGCGACAAGGGCAAGCCGCTGGTGCGCGGTGCCGAGGCGCTCGCCGAACTGATGCTCCAGATCACCGGTTATGTGATGCGCCTCGCGCCGATCGCGGTGTTCGGTGCGCTTGCGGGCGTTGTCGCGAAATATGGCCTCGGTATCCTCGGAACCTACGCCGAACTCGTCACCGAATTCTATCTCTCGCTCGTCGTGCTGTGGGTTCTTCTGCTCGGCGCGGGCGCGATCTTCCTGCGTCGCCGCATATTCTCGCTGATCCGCTATATTCGCCAGCCGCTGCTGATCGCTTTCTCGACTGCTTCGTCCGAGGCCGCAATGCCCAAGCTGTTCGAACAGCTCGACCGCTTCGGTGTGCCCCGCCGTATCTCGGGTTTCGTGCTGCCGCTGGGCTACAGCTTCAACCTCGACGGATCGATGATGTATGCGAGCTTCGCGACGCTCTTTATCGCGCAGGCTTACGGCATCGAGCTGTCGATCACGCAGCAGATCCTGATCCTGCTGACGCTGATGGTGTCGTCAAAGGGTATCGCTGCGGTGCCGCGCGCCAGCCTCGTGGTGATCACCGCGACGCTCGCCATGTTCGACCTGCCGGTCGAGGGCGTTGCGCTGATCTTCGCCATCGACCAGTTCCTCGACATGGGCCGTACCGCGACCAACGTCGTCGGCAATGCGGTGGCGACGTCGGTCATCACCAAATGGGAAGGCATGCTGGAAGAGCCCGAACCGGCCGACCTCGAGCGGCCGCATGCGCCATCGCATACGCCGCACCATGGAACCCGCGGGCTCGATATTCGTGATAGTGATGGCGCGGGGGAGAATAAGCCAGCGGCCGATAACGCCTAACGCGCGCGCTTCGGGCCGCTCCCATGGGGGCGAGCAAGGAGCTAGCCATGGCCGAAGCAGCGGCGACCGACCGAGCGGAGCGCGATGACGCCCGCGCGCGGCGGCTGCGCTGGCGAATGCTCGCCGGCTTTCTCGCGGGGCTCATCATCGGGCTCGCCGTCCATTATGGCGCCTCCGATGCGGCCTGGGTCGCGACGGTCACCACCTATGGGACCGGCCCGCTGGGCCAGATATTCCTGCGCCTGCTGTTCATGCTCGTCATCCCGCTACTCGTCTCGGCGCTGATCGTGGGCGTCGCCGAGATGGGCGAGATGCGCGCGCTGAAATCGGTCGGCATCCGTACGCTCGTTTACACGATCGCGGTGTCGACGATCTCGGTGGTCATCAGCCTCGCCGTCGTCAACGCGCTCCAGCCCGGCGCCGGGGTCGACCCTGCGCTCGCACGCTCGCTGATGACCGAGGGCGCGGCGGGCGCACAGGCGATCGCCGGCCGCGCCGGCGAGGCGAAGACCGGCATGGACGCCGTCGTCGCGATCGTCCCCGACAATCTGTTCGCGGCGATGGGCGAGAATGACGTGCTCGCGGTAATGTTTTTCGCGCTCTTCTTCGGCATCGGGCTGATGCTGGTGCGCACCCCGCAGGCCGAGGCGCTGAAGACGGTGGTCGAGGGAGTGTTCGAGGTGGTGATGAAGCTGATCGGCCTCGTCATCCAGCTCGCGCCGATCGCGGTCTTTTGCTTCATGTTCAATCTCGCCGCGCAGTTCGGCTGGGACCTCATCATCCGCCTCTCGGCCTATGTCGGCGTCGTGTTGCTCGCGCTTGCGCTCCAGATGTTCGTCGTCTTCCCCGTGCTGCTCAAGACGCTGGCGGGCAAATCCCCGGCCGCCTTCTTCCGCGAAACGCAGGAGGCGTTCGTCATGGCCTTCGCGACTGCTTCGTCGAACGCAACGCTGCCGACGGCGCTTCGCGTCGCGCATGACCGGCTGCGCCTGCCCGACAAGGTCGCGCGCTTCGTGCTGACCATCGGGGCCACGGCGAACCAGAATGGCACCGCGATGTTCGAAGGCGTGACCGTGATCTTCCTCGCGCAATTCTTCGGGATCGACCTGACGCTTCAGCAACAGGTGGTCGTGATGCTCGTGTGCATCCTCGGCGGGATCGGTACGGCCGGCGTGCCGGCGGGGTCGCTGCCGGTGATCGCGCTGATCCTCGCCTCGGTTGGCGTACCGCCCGAAGGCATCGGCCTGATCCTCGGTGTCGACCGTTTCCTCGACATGTGCCGTACGACGCTCAATGTCGTCGGCGACCTCGTCGCCGCAACGGTCGTGTCGGCGGGCGTGAAGGACGACCCGGCGCGACAGGTTGCGCCGCCGGCCTGACGGCTAATCCGGACGTGCGTCATTCCCGCGATCGGCGCGGGCGCGTCCCGCGGATGGCGCCGGACGCGGTTCGGGAGCGCTGCGAACGGGCGCGGATCGGACCGGGGGTTGGCGGTAAACCGGTGCGGGACGATCGGCTCGCGGCGCGCGGTCGGGCCTTGCCGACGGTGCCGGGCGTTCGGCGCGCGGCGTACGGTCGGGCATCGCCGACGGCGCGGGGCGCGCGGG
>JALDYH010000200.1:0-7431 GCA_032154175.1 Sphingopyxis sp. | reverse complement strand
GCTTCGGACGCGTTTTGAAGGAATGATGGTTTTCGATGAGTGACGAACAGGACAAACCGACCCTTACCCGCAAGCCTCTGGGGCTGAAGCGGACGGTCGAGGCCGGGCAGGTGCAGCAACAATTCAGCCACGGGCGCCGCAACACGGTGGTGGTTGAGGTGAAGCGTCGCCGCGTCATCGGACGTCCGGGCGAAGCGGCCCCGGCACCCGAGGTCGAAGAGGTGGAGGCCGCTCCGGCACCCGCACCCGTTCCCGTTCCGCCGCCCGCGCCCGCTCCGAAGCCGGCCGCCCCCCGCGTTAGCGAGAACGAAAGCCTGATGTCGCGTCAGGAACGCCAGGCGCAGTTGCTGCGCGAGGCCGAAGAGTCGCGCATGAACGCGCTCGAGGACAATCGCCGCCGCGACGAAGCCGCGCGCGCCCGCGCTGCCGAGGAAGAAAAGGCGCGCGCCGAAGCGCGTGTCGAACAGGTCGCGGCGAAGGCCGCCGAACCGGCTCCTGCCGCGCCCGCTGCCGAAGCGCCTGCTGCTGTTCCCGCCGCCGAAGCGTCTGCCGCTGCCGCTGCGCCGCAGAGCGAAGCTGCGCCGGCACCCGCGCCCCGCCCCACGACCAGCGCCGCGCCGGCGCCGCGTCGTTTTACGCCGGTCGAAGCGCCGAAGCGCCCGGAGCCCAAGCGTCCCGAGCCGAAGGCGACCCGTGGCGGCGACAGCCGTCGCCAGTCGGGCAAGCTGACCGTCACGCGGGCGCTGAACGAAGACGAAGGCGCGCGTGCGCGCAGCCTCGCGGCGCTGAAACGCGCCCGCGAAAAGGAAAAGCGTTCGCACACCGCCTCGTCGGGCCCGCGCGAAAAGCAGGTCCGCGAAGTCGTCGTGCCCGAAAGCATCACGGTTCAGGAACTCGCGAACCGTATGGCCGAGAAGACAAACGACCTGATCAAGGCGCTGTTCAAGATGGGCAGCCCGTCGGCCAGCACCGATATGATCGATCAGGACACCGCCGAATTGCTCGTCACCGAATTCGGCCACGAGATCATCCGCGTCAGCGAAGGCGACATCGACATCCGTCATGACGAGGATATCGACGATGCCGAGCATCTGAAGCCGCGTGCCCCGGTCGTCACGATCATGGGTCACGTCGATCACGGCAAGACAAGCCTGCTCGACGCGCTGCGCGGTGCGAATGTGCAGGCGGGCGAAGCCGGCGGCATCACGCAGCACATCGGCGCCTATCAGGTGAAGACACCCGACGGCTCGCTCGTCACTTTCCTCGATACGCCGGGCCACGAAGCTTTCACCGAGATGCGTCAGCGCGGTGCGAACGTCACCGACATCGTCATCCTGGTGGTCGCGGCCGACGACGGACTCAAGCCGCAGTCGATCGAGGCGATCAATCATGCGAAGGCCGCAGGCGTGCCGATCATCGTCGCAATCAACAAGGTCGACAAGGAAGGCGCGAACCCGCAGCGCGTCCGCGAACGCCTGCTCGAACATGAGCTGGTGGTCGAGGAAATGGGCGGCGACGTCCAGAATGTCGAAGTATCGGCGCTGAAGAAGACCGGTCTCGACAAATTGCTCGACGCGATCGCGGTGCAGGCCGAAATCATGGAGCTCAAAGCCAATCCCGACCGCGCCGCCGAAGGCACGGTGGTCGAGGCGAAGCTCGACAAGGGCCGCGGCCCCGTCGCGACGATCCTCGTTCGCCGCGGTACGCTCAAGGTCGGCGACATCTTCGTCTGCGGCGCCGAAAGCGGCCGCGTCCGTGCGCTCATCAACGACAAGGGCGAGCAGATCAAATCGGCGGGTCCGTCGCTGCCGGTCGAGGTTCTCGGCCTCGGCGGCGTGCCGATGGCGGGCGATACCCTCACCGTCGTCGAGAATGAGGCGCGCGCCCGCGAAGTCGCGGCGTACCGTCAGGAACAGGCGCTTCGCAAGCGGACGGCGCAGGCGCCGGTCAGCCTCGAAGGGATGTTCGAGGCGCTCGCCGACAAGGCCAATGTCATCCAGTATCCGGTGGTCATCAAGGGCGATGTGCAGGGATCGGTCGAGGCGATCGTCAATGCGCTCAACAAGCTGTCGACCGACGAGATTCGCGTCCGCGTGCTCCAGTCGGGCGCCGGCGCGATCACCGAAAGCGATGTGACGCTGGCGGCGGCGACCGGGGCGCCGATCATCGGCTTCAACGTCCGTCCAAACGCCAAGGCGCGCGACATCGCCAAGCGCGAAAAGGTGCGCTTCATGTACCATGACGTCATCTATCACCTGACCGACGAAGTCAGAAAAGAGATGGCGGGCGAGCTGGGTCCGGAACGGATCGAAACCGTCGTCGGTCGCGCCGAGGTCAAGGATGTCTTCCCCGCCGGCAAGCGCGACAAGGCTGCGGGTCTGCTCGTGCTCGAGGGCGTCATCCGCAAGGGGCTGCACGCCCGTCTCACGCGCGACGACGTCATCGTGTCGGCAACGACGATTTCGTCGCTCCGCCGCTTCAAGGACGATGTCGCCGAAGTGCGCGCCGGTCTCGAATGCGGTGTCGTGCTGGCGGATACCAACGACATCAAGGCGGGCGACCACCTCGAAGTCTTCGAAGTCGAACTGCGCGAACGGACGCTGTAACCAGCGTCCGCTCCGCGCGGATCAGGAGGCGCCGGCATGGCTCGTTACGTAGCCCTATTCGGCAGCATCAATGTCGGCGGCAACCGGCTGACGATGGCGGACCTGCGTTCGGCGTTCGAGGCCGAGGGCTTCAGCAATGTCGAAACCGTCGTGGCGAGCGGCAATGTACTGTTCGACCATGACGCGCGGCCGACGCGCGGGCTCGAAGAGAAATTGTCGATCATGGTCGATGAGCGGTTCGATATGACCAGCGCGGCGCTGGTGCGCGATCGGGGCGAGCTTGCCGCGGCGATTGCCGACAATCCCTTCGCGGGCACGAACGAGGACCGGATCGTCCACACGATGTTCCTCGACGGGCAGCCGAGCGCGGAACAGTTCGATGCGCTGGCGACCGACCACCGCGTCCGGCCGAACGAGCGCCTCGCGCTTGGCGACCGGGCGCTCTATATCGACTTTGGCGACGGGGCGGCGGACAGCAAGCTGCACGCGCGGCTGATCGAACGGCGGCTCGGCCACAAAGGGACCGCGCGCAACATGCGCTCGATCGCGCGGATCATCGCGAAACTGGACGAAGAGGAAAAGGGTTAGGCGATGAAAACCGAAAAGGACCGGAAAAAGGATAGCGGCCCCTCGGTCCGCGTGCTGCGCGTCGGCGAACAGGTGCGTCACCTTCTATCCGAAATCCTCGCGCGCGGCGACGTTCATGACGATGTGCTCGCGACGCATCCGGTGAGCATCACCGAAGTCCGCATGTCGCCCGATTTGCGCCATGCGACGGTGTTCGTGAAATCGCTGCTCGGCAAGGACGAGGAGGCGGTGCTGAAGGCGCTGAGGACCAACACCGCTTATCTCCAGCGCGAGGTCGCCAGCCGCGTCCGCATGAAATATGCCGCGAAGCTGAAATTCCTGTCGGACGAAAGCTTCGACGAGGCGAGCCATATCGAAAAATTGCTGCGCGATCCGAAGGTTGTGCGCGATCTGGAGAGCCGCGAGGGCGAGGCATAATCCATTCATCCTCACCCCGGACTTGATCGGGGGTTCAGCTTTTCAACGGCGCTTGGCGGGGTCCCGGATCAAGTCCGGGGTGACGAGGTGGAGATAATGGTCGCTTGGCCTTTTGCTTCAGGGCCTACTTGCCCTTGATCCCCGCCGCTTCTTCCAGCTCGACCAGCGCATCCTCCAGATAATCGATAAGCCGCTGGACATGCGGCACGCTGCGGCGGCAGGCGGTGATCCCGAAATCGATATTCTTGTTGTTGCTGACCTGCGTGATGTTCATCGCCATGCCGTCGACCGGGATGCTCGCGGGATACATGCCGTCGAGGCGCGCGCCGTTCCAGTACAGCTGCTCGCGCGGGCCGGGAACGTTCGAGATCGTCACGCTGTACGCGGGGAATTTGTCGGCGGTGCGCGTCAGTGCGGTCAGCATCTGCGGCATCTGGGTGATCGCGGTATAGATCTGGATCTGCTGCGCCGTCATCTCGCGCAGCTGCGCCTTCGCGGCGTTCATCGACGCCTGGATCGTCGCCATGCGCGTCGCGGGGTCGTCGATATGCGTTGCGAGGTTCGCGGTCACCGCCGCGACCGAATTGGCCGCGTCGATATCGTCCTTCGCGCGGATCGACACCGGCGCCATGGCCTTGAGTGGCTTGTCGGGCAGTTCGTTCAGCGACTGCAGATATTTACGCATCGCGCCCGAACACATCGCGAGCACCGCGTCGTTGATCGTGCCGTCATACGCCTTGCCCATCGCGCGCACGCGGTCGAGCGACCAGCTTTGCGCGACGAAACGCCGCGCGCCGGTGATGTTGCGGTTGAAACTGGTGCGCGGCAGCCCGCCCCACGGCGTCGCAAGGTCGCTGCCGCCGAGCCCGAACATCGCCGCGGCATATTGGTTGAGCGCCTTGGTTACCCCGACGCTGTTGCCCCATTGCTCCTTCAGGAAGCTGCCGATGGCCTTGATGTCGGTGATGCTAGGCGTCGGCGTTTTCTTCGATGCCGGGAACTTGCGCTTATAGGCCTCGTAGGCTTCGACCGACATGGGCGAATAGCTGCGCTTTTCCCTGGGATCGGCGCTCAGCATCGCATTGGTGAAATGCATCGAACTGGCGCCGTCCATCAGCGCGTGGTGGATCTTGAAATAGGTCGCGATCTGGCGATCGGGCAGGCCGGAGATCAGCGTGATCTCCCACATCGGCCGGGTACGGTCGAGCAACGTCCCGTGGAGGCGCGAGACCAGCTCGAACATCTCGCGATAACGGCCGGGCTTGGGCAAGGCGGCGCTACGCACATGATAGTGCATGTCGATGTCGCGGTCGGGTTCGAGCCGGATTGGACCATATTGGCCGAGCGGCGTGAGTTTCAGCACCTCGCTAAACGGTCGACGCAGACCCTCGGACTGGCGCAGCATCGTCAATTGTTCGTTGAGCCACTCGGTCTCGTCGACCTTGTCGGGCAATGTATAGAGATTGACCCCGCCGACGTGCATCGGCGTCTCGCGCGTTTCGGCGACGAGGAACATCGCGTCGGTCACCGGCATCAGCCGCATGGCAGCTCTCCCCACTGTTTATGCTGCATCTTTTGATGCGCAGCATGACAGGGGGCGTGGGCGAGTCAAGCGCGCGCCATCGAGAGGATTGGCGGGTGGCATCGAAGGCGTTATCGCACCCGTCATGGCCAAGCTTTATTTCTACTATGCCAGCATGAACGCCGGCAAATCGACAACGCTGTTGCAGGCGGATTTCAACTATCGCGAACGCGGCATGGAAACGATGTTGTGGACCGCGGCGCTCGACGACCGGTACGGCGCGGGGCAGGTGACGAGCCGTATCGGCTTGATGGCCGAGGCGCATAAATTCGATCCCGACAGCGATTTGTGGGCGGCGGTCAACGCCGAACATGCCGAGCGCCCGCTCGCCTGCGTGCTCGTCGACGAGGCGCAGTTCCTGACGCGCGCGCAGGTGCTGGCTCTCGCGCGGCTTGCCGACGAGGCGGGTATTCCGGTCCTCTGCTATGGCCTGCGCACCGATTTTTCGGCTGAACTCTTCCCCGGATCGGCGGCGCTGCTCGGGCTGGCCGACGCGCTCGTCGAATTGAAGGCGGTGTGCGAGTGCGGGCGCAAGGCGACGATGAACCTGCGCGTCGACGAGCAGGGCCGCGCGGTGGTCGAAGGCGCGCAGACCGAGATTGGGGGCAACGACCGCTATGTCGCGATGTGCCGCCGGCACTTTATGGCAAAGCGCCGCGAAGCTGCGGAAGCCCTCGCCGATGCTTGACCGTCTCTATGTCGACCTCGCCGATGGCGACCTCAAACTCGTCAAGCTGACCGAAGCGCACCGCGAGACGCTTCGTATCGTCTGCGCCGCCGATCCCGACATCTGGCCGATCTATTCGTCGAGCTTCGGCCCGGACCATTTCGACAAGAGCTTCGACGCGCTGACAGGCGGCAACAGCCGCATGCCCTATGCGATCCTGGACGGTGACACGCTCGTAGGCATGACCGCGTACCTCCGCCCCGACATGTCGGCGCAGACGGTCGAGATCGGCAACAGCTTCATCCATCCCGACGCGCGCGGGACAGGCCTCAACGGCCGGGTGAAGCGCCTGGTGCTCGATCACGCCTTCGCGACAGGCATCCGCCGGATCGAATTCCGCATCGACGAGCGCAACAAACGGTCGCAGGCTGCGGTCGCCAAGCTGGGCTGTACCAAGGAAGGCGTGCTGCGGTCGGAACGCATCACCTGGACCGGCTATGTCCGTGATACCGGCCTCTGGTCGCTTCTCGCCGACGAATGGGCGGGCCGTCCCTGACGGGGTATTGGCGGAGGACCGGCGGGAACGGGGTCAGCACCGGTTCAGCCTGCTCCTGCTATCCGAGTCGCCATGAAGAATCTCGCACTCTCCCTGGCCGCCGTTCTGCTTCCCCTTTCGGCAGCGGCGGCCAACGAGCCCGCCCCCAAGGCTTCTACCGGCGAGTCGCGCGCGCTCGGCGTCGAATCGAGCATCGCCTTCCCCAGTGACAGCACGATCCGTAACTGGCAGGCGGACCGCGACCGCGGCATCTGGATCGAAGGGCGTCGCGGCGAATGGTATTATGGCACCTTCGCCGGCTTCTGCCGCGACGTCGACTTTGCACAGGCGATCGGCGTCGAAACCCGCGGCGCCGGGCGGCTCGACAAGTTCGCGTCGATTATCGTTCGCGGCGAACGCTGCCTTCTCTCTTCCTTCGTAACCTCGGCACCGCCGCCGTCGAAGGCTGAACGGAAGGCCGCGCGCGAGGCCAAAAAGGCCGCGCAAAATTGACAGCGGCGCATCCCCGCCATAGCGGCGCGGGATGAACGGCTGGATCATCCTCGATAAACCCGTGGGGCTCGGCTCGACTCAGGCGGTCGGCGCGGTCAAGCGCGTCTGCCGCGAGGCGGGGCTGGGCAAGGTCAAGGTCGGGCACGGCGGGACGCTCGACCCGCTGGCGTCGGGGGTGTTGCCGATCGCGCTGGGCGAGGCGACCAAGCTGTGCGGGCGGATGCTCGATGCGAGCAAGATTTACGAGTTTACCGTGAAGTTCGGGACCGAAACGGCCGGGCTCGACGCCGAGGGCGAAGTCGTGGCGAGGAGCGATGCGCGCCCGACGCTGGCAGAAGTCGAGGCGGTGCTGCCGCGCTTTACCGGCCCGATCGAACAAGTGCCGCCCGCTTATTCGGCGATAAAGATCGATGGCCAGCGGGCGTATGATCTCGCTCGCAAGGGCGAGGCGGTCGAGATGAAGGCACGGGCGGTGACGATCCACTCTCTTTCCTCCCTCGTCACCCCGGATCAAGTCCGGGGT
>JALDYH010000199.1:0-7499 GCA_032154175.1 Sphingopyxis sp. | reverse complement strand
TCGAGCGCGTCCTTCATCGTCGCTTCGCTGACGTGGCTCAGATCGACGATCATGCCGATCCGGTTCATTTCCTGCACGACCTGGCGCCCGAAATCGGTGAGCCCGTCATGTTGCGGGGCGTCGGTCGCGCTGTCGGCCCAGGGCGTGGTCTTGCCGTGGGTCAGCGTCATGTAGCGCGCGCCCATGCCGTAAAGCTGGCGCAGCACGGCAAGCGACGATCCGATCGACTGGCCGCCTTCCATCCCGAGCATGCCGGCGACCTTGCCCGCCTTCATCTGCTGTTCGAGTTCGGCCGAGCTCGACGCGAAGCCGAGGTCGTCCGGATAGCGCGCGATCAGCCGCTTCGCGACGTCGATCTGCTCGATCGTCTGCTGCACCGCCTGCTGTTCATTCGTGTTCGACGGGACATAGACCGACCAGAATTGCGCGCCGACATGCCCCTTGCGCAGGCGCTGGATGTCGGTGTGCATCACGGTTCCGTCGGGCTTGGGCCTGGTGGTGTCGCGAAAGTCGAAACCGTTGATCACATTGCCGACACTGCCCCGCAGCTCCCACGGCACGTCGTTATGCCCGTCGAACACCGGCGCCTTCTTGAGCGCGGCCTCGGCGACGGCCTCGGGCGACTTTTGCGCCATGGCGGGAGCGGAAACGAGAGCGAGAGCGGCAAGGCCGGCGAGCAGGTGCGACTTGTTCATGACGCGCGACCTTAAGTGGTTGAGCGGGCGGCGCAAGCCCTGCTTGACGGACGCGTAAAGCCCGCGCAGCATTGGCGGATGACAGCCTTCGATGACTGGCGCGCAAGATCGCCCTATTATGACGAAACCCACGAAGCGCTGGCGCAGAGCGTCCGCCGCTTCGTCACCCGCGAGATCGCGCCCCACATCGACCGCTGGGAAGCCGAGGGCGAACTGCCGCGCGAGCTGCACAAAAAGGCCGCGGACGCAGGCATCCTCGGGCTGCGCTATCCCGAACAATATGGCGGACACAGCGAAGGCTTCGACAATTTCCACGGATTGGTGCTGACCGAAGAACTCGCCGCGGTCGGCGCGGGCGGGCTCGGCGCGTCGCTGATGACGCACGGCATCGGCCTCCCCCCGATCCTCGCGCTGGGGTCCGACGAGCTGAAACTGCGCGTCGCGCCGCCGGTGCTCGCGGGCGAGAAGATCATCGCGCTCGGTATCACCGAAGCGGGTGGCGGCAGCGATGTCGCCAACCTCAAGACCACCGCGGTGAAGGATGGCGACGAATACATCGTCAACGGCGGCAAGATGTTCATCACCAGCGGCATGCGCGCCGACTGGCTGACCTGCGCGGTGCGCACCGGCGGGCCCGGCGCCACGGGCATCTCGCTGCTCCTGATCGAGATGGACGCGCCCGGCGTCGAGCGCACAAGGCTCGACAAGATGGGATGGCGCTGCAGCGACACCGCCGCGATCCATTTCGATGGCGTCCGCGTCCCCGCAGCCAATCTGATCGGCCAGGAGAATGCCGGCTTCATCGGCATCATGCGCAACTTCAATTCGGAGCGGCTCGGCATGGCGATGGGCTGCTGCGCCTATGCCCGCGTCGCGATGGCCGAGGCCGCCGAATGGGCGCAGAACCGCGAAACCTTCGGGCGTCCGCTCGTCGGTCACCAGTCGATCCGCATCAAGCTCGCCGATATGGAACGCCAGATTGAGGCGACACAGGCGTGGGTCGACCTCTGCGCCTGGCAGGTCAAGACCGGCAAGGACCGCCCTGCCGACTTCGCGATGCTGAAGGTGCAGGCGACGCGCATGCTCGAGAGCGTCGCGCGCGAGGCGGCGCAGGTGCTGGGCGGCGCATCCTATATCACCGGCAGCAAGGTCGAGCGCATCTACCGCGAAGTGCGCGTCAACGCGATCGGCGGCGGCAGCGAGGAAATCATGCTCGACCTTGCCGGGCGGCAACTCTTCGGAGGAAAGCGCTAGCCCTCTTCACGCTGCTTATCGGCCAGCGCGCGCGATTCGGCCTTGAGCGGGCGCGACACCGGACAGACTTCCTGCACATAGCCGTTGAGCACATTGGTCAGCGCGTCGGGCAACAAGCGGTAGAAAACAAACTGGCCCCGCTTCTCGCTGACGATCAGTCCGGCGTTTTCCAGCACCGACAGATGTTGCGACACGGCTGGCTTACTCATCTCGAAACGCGCCGCAATATCACCCGCGCTCAATTCGGCATGCGCCAGATAAGCAAGAATCTTGCGCCGCGGCGTCGATGCCAATGCCTGAAAAACCCGTTCCATGCGTCCCGAAATGGGCATCGCAGGCCGACTTGACAAGCAATAATTTATTTAAGTAATTACTTATATTCTTTTCAATGAGGAGTCGGGCGATGCGCAGTGATCAGGATCCCCATGCCGTCAATTTTCTGATCGACGAGGACGGACCTGACCCGCGCAGGGGCCGCGTCCGCGCCGACATGCCAAGCATCGTCTGGAACGGTGGCATGGCGGTGACCGCTCTTGTCGCGGGCCCCTTCTTCGCTACGCCTTCGACCATCCTGCTCTTTTTCGTCACCACCGGCGCGGCGCTGCTGCTCGGCCACAGCGTCGGCTATCACCGCATGATGATTCACGGCAGTTTCGCCGCGCCGCGCTGGCTGACACGCACGCTCGTCTGGTTCGGCGCCTTTGTCGGCATGGCCGGCCCCTACGGCATCATCCGCGCGCACGACACGCGCGACTGGGCGCAGCGTCAGGCCGACTGCCATCCCTTCCTCGCGCACAAGACGCACATCCTCCGCGACGCATGGTGGCAAATCTATTGCCGGCTCGACCTCGACCGACCGCCGCGTTTCGATTTCACCGAGCTCGACCGCGACCCCTTCTACCGGCGGCTCGAGGCGACATGGCGGTGGCAGCAATTGCCCGTCGCGCTGCTGTTCTTCGCGATTGGCGGCTGGAGCTGGGTCGTCTGGGGCGTCGCAGCGCGCGTCGCGGTCGCGAACCACGGCCATTGGCTCGTCGGCCACCTTGCGCATAATCGGGGCCCGCAGCACTGGACCGTCGACACGCACGGCGTGCAAGCGTTCGATGTCCCCTGGGCCGCGATCCCGACGATGGGCGAGGCGTGGCATAACAATCACCACGCCTATCCCGGCTCGGCGCGGATCGGTCTTCATCCGGGGCAGAGCGACTGGGGCTACGCCTTCATCCGACTCTGCGAGCGCCTCGAGCTAGCGTGGAATATCCGCACGCCCGATACGATGGGTATGCGTCAGGGACTCACCGAGGTCCCTCGACACGATGAGGCCTTCGCGGCACAGTCGCCGCATGGACACGTCATCACATAGCTGGCCCGCAGAGGCCGAAACCCTGCTCGACGACCTCGTCGACCTTCGCCGCGCGATTCACCGCGAGCCCGAACTCGGCCTCCAGAACCCCAAGACGCTCGCGAAGATCAAGGATGCGCTCGCCGGGCTGCCGCTCGAATTTCGCGAGGGGCCGTCGACCACCGGACTGATCGCGACTCTGCGCGGCCCCGCCAACGGGCGCACCGTGCTGCTCCGCGGCGACATGGATGCGCTCCCCCTGCTCGAGGACACCGGGCTCGATTTCACCTCCGAGATCGCCGGCGCGATGCACGCGTGCGGGCACGATACGCATGTCGCGATGCTCGTCGGCGCGGCGAAGCTGCTGTGCGCCGCGCGCGACCGGCTGCCCGGCACGGTGATGTTCATGTTCCAGCCGGGCGAGGAAGGTCATCACGGCGCGCGCTTCATGCTCGATGACGGGATCATCGACCCGCTGCCCGACGCCGCCTTCGCGCTCCACATCATGCCCAATGCGCCGCACGGCATCTTCGCGGGGCGCGCGGGGCCGCTGCTCGCTTCGTCCGATGTCCTGTCGATCATAGTCAAGGGCGCGGGCGGCCACGCTTCGATGCCGCACGACAGCATCGACCCGATACCGGTGGCCTGCGCGATCGTCACCGCGATCCAGATGATGGTCACGCGCCGCATCTCGGTCTTCGATCCCGCGGTCGTCACCATCGCAAAGATCGCGGCGGGCACGACGAACAATATCATCCCCGAAAGCGCCGAGATGCTCGGCACGATCCGCACGCTGTCGCCCGAACGCCGCGCGATGGTCGCACGCGAGTTGAAGCGCCTCGCTCCCGCGATCGCCGAGGCGCACGGCTGCACCGCCGACGTGACGATCGAAGAGGGCTTCCCCGTCACCATCTGCGACAGCCGCGCGGTCAGTTTCGGCCAAGCGGTCGTCGAGGAAACCTTTGGCGAGCAAGCCTGGCTGACGATGGACAATCCGGTGATGGGCGCCGAGGATTTCTCCTACGTCCTCGAAAAAGTTCCCGGCGCGATGTTCTGGCTCGGCGCGAGCGAGGCGGGCAGCGACTGGCGCCAGTGCTGCGGGCTGCATAGCAACCATATGGTGCTCGACGAGAGCGTGATGGCGCGCGGCGCCGCGCTGCACGCCGCTCTGGCGGAACGCTTTCTGAACGAGGGGTTTGCTTAGTTTTAATCTCACGCAAAGGCGCGAAGGCGCAAAGAAGGGAGCGGGTTGGATATCGAGGAACTAGCAAGCATCACCGTCGATTGCGGATTCCACCTGCACAAGAATTTGGGTCCGGGGCTACTCGAATCGGTTTATGAGGCGATCATATTTGATCAACTCGTGCGCCGGGGTCTGAATGTTCAAAGACAAGCGC
Source organism: Sphingopyxis sp. (assembly GCA_032154175.1). GTDB lineage: Bacteria > Pseudomonadota > Alphaproteobacteria > Sphingomonadales > Sphingomonadaceae > Sphingopyxis. The sequence continues at coordinate 2,811 of JALDYH010000199.1, read as the reverse complement.
CAATCCCGATCCGATATGGTGGTGTCGAATTGCCTGAAGGCTTTCGGGCCGATCTCCTGATCGAAGGAAAATTGCTCGTCGAACTCAAATCCATGGAGCGACTATCGCCGCTCCATGGCAAACAGGTTCTCACCTATCTTCGCCTGCTTGACCTTCCGCTCGGCCTGCTCATCAACTTTGGTGGTGAGACCTTCAAAGAGGGCGTCCGTCGCGTGGCCAACAACCATCGCGGTTGACCCACTTCTTCTTTGCGCCTTCGCGCCTTTGCGTGAGATTTTCCTTACACCGCCACCCTCACGGAACCAGCACTGTATCGACCGCCTGCGGCAGCAGGTCGGGATAATCGAGCGTATAATGCAGCCCGCGGCTTTCCTTGCGGTGGAGCGCGCTGCGCACGATCAGCTCGGCGCATTGCAGCAGGTTACGGAGCTCGATCAGGTCGGTGGTGACGCGGAAGTGGCCGTAATAATCCTCGACCTCGTGCGTCATCATGTCGATGCGGTGCCGCGCGCGTTCGAGCCGCTTGGTCGTGCGCACGATGCCGACATAGTTCCACATGAAGCGGCGGATCTCGGTCCAGTTCTGCTTGATGACGACCTCTTCGTCCGAATCGGTCACGCGGCTTTCGTCCCATGGGCGGATTGCCGGCGGCACGTCGAGTTCGTTCCAGCGCGCAATGATGTCCTTCGCCGCCGCCTCGCCGAACACGAAGCATTCGAGCAAGCTGTTCGATGCGAGGCGGTTCGCGCCATGCAGCCCGCTCTCGGTGCACTCGCCCGCGGCATAGAGCCCCGGCAGGTCGGTGCGCCCGTCGAGGTCGATCAGCACCCCGCCGCACGTATAATGCTGCGCGGGCACGACCGGGATCGGCTGCTTCGTCATGTCGATGCCGAGCGTCAGCAGCTTTTCATAGATGTTCGGAAAATGCCCCGCGACGAAATCGGGATCCTGATGGCTGATGTCGAGATGGACATAGTCGAGCCCCGAGCGCTTGATCTGGTCGTCGTTCGCGCGCGCCACGACATCGCGCGGCGCAAGTTCGGCGCGCGCATCATAATCGGGCATATAGCGGTGGCCGGTGACGGGGTGCTTCAGGATGCCGCCCTCGCCGCGTACCGCCTCGGTGATCAGGAAATTCTTGACCTCGAGATTATAGAGACAGGTCGGGTGGAATTGCATCATCTCCATATTCGACACGCGCGCGCCAGCGCGCCACGCCATCGCAATGCCGTCGCCGGTTGCGCCGCGCGGCGCGGTCGAGAACTGGTACACACGCCCCGCCCCGCCGCTCGCGAGGATCGTCGCGCGGCCGACATGCGCGTGGACCTTGCCGGTCTTCTCGTCGAGCGCATAGACGCCCCACACGCGGCCCGAGCCCGAATAACGCGCTTCGTGCCGGCCGGTGATCAGGTCGATGCACGCCTGTCCGGGCAGCAGGGTGATGTTCGGATGCGCCTCGGCGGTCTTGAGCAGCGCCGCCTGCACCGCCCAGCCGGTCGCATCGTCGACATGGACGATTCGCCGGTGCGAATGCCCGCCCTCGCGCGTCAGGTGCAGCGCCTCGGCATCCTTGTTGAACGGCACCCCCATTTCGACGAGCCGCTCGATCGCGTGCGGAGCATTCTCGACGACGAACTCGACCGTCTCGCGGCGGTTGAGCCCGCCGCCCGCGATCATCGTGTCCTCGATATGATTTTCGAACGTGTCACCCGCATCGAGCACCGCCGCGATCCCGCCCTGCGCCCATGCGGTCGATCCGCCCGTCAGCTCGCCCTTCGCGAGCACCAGCACGCGGCAATGATCGGCGAGCGCGATCGCGGCGGTGAGGCCCGCAGCGCCGGAGCCGACGATGATGACATCGTGGGCGGGCGCCTCAGCCATTCGCGGCGCGCGTCAGATTGAGGAACACATCTTCCAGATCGGCCTCGCGCGTCGACACGTCGACGATGCCATGCCCCATCGCATTGACCGCGGCGAGCACCTCGCCGGCGTTCATGCGGTCCTTGTTGTAGCTGATCGCAAGCCCGCGCTCGCCCTCGCGCTCGACCTTTTCAAAGGCCGGGTGCGTCGGCAGACCGGTAATGTCGGCATCGAGCGTCACGACGACGATCTTCTCGCGCGCCATATCGACCAGCTCGCGCGTCGGCTTGTTGGCGATCAGCTTGCCATGGTTGATGATCGCGATCCGGTCGCACAGTTCCTCGGCTTCTTCGAGATAGTGCGTCGTCAGCACCACGGTGACGCCGCGATCGTTGAGGCGCTGGACATAGTCCCAAAGCTGCTGGCGCAGCTCGATATCGACCCCCGCGGTCGGCTCGTCGAGCACGATGATCGGCGGCGAATGGACCATCGCCTTCGCCACCAGCAGCCGCCGCTTCATCCCCCCCGACAGCGTCCGCGCATAGGCGTCGCGCTTGTCCGACAGATGCACGGCGGCGAGCAGTTCGTCCGAAATGCGCGCGGCTTTGGGCACGCCGTAAAGCCCCGCCTGATTCTCCAGCGTCTCGTACGGCGTGAAGAAGGGGTCGAAGACGATTTCCTGCGGCACGATGCCGATCGAATATTTGGCGTTGCGCGGATCGGCGTCGATGTCGAAGCCCCAGATGCTCGCATGGCCGCTCGTCTTGTTGACCAGCCCCGCGAGGATATTGATCAGCGTCGACTTGCCCGCGCCGTTCGGCCCGAGCAGCCCGAAGATCTGGCCGCGCGGCACGTCGAAACTGACATTGTCGAGCGCCTGCTTGCCGCCGGCATAGAGTTTGGAGACGGCGTCGATGCGGATGGCGGCTTCACTCATGGCCGCCTCCATAG
>JALDYH010000024.1:0-37559 GCA_032154175.1 Sphingopyxis sp. | reverse complement strand
GCGCCGGTGGCCAAGGATTTCATGACCTTCCTCTTCGACCGCGAAAAGGCGATGGAGGCGCTCGAGACGTTCGAGGCCGGCTGGGGCGGCACGATCAAGGAACGCATGGACCGCGACTATGCGGCGTGGAAGGCCGGGGCGTCGAAGCCCGATCCGGAGATGCCGCAATGATCCCCGTGCCTCCCGCCATCCAGCGCTTCCCGTGGAAACTGATCGCCATCCTTGCCGGGATCACCGGCTTCGGTCTGCTCGTCCTCTATTCGGCCGCAGGCGGCAACTGGTCGCCATGGGCGTTTCAGCAAGGCGTGCGTTTCCTCGTCTTTCTGACCGTGGCGCTGGTGATCGGCCGCTTCCCGATCCGGATCTTCGAGGATTTCGCCTATATCGCCTATATCGGCGTGCTGGTGCTGCTCATCGCGGTGGAGCTTTTGGGCTTCGTCGGCGGGGGTAGCCAGCGATGGCTCAACCTCGGCTTCATGAACCTCCAGCCCTCGGAACTGATGAAGGTCGCGATCGTCATCGCGCTCGCACGCTTCTATGCGCAGTTGCCGCCCGGCAATACGCGCACCTTCACCGCGCTCTGGCCCGCGCTGGTGATGATCGGCTTCCCCGCCGCACTCGTCATGCTGCAACCCGACCTCGGCACCGCGCTCGCGATCTGTATCGGCGGCGTCGTCGTGATGTTCGTCTCGGGCCTGCCCTTCTGGTGGTTCGGCAGCGCGGCTGCAGCGGGAGCGGCGGCGCTGCCGATCCTCTTCTCGTTCCTCCACGACTATCAGCAAAAGCGCGTGCTGATCTTCCTCGATCCCGAAAGCGACCCGCTCGGCGCCGGCTATCATATCAGCCAGTCGAAGATTGCGATCGGTTCGGGCGGCATCGGGGGCAAGGGCTTCCTCAACGGATCGCAAAGCCACCTCGACTATCTGCCCGAGGGCCACACCGACTTCATCTTCGCGACGATGGCCGAGGAATGGGGGCTGATCGGCGGCCTTGCGCTGCTCTTCGGTTTCTTCCTGCTGCTGCGCTGGTCGACCCGCGTCGCGCTCAAGGCGCGGACGCGCTTTGGCCAGCTCACCGCCGCAGGCCTCACGATGACGATCTTTTTCTATATCGCGATCAACCTGATGATGGTGATGGGCCTCGCCCCGGTCGTCGGCATTCCGTTGCCGCTCTTCTCCTATGGCGGCTCATCGATGCTGACGATCATGACCTGCGTCGGCATCACCCTCGCCATAGAAAACGACAGCAAAACGGGCACGCGTCGCTTTCATTGAGAAAAAACTTCAGCAAAAAACTGTCAGGGGCATTGCCATCCCCACAGAGCCATGATAGCGGGCCGCTCGCTTCGCAGCAAAGAGGGCTTCTTCTTCGCAGCAAGGCACGCCGGAAAACGGCAGTGGACGCATAGCTCAGTTGGTAGAGCAGCTGACTCTTAATCAGCGGGTCCTAGGTTCGAGCCCTAGTGCGTCCACCAATCTTTCCAATAACTTAGCACTACCCCTCAAAGGTCCCCGTCTTAAAAAGACGGCAGCTAAGACGGTGCAGCCTGCTTAGAGCCACCGGCTCAATTCTTGGCAGCAATCTGCTGAATCTGCCCCCTGATCCCGGCCACGCGCCCAAGTAGGGCGTGGCGGTCGTCCTCCGTCGCCTCGGCTAACAGGCCTTGGGCTTCGTGCATCTTCCTATGCTGGCGGAAAGGGGCGACGAGCTTCCCACCCTTCAACACGACGCCAGTGACCTCCGCCGGTCGGTCCACGAACGTCTTTTCCTTGTGGTAGCGCAGGCCCATCCCGTGAATCATCTTCCGCACTTCCCAGATATCGGCTTTGGGCACCCGGCGGCCTGAGATCGTCACATCGTCAATGTACACGGTGAAGGTGTAGCCGCGCTGCTTGCAGAAATCGGCGATCCGGCCCCACAGGTCGTAGTAGGCGAAATACGCCATGATGGGGCTCAAGGGGGAGCCGGTAGGCAAATGACCCTGGTAGCAGGCGAGGTTCGCCAAGAGCCCAGCGATATCCCGCTCGCATTGCAGGACGTGATGGAAGAACCAGAAGACCCGCCGCTGAGGGGTGCTTGGAAAGAACTTCCGAATGTCGAGGCACTGGACCACGCGGTTTCCACGATGCGCGGCCGCGTTGGTCACATAGCAGCGCTTCTTCACCGGGCAGAACAGGAACTCGGGAGGGCTGATCCTCGCCAGTAGCCGAGCCAGTTTGGCCTGGACCCGCTTCAATGCTCGGCAGGGGTTTTCGACGTGTCTCACTCCCCCGCCCGACTTCTTCGGTATGTCAAACTCGGAATACAGGGTGGCCCCGGCCGACAGGGCCCGGAGCTCGACCGTCGAAACCCCAAGCATGGCCGCGAGCTTCGAGCGGTTACGCAGCTTGTAGAGCTGCGATTGATCGAGAGGGTGCGTCGGCCTACTCAGCATGGACGCGGTCCGAGCGCGCTTCAAGAAACTGCATCAGACCGACCATCTTGCCAGCGACGAAGGTACGAGCGCGATCATACGCGCCACCCTCCTCCACGCTTTCGGCGAAGAACATGATGGAAGATACCGGGAGCCCGAAGGTGTCTGAATAGCGCTGGATCAATTCCAGGCTGGGCGTCTTGTGCCCTTTCTCAATCTCGGAAAGGTATGAAGTGGAGATATCGAGCCTCTCAGCGACCTGCTTCTGTTTCAGGTCGTGATATACGCGAATGAGCCTGAGGGCTTCACCAAGCATGTGGGTTCCTTGCAATTACAACTGCAATGCAGGGTGGCGGATCATCCTTTGAACAGCTTCACCAACTCAATCGCCAGACGCAGGATTTTCGCAATCCAAGGCCCAGCCGTCAGTATCACTTTCAGCGTCTGCGGGTTTACCAACCGGTTCGCCCACTTCGGCTTATTCTCCAAACTCAACCGCCCACGTTCCTTGTCGTCGTCCCGATGAAGCATCGACTTTCTCCTTCTTCGCCAACCACCGGGAACGGTGGCGCTGCCATCTGGCTAAGAAGGTGGGGAAGGAACGTGATTACCCTGATCGCCTGCGCGGTCCCCCGCCATCGGGGGCCGCGCGGGGCCCGCCTCGCATCGCGTGACACGGCCCATTTGGTAGGAGGTTCACACCCCCCGCGAAGGTTGCCCTTCAGTGAATGATGGCAGTCCCCTTTTCTGACTACGACAGGTATGAGGTGGCAGATCGGCAGGCTCCTGTCGAGAACTTTCTTCGCTGTGAGCGAACTTTTCCACAGGAATTGTCGAGCGGCGGTGGCAGAGCCATAAGCCCAGGGGAGCGGAGGTAGTCATGCGGAACTTCACAGCGACGGTAAAAGAGCGGGAGGTCGGTCAGCCCTGCTTCGTGGTCCTTGAGCTAAAGGATCGGATCGGCCTGCCCGAGGGGCGCGATGTCACGCTCAACCTGCCCGAGGGGACTGGGCTCGATGAAGCGCGGGCGGTGGCGAGGATGTTGAACGAGACGGTCGAAACCGTCCGCCTGGCATAGCCCAACAGCAATGGGGCCGCCCCTCGCGAGACGGCCCCATTCGGCTTGGTAGGAGCGCGGCCGGGGCCGCGTAGGTCACTTGGCGGCGAGCTGGAAGGTGCCCTTGCCGACATTGGCCACGGCCGCCTTGCCGCCCTTGCGGCGAAGCTGGTCGATGCAGTTGCGGACCATCTTCGGCGCGACGCCCATCTTCTTCGCGGTGGCCTCAACCTCGAACGCCTGATCGGCAACGGCGGCGAGGAACTTGTCCATCATGGATGCGACTGCACTAGGCCGGGCGGCCTTGGGCTTCGCGGCCGCCTTCGGGGTGGCGGACTTGGCCGCCTTTCGGGCGGCGGGCTTCGCTGCCTTCGGGGTGGCAGCCTGGTCGCGGCGGCGCGCCTCACGCGCGGTCGCGAGAACGGTCGAGACGTTGTCAGTGGTCATGTCGTCGCTCCTTTTCTCAAGCGCATCAATGAGATGCGAGCAGAGCGATCTCGCGGGCCTGCGTAGAAGACAACAACTATCTGGATCAGATGGCGTAGGGGCTGACGTTGCGGGCGCGGCACTCGACGCACATCCGGTTTCCCGGCCCCTCGCTCTCGAAGGGGCGGCGGCAGCACAGGCACGGTCGCACCTGACAACGCGGGGGCACGAGCTCGACGCCTGCCCCGCCCTTGTCGGCAGCGATCACCTGACCCTTCCGGGTCAACGGCGGATCGAAAACGATCCGGCCTTGGCGGACCCGGTGACTCAGCTCCGTCCGAAGCAAGCCCAGCGAACGCACCTCAGCCCAGGTCATGCCCAACCGGACCTGTGCCCAGGGTGAGCCGGGCCGGGGCGTGAAGTGCAGCGCTGCAATCCTCGGCTCGCTCATTTCGACGGCCGGGGATTGCTTCCCTTCGCGGGTTGATGGTTGCCCTTCTTCGGCGGCGGGACCGTGCCCGGCCCCTGAATGGCCTTCGTCTGGCGCGGCGGCGAATAGCGGGGACCGCCAGGGGGACGCATCATGCCTGCTCTCCTTCATCATCGGGGGATTGGTCGGGGTCCGGTTCGGGATCGGGCTCAGGTTCCCAGCCCAGCTCGTCGCCATGCAGCGCCAGCGCCTCATCGAAGGCGTCGAGATAGCGAAGGTGCATACGGGGATCGCCCTCGAACAGGTCGATATCGGCTTGGTGGGCATGGACACCCCGGCTGAGGTTGGCGAGCGCGCGGTCCAGCGCCACGGTGCGGGCCTCGCGGACGAGCCGGGCCCCAAGCTCTGCCGCCGTTTCGCGCTTGGGGCTGGTGCCGTGGCGGGCAACGTAGCCGTCCGCCAGCATGATGGAGATGGGGTCTGGCTGCCTCACCGGCCCGCCCCTTCCAGCGCCTTGATGCTCTTGGCGGCCTTCGCCGCCGGGGCATTCCGCAGGGAGGTGATGTCGCCATACCGCTTCACCAGGGCCGAGCCGGACGCGGTGACGTGCTTGATCGCCGCGTCGGTGGCGGCGAGCTGGGCATCATCCACCGGGGCGAACTTGGCGGCGGCACGGGCCCGGAGCGTGGCGTGGGTGGCCGGATCGAAGCCCGAAAGGAACGGCTGAGCATGGAGCACGGCCGCCACGGTCGCCACGTCCTCGGCATCGACCGCCTGCGCCACGAACTTCATCCGCTCGTCGGGCTTCTTCATGGCCTTGATGTGCGCCCGCACCTCAGCCGCCAGCGCGAGCCCTTCGGGCGTCTTGCGCGCCGGGTGGTCGAGCGCCGCCGCCACCCGCTGGGCCAGCGTATCGCGGTAGCCGTTCAGCTCCTTCACCCGCCGGTCGATGGCCGGGCTCACGCGGGCGAAAGCCTGTTCGGCGGCCGCAATGAACTCCTCCGCGTCAACGACGCGGGTGGGCCTGCCATTCTTCATCCGCACGTTGTCGGTATAGTCGGTACGACCGCCGCGTTCGGCGGGATGCTGGCGACGGCGGGCGGGATCGGCCATCGCCTGCAAGTCCCGCTCGGCATCGTTCATCCGGCCGAACAGGTCGTAGCACAGACGCAGGCTCTCCCGCGCGGCGGCAAGGACATTGGTGCCCAGGGTGCCTTCGGCATTGAGGGGCTCCCCGATGCCCAAGAGGCTGTCGGGGTGGAGGCCGAGCGGCACGTCGGGCCGGATCGGGGTGCTGTCATCGAGCAAACGGGGCATGGTTGGTCTCCTAGTAATGGCCGGCACTGATCCGACCGTGACTGGCCAGCATCACGGGGGAATTGACGAGGTATCGGATGGCATCGGCCGCGTGGTCAGCGGCGGTCGTGTCCACGTCCTCAAGGCGCACATCGTCGCGGGGGAGGAGCGGCAGGGTTTCGAGCGCGTAGCGGCAGCGCTCCGAAATCCAGAGGCCGGGCGTGTCGGGGTCGCCATCGCGGGCGGCCGCCATCATCGCCTTCACCTTCACCCAGCCAGAGATGCGATCCTTGCGGGGCTTGACCAGTTGCAGGCCGTACTTGCTGAGCTGTTCCAGCAGCGTGTCATTCTGGAGCCCGCGCGCGTCGTCGCCCACGCCATAGCGGCGGACGTTCCAGCGCTCGCAGGCGGCCAGCACTTCCTCCGCCACCATCTGCGGCGGCCAGCCCTTGCCGGTGTTGGGATCGTCGGCGCGGGCGCTATGCACCTCGTCCACGATGATCCACGAATGCTTGGGGAACACCTGGCCGCCGGGCCCGATGAGGCCGGGCTGGCGCGGCTGGATGGCGAGCATGGCGGCGGTCGGCGCTGACCAACCCCAGTCGAGCGCGACGCAGCTATACCAGCCGTGCTGCGATACGGGGCCCTTCGGGACGCGGAAGGTGCTGTCGGGGATGATGCAGTGATCGCCGAACACGTCTGCGAAGAAGGCTCCGGCGAGGTCCGACCAGTTGTTGTTCAGCCAGGCCTCGGCCAGCGCGCGATCGCCGCCGGATGCTGCGATGATCGACCGGGCATAGCGTTCGGTGTCGATGGTCGGGTTATCAAGGTAGGTCGAGGGCGCGAACACCCAGCGCGAACCATCGTCCAGCTCGTAGGGCCGCCACGGGATGCGGCTGGTGACGTGCAGCCGGGCGATGGTGGCATGGAGCGGGCCGCCGGGGTTGCCGAGCACGATCATCCGCGTCGGGATGCCAGCCGGGCCGCGCAGGTTGGCGCGCAGCATATTGATGTGGCGCAGGGTGGTGAAATTGGTGATCTCGTCCACCGCCAGCAGGTTCGCTTCCTGCCCCTGCCACTTGGCCACGTCCTTCTTCTGCGACAGGTTGCCCAGGGTGACGACGGCCCCGTTCGGGCAGCGGATCACGAAGTCGGCGCGGTTCGAGCTGATGCCGCCGGGGAAGGCATCGCGGAACAGGGCCTCAAGCTCGTCCCACAGGTTGGCGAGCGACTTGTAGGTAGCGCGCAGGATCAGGACGCGGGCCTTGTCCTCGTACTGGACGCAGTGACGCAGGGCGAGGAGCGCCAGGGCGGTCGTCTTGCCGGAGCCACGGCCGCCGAGCATGGCGATGTTGAGGTCTTCGGGGATCGCCAGCACCCGCTCCTGCCAGGCGGTGGGCGTGGTGAGCTTAGACATGGCTCGCCTCCCCCTGCCGCTCGGCCTCGATCATCGCGGTATAGGCCTTGGCCTCCATCGCGGCGGGCAAGTTGATCTGCACCGCGACCGTGGGGGCACTGTCCGCCTGTCCCGTCTCCCGGTAGCCATGGCGGCACTTGAGGAGGAACATGGCAGCCGCCACCTGGCCCTTCCGGGCCGCCTCCAACAGGCTGTGGACCAACTCGTGTTCGAGCCCGCCGAGCCCAACGGCAAAGGCCTCCTCCACCTCAGGCTGGCGCTTCCGACACTCGCGCATCACCCTGGCGGACATGCCCAGGGCGGCGGCGATAGAGGTGACGGGGTGGCCGTTCCGCGCCATCGTCGTGATGATGTCGAGGCCGGGGGCATGGACCGTCACCATGCCATCGGGCCCGCGCGTGGTCGGCAGGTTCGAGCTGGAGGGCGGATCATTGTTCATCGTTTGTTCCATAGCGCTTTCCACTGAGGTTTCCCGTCGATTTCACCGTCTTAATTGGAGCGCAGCCGCCGAAATGGCTGGCAGCACTAGGGGTTTGCGGCCGCAGACCTGCTAATTGCCAGTTAGCAGGGCCGCGTCGGGGCCCTGCTGCGGCCGTTTCGGCTCTCTTTTTTAGTAGGCACGAGGGCGCGGTTGGCTGGCGCTCGGCCCCCCTATGCCCCGGTGGCGCGGCGGGTGATCCTCCGTCCCCAAAGCCCAAGGGCACGTGGTCGGAGGAGCGGTCGGAGGGAGCGAAAACCTCAGCGTTGCTAGGGTTTGCTACTTCAATCCTCCGACCCTCCAACTCCTCCAAGGAAGAAGAGTAGAGGAACCATCGCAGCCTACCGGCCACCGCCGACCCTCTGGGCCTAGCGAACAGATTGTGGACGGAGGGGACGGAGGACGGAGGAACTTGGGCGTAACCCACGAGGAACATGGCAAAATAGCACCCTCCATGCCTTCCTCCGTGCTTGCCACCCTCCGTGCCCAAGGTCCCGAGCGCCATCATTCCTGATCCCCCCGGAGTTGCCAGCCGCCCACGCTCTCGTCCCATTCAGCTTGGTATGTCGCGAGACGGGTGCGAACGACGCCCAAGGGGAGGAGGCGGTACATCCAGCGCTGCATTCGCCGCACAGTCGCGTTCGGATAGGTCCCACCCTTGAGGGGCTTTGGCGGCATGCCGCGTTCGATGGCGCAAAGCACATCGGCCTTTCGCTTGAGGGCCTTCTTGTCCTCATCGAGCTCGACTAGGTGGAGCTTTTCGAGAGCCTTGGCGACGGCCATGCGCTGGGAGCGGTTTTCGGGGTCGAGCCCGGCCGCCTCCATGATGCCCTGAACCGACACCTCATCGGCCTTGCGCTCATCCCAGAGCTTCCAGCCATCATGGTCGGGGGTTTCGCCCCGTTCCGCCATGCTGATGATCGCCGCCAGCCACGGTTCGGCCGTCTGGAGTTTCTGTTCCTTGAGCGCATTGGTCTGCGGAACCGAGCGAACGTCATAGCCGGATAGGTCGTAGGTCAGCAGGAAGTGCAGCAGGCTTTCATACCCACCCCCTTCAAGATCGGTGGCGATCCGGCCGAAGTACTGGCTGTTCTGTTGCTGCCCCTCGCCCACGTCGAGAACGAAGAACCGGCGTTCATCGCCCGACGCAGGGACCACGTGCTCGTCGTTCGACGCCATAATGAGGTGGACGTAATTCGGGGCGGTCTCAACATCGACGCCCTTGGCCTCGATCTGCAACGTGTCCTCGGTGATGAGGGTCTTGAGAATTGATGCGTGCTTCTTGTCCCGCGCGTAGAAGGCTTCATCCGCGAATAGCAGGACCGCGTCGCGCAGGTGGCTGTTGAAGTTGCCGACCAAGTGCGACGGGTTGCTGACGTGCAGGAAGTGACGGCCGAACAGCCTGCCCAAGTGCTTGGCGAAGAAGCTCTTGCCTGTGCCCTTTCCGCCGCGCAGCACAACGGCCACCTCGCCCTGTTCGCCTGGGTACTGAACCGCGCGGGCCATCCAACCCAACAGATAGCGGTAAGCCTCCTCGTCGCCCTGGCAGACATTGTCGCGGACGTGGACGAGGAAGGTTTCGTGCAGGTCACCCGGCTTGGCAGCGACGGCAAAGCCCTTCCAGAGATTGAAGGTGCCCTCCACCTCCCGGCCCGGCGCGAACGTGATCGTGTTGAACTGCCGCCGCCGGGGATGCCCAAGCCACCAACCTCCGACCGCCTTCATCTTTGGCATGCCGGATTTCTCGTCCACCCCGACCTGCACATATTGATTCATGTACCGGTTGCGGAAATCGTCGAACGACTGGCGGGTGAGCCGGGTGCGGTTGAGGGCGTGGTCAATGACCTCCTCAACCACGCGACAGCGGCCACCAATATTGCCGATTACCGCGAACTCCTCGTTCAGCTTCTGGAGCCACGGGTCGACTGCATATTCCCGCGCTCGCTCAATCTGGCGGACAGCGTACTTCCGAGCGTTCGCCCCTTTCTCAAGGATGCTCTCGCTGATCGCGAAATCGGGATCGGTCAGGATCGCGAAGATCACATCATCGGGCACGTCCGCGCGAACCAAGGCGCAGACCGCATCGAACACCCAGGCGGAACGGCTATTGTCCCCGACCTTGGTTTCGTCGGGGTGGCGGCCCTGCACAATGATGATCTTGGTCCGGTCGGGGACACCCCATTCATCGAGCTCGTTCACGTCCGCCAAGCGCTCGACGTTCCCCGGCACCTGAACAGTATGTCCGCCGCCGAAGCCGTTGTCCCCGGCCATCTGCACCGCCTGAGCGGGCGTGAAACGCGAGAGCGGATAGACGTTGGCAGGCTCGAACGAATGCAGTGTGGCAAGCGTCGGGACCCTGCCCTTCTTCGCCTTGCGCTCGTCGGGCACGTTGATGGTGCCAGGCAGCCGCATGATCCGGTCGATGTTGTGGCACTGGTCCGCGCCGAACAGGACTTCAAGCTGTTGATTGTAGCGCTTGGCATCCTCGGCCGAGGCAAGATCGCCGTCGATTGGGATTGGCGTTTCCAGCCGCCAGAAACCCTGATAGCCGCCGCCAGAGAAGATGATGACGGTGGGCGCGGGAACGCCCGCTGGGAGCTTCCCGGTCAGCAAGCCCAGGGCGCGGGCGCGCTCGTCTTCCATGTCCTCCCCGGCGCGCGGGTCGATGTCCACATGGAGCCACCGAACCTCAGCAATGTCCTCCCGTTCGGCCTTCTTGGTCAGGTCGCGCAGCGGCCGGTTCACGCTGAAATAGATGTTCCGGTTGCCGTTGTGCTTGCCCAGCCAGGCGGCGAGCTTGGCATCTTCGCCGGGCCGGAAGGTACTGGTGTCGATGGACTTACGGTCGGGCCGGATTGCAGTCAGCACCCACGGGCCTTCGGGCTCGTAGCTGCGGAGGAAGGCGACGGCGGCAGGGGTGTCGGGAGCGGCCGTCATGCTAGCGGCCATTTCATCAGTGACACGCGCCGGTCCCCATCCGCGCGGGAGGCGCGGCAGAGGCCCAGGGCTGCAAGCGTCTCCCGGTCCAAGAGGGGCAGCATGGCAAGCAGGTTGGCCGGGCCGCGCTGATAGAGGTTCTGCCAGTCCCGCGCGGGCCCGGTGATCGCGCCGTGGTGATCGCGCCGCGCAGGGTGCAGCCATCCGAAGTAAGCCGCGACCGGCTCATGTCGCGCGCCGTGTTCGTCCGCAATGTTCAGGAGCCCGGCGATGCTGGCGGGTCGGCGCTCAATCGCCTCGGTGATCGCCGCGCGCGTCGCGAGGCTGAGCTGCGACACCATATAGTCCAGCACATCGGCCCATATCGGGGCCAAACTGATTGCCTTCTGTGCTGTTGCGAACGATCCTGCCGACTGGTGGTTGGCTTCGGTCAGGCCCGCTCCGGTCCCCACCGGGGCGGGCTTTTCATTGTCAGCCATGCTCCCCTCCATCTGAGAGAAGCCAGGCGTCGAGGTCGCTCACATGGTAACGGACGACGCGCGCGCCAGCCTTGTGGTAGCGCGGCCCGATACCCTTTCCGCGCATGTCCTCCAGCCCGCGCGGCGTGAGCCGCAGATATGCGGCCGCATCCTCGGGGGCGAACCAGGGCGTCGGGATTGGGGGATTTGCTCGAATGTATTGGGCGACAATTTCGGCGACGTGGTCGGCCAACTTGTCCCATGATTCATCAACTAAAGACACGGCTCCGGGCTTTCGGCAGAAAAGCAGCCCTTTCTTTCGGGCCAACCATCCGGGAGCGGAGCTCTACCGGTTCTCCTTTTCTGCCGGCACCAGACCGAGCCCCCGCAGGAAACTCTATCCGATTGGCCGTGTGCGGCGACGAAAGCGCCAGCGACACGTGACATTTAGATTGCCGCGCGACGCCTCGCAAGACCGCATACCGTTGCAGGCGTTTAAACTGATAAACTGTATTGCCGAGGCAAGACGGTCAGGCGGCGGCGCGCTCCTCAACTTGCGCCGCCTCGTCGTCCTTCTTCGCGGGGACATGGCCCATGATATAGGTGGACATCCGGGCCTGTTCTTCGAGAAGGCGCGGCCACATCCGGTCCCGGTCGCCATAGCCCATAGTGACGTCCTGCGTCTTGTGGTTGAGCAGCCGCTTCAAGGTCCGCTCGGAAATGTCCAGCGTCTCGGCCGCGATCACATAAGTCTGGCGGAGCTGCTTCCCCCACTTGGACAGGTCGGAGCGGTCCTCCTTCCATTCGGCGATATGCCCGCTGGCGCTGTCGGGCGATGGGAACACCCAGGTCGCGGCTTGCCGGGGCGCGAGCTTCCGGCCCGCCTTCCGGGTGCGGATCAGGCAGGCGAGCATCGGCCGGGAGAGCGGGATGGCGAATGCCCGGTCGGGGCCGCCCTTGGGCTCAGGGATGCGGAGCGCCCGGCGGCGCAAGTCGAGGTCCGCCCACTTGGCCTTGCTGAGCGCATCGGGGCGCGAGCCCGACAGGAGCGTGAACAGGTGAAACTCGCGCCGCACCTCGTTCTTCACGTTGTCCAGCTCGGCGAACCATGTGCCCAGCTCGGTAACGTCCATGCCGCTGCTATCGCGGGCCTCGGCATTCCAGGTGATGACCTGGCTCCACTGGACCACTGGCAACGTCCGGTCGAGCTTCGCCTGAGCGTAGCGGTAGAGCCGCCGGAAGGCCCGGCCGAAATGGTTGGCGGCATAGGGCCCGTTGTCGCGGGTGATCTGGTGATGCCGCTCCTCGACCAGCCGGGGGTGTTCGGCGAACTTGCGGAGCGGGACGGTCAGCCACGCCTTCATGAGCCGGTTGATCGTCTTATCGTAGCCATCGACGGTGCGCGGCCGGGAGCCCTTCCGGGGCAGCTCGTACTCCTTCATGTGGTCCCATGCCTCACCTAGGGTCCACTCCTTCCGGCGCTCCTCGAACTTGCCCGCCACCTGCAGCGCGCCCAGGGTGGCCTTCGCCTTGGCGCGGGCCTGCGCCACGGTGATTTCCGCCGTCTGCCCAATGGCGACCTTCTTGGTGCGGCGGCGGCCGAGCTCGTCCTTCACGTCACACTGGACGGTGAAGGTCTTGGTGCGCTTGCCCACCACCACGAAGAAGCCGGGGAGCGTGTCCCGCACGACATATTGGCCGCCGGTCGCGGGCGGTAGCCCCTTCACAATCTTGTCGGTCAGCTCGGTCACTTGCTGCATCGGGCACCCCCACCCGCCTCTGGGACGGGAATTAAGACGGTTAAGACGGGGCCGGGGTTAGCATTGCCAACCACGGCCTAGCCACGTCATTCCCGTTAGATGCTTGCAAGACAACAGTTTTCGTGGTCGTGCGAGGCGAGGCCGTTTCTGTCCGGTCGAACTCTTAATCAGCGGGTCCTAGGTTCGAGCCCTAGTGCGTCCACCATTTTCCTCTTGAAATCATTGGGGAAATTTCATCAATCTCTTCCCGTGCCGTTCTAATTTTTGATTTGGAACGGTGAGGATTTCTTGCCCTTCGCCTGGCCGCCAATCCGTAGACATATTGAGATACGTCGTGCCTGGGTGGCGAATGCCACGCGGAAATTACTAGCCCGGCCGCCTTTGGCCTAAAGCGGACTGGCCGCTTTCGGACGAAGAGGCCCGGAAACCGATATTTTTGTCGTTTGGCGGGCAGTCTCGGCGACCTGGTATGGCAGCCCGGATCTTTGCATGGAAATGCGCGGGGCATGATTGCCGGCAGGTTGAAGGTAGCGTCCGTGTGAAGCGATCTATATCCTCCCGCTTCTAATGGGGTTCTCGCTTCTCTGGCCTTGGATAGGGCTCAGCCTGGCCGTGATATTGATGCTGGGGCTGACCATCGGCGACCTGCGGGCCGATCGCGGCGGGCCACGCACGCGCGACATGGTGTGGCTGGCCTGGGCGGCCACTGCCGCCTATCTGCTCCATCAGTTCGAAGAGCATGGCATCGACGCGCGGGGGGCGCCCTATGCCTTCCGCGGAGCGCTTTGCATGCGCTTCGGATTCGCCGATCCGACCGCGTGCCCGATTCCGGGATCCTTCATCACCGCGGTAAATATTCCCGTCGTATGGCTCGCAGGTCCGATCGCCGCGCTGTCGGGGCGTCGCTATCCGGCCATCGCGCTGAGCTATTTCAGCGTGCCGGCGGTCAATGCCCTCGCGCACATTGGTCCGGCGCTCGCGTCCGGCAATTACAACCTCGGCCTGCTGACCGCGATCCTGCTGTTCCTGCCGCTGTCGCTTTGGACTTTGGGGATCGCGCTGCGCAGACCAGACCTCGGATGGCGAATGGCAGGCGCCACTATCGTCGGCGGCATCGCGCTGCATGCGGTACTGATACTCTCCCTCCGAGCCTATCTGGCGGGCTCGATTGGAGAAAACACTCTCGTCGCTATTCAGATCATCAATCCGGCGATCCCCATGGTGCTGGTTGCCGTCATGATGCGGCGACACCGTTCCCCGCTTCATGCTGGATGATGCGTCCTTTCCCTCCTCGCTCTCCGGCGGTTGCCTTGGCTTGGCCGGCGGTCAGGCAGCTTGCAAACGAATTCGCGGGTAGGCTGACGTAACGGCTTGGGGTCGTTCGGCGAAAGCAATTGCCGCGTTGGCCGTTGCCGGCACGCAACATCTGTCGCCGATAGAGCAATACCAACGCCTCGCGGAAGCGCTTCGCCTCGGGCAGCGAGTCCTGTCACTCAACTTGTCAATGCGCAAGCATCCCCGCATCGACCAGATATTCGGCGCCGGTCACATAGGACGCCTCGTCCGATGCCAGGAACAGCACGAGGGCCGACACTTCCTCGGGCGCCGCGATCCGGCCGAGCGGGATCTCGCGCAACGCATCGCCGCCGCCCTCATCGGTCGCCTCAACCATCATCGGCGTCTGGATGAAACCCGGATGCACCGAATTCACACGGATATTATGCCTTCCATATTCGACCGCGACTGCCTTGCTCATTCCGCGCACGGCAAATTTGCTTGCGACATAGGCGATGCTTGGGAAGCCGTAATTCGCCGCCATGCCGGCGATCGACGAAATATTGACGATCGACCCGCCGCCCGCGCGTAGCATCGCCGGCAGGACCGCGCGCATGCCATAGAAGACCGAGTGCTGGTTCACCTGACACACCTGCTCATACCCCTCGTCGGTAAGATCGGCCGTGGTGGCCATCGGGCCGAGGATGCCGGCGTTGTTGACGAGGATGTCGACCTTGCCGAAGCGCTCTTCGGCTTTCGCCACGACATCGCTCCAATGGTCGGGTGAGGTCACATCCTGCTCGAGAAAGATCGCATCGGATCCGATTTCCGAGGCGAGCGCCCGTCCCATGTCGCCGCGCAGGTCGGTCAAAACCAGCTTCGCGCCTTCGCGCGCGAACGCACGCGCATGCGATTCCCCCATCCCTCGCGCGGCACCCGTGATGATTGCGACCTTGCCTTCCAGCCGACCCATGATTTTCTCCTCGTCGAAAAGGCCCTGCCGGACAAGCGACAGGGCCAAGCCTATCAGAATTTCACCGATATTTCGGCGCCGAACGTCTGGGGCTCGCCCCAGATCGCGGTGTTGAAGCCGCCGCTCGCGCCTTCGACATAGCCCGAGTTGTAGTAGAGCTTGTCGAACAGGTTCTTGGCGTAGACGGCTGCCGAGAAGCCGCTACCGCTGATATTGTCCCAGCTCAGTCGCATGTCGACCGTGACATAGCCCGGCAACTGCGTGCGAGGTGTAATCGAGCCTTCGTTGTTGGAGAAGTAGGTCTTGGTCTGTCCAAAGACGTCGGTCCGCAGTTTGACCTCGCCGAGATCCTCGGGGATCGGCAATCCGATCGCGGTATAGATCGAACCGGCCCATTTCGGCGCATCGGTGTAGGTATCGAACGGGATGGTCAAACCCGGAACGCCGGTAGCAGCCGAGAGGTCCACCACATTCTTGGTGAACTTGGCGTCAGTATAGGCGCCCGAGAAGCCGAATTCAAACCATGAGGCGGGCTTGAAGTTGCCGTCGAACTCAACGCCCTGGATGCGTTTCTCCGGGACATTGACCGTGAAGGCGGCCGGATTTCCGGCCACCAGCGCGTAAATCGAATGCTGGGCGTTTTTCACGATCTGGCGATAGGCCGCGATGTTGAACCGCGTCGGCATGTCGCCGAGATGGCCGGCGAACTTGTAGCCCAGTTCGAAATCATAGGTGGTCTCGTTGTCGAAGAAGTTGGTGTTGTTGAACGGCACGACCGCGCCGTTGAAACCGCCCGCACGAAAGCTGCCGCGCTGGGAGAAGTAGACCATGTTCGACGAATCGATCTGATACTGAAGGTTGAAGGTCCAGCTAGGGTCGTGGAGCTTGGCCTTCTGGCGAAGCGGCGTCGTTCCGGTGAGGTTGAACAAGCTTCCCGTGATCTGGTCCAGACCGGCGGTTTCCCAGGTATAGCGACCGCCGGCCGTGGCCTTGAGCTTGTCGGTCAACTCGTAGCTGAGCTGCGCGAACAGGGCCTTCGATTCCGACCGCTGGTGATAATAATAGGCGATGTCAGCCAGCGGTGTGGCCAGTTCGTCACCGACGATGACAGGAATATATTCCTTCTTCCTCGTCTTCGAATAGAAGGCGCCAACAATATATTCGAGTCCGCCTGACTTGCCCTGCAATTGCAGTTCGTTCGAAATCGCCTTGGTCGAAAATTCCTCGCCACCCGGTCGGCCGTTACCCAAGCCGCTGCGATTGTACAGGTTAAGCGAGCCGAAGGGCGATCCGGAGAGAATACCCGGGGTCCTCGCAAAGGCGTCGGCCCAGTTGAAGATGTTCTTCAGCGTGAGATCGTCGCCAAGCTCCAGCTCGGTGGTGTTGGTGACGAACGCCGTGTGCGCCTTGTGCGGCAAGTCGTAGCTCAGCCAGACTTCATAAGGATGCTGCTGTTGCCAGGCGAGATAGCCCGGCACCGCGCCGGGCCAGGTCCCCTCGCCCACCGGGCCATCGCCGAGCGTCGGAGCGAATGGGCTGTTCAACCCGTAGACGCAGTCGAGCGTCGCAGTCAGGGTGTAGCCGTTGTTGGTCTCGCCACAGGCGTGATAGGAATAGAGGCCGCCTGCCCCTTCCGTGCCGCCGAAGTCGCTATACTGTGCCACGGTGGTGTTTTTGAAGCCGGACGAAGGCTCGATCACCAGGGTCGCGCGCCCCGAAAGCGCGTCGGTATCGCCCAGCGTGCTTCCGGTCCTTGCGTTGCGGATGTAACCATCCTGCTTGTTCCAGTCGCCAGCGACGCGCAGCTTGATCGCGTCGGAAAGCGGAATGTCGAGGGCAGTCTGAAGCTGGATGTAATTGCGCTCGCCGCCCTTGATCGTCGCATAGCCCCCGAAGACGTCGCCGGGTTTGGTGGTTTCGTAGAGGATCGCGCCACCGGTCGCATTGCGTCCGAACAAGGTGCCCTGGGGGCCCTTCAGAACCTGGACCGAGTTGAAGTCGAAGAAGGCCGTCGATGTGTTGCCGGCGCTCTGGGGCGCTTCGTTGATATAGGTCAGAACGGCAGGGCTGGAGCCGGAGAAGGGATCGAGCGTCTGGCCGCGAAGCGTGAAGCTGATCTGGTTCGAATTCTGGCCGCTCTTCACGATCAGGCCCGGCACGAGAGCCGCCAGATCCTGTTCGCTGGACACATTCCGATCCTGCAACATCTCGGAATTGAATGCGGAAACCGAGACCGGGACCCTCGACAGCGATTCTTCGCGGCGCTGCGCAGTCACCACGATGTCGCCGATGTTTTCGGCTGGAGACGTGGCGGACGTCGCCCCGGTTTCAGCGCCGGTCTGCGCTGCGGCGGGAGTAACGAAGGCCAGCCCCGCGAGCACGGAGACCATCGACGCCGATACCGTCAAGGGGCATTTCATGCGCCGCACCGATGCAACTCTCGTCGAACAGATAGCTTCCTTCATCTTGTCATCCTCCTCAGATCATTCTTGTTGTTCAGAATGCAAAAATGTGGCCGGAGAGCGGGCTCCGGCTGCGACGGGCAAGCCCGACACACGACGTGGCGGCAGCGCGATCCCGGGGAATGTTGCCAGACGGATGCGCCGCACTGGCGCCACCGCAGAGATTGCGTCGATGGTCCATCCATCCTCTCCCATGAAGCCGCCCGCTTTGCGCGGGTCGAAGCTTTGCCATTCGCGAGTCCATGATGGACTGACAAATGCAACCTAATTACAATTAGACAAAATGACAAGCGGATTTAAGTCATTTGTTTGCATCGACTGCGCTGGAGAGCGGCAGAGCTCTAAACTGCTATATATGCGGTATAAATATCTGTTTATAAGTGATTTTTTCTCTATTCCGGAAAGATGGAAAGCTGAGAAGAGCCCGCAGAACATCGACGATGAACGCCACTCACACGCATCCAAGCATAATGCTAGTTAGGCTGATTCAATCCCGAATCGGAATACTGCCTGCCACGGTGAGTCCAAATCCCTCGAGTGCGGCGAGTTTGGGTGTACTCGAAGTCAGAAGCATCATGCTGCGCACGCCCAGATCGAGCAGGATCTGGGCCCCGATCCCGTAGTCACGCGTCGCGTTGCTCCGGTGATAATCCGCCCTCCCGCCGGCGATGCGCTTCGATATTGAATCGGGAGTGGGATCGCGCACGAACACTGCCACCGCCTGACCCGGATGCTCGGCAAGCGCGGTGAGCGCGCGCGGGACATAGTCCCGATGCGCTGTCGACCAACCGAGAAGATCGGCGGTCAGATCGATCTGGTGGACCCGGACCAGCGTATCCTTTGCCGGATCGATCTTGCCCTTGACGAGCGCGACATGCTCGCCGCCATCGAGCTCGTTGCGATAGACATGGATCGTCAGATCCCCGCCGTAGAAGCTGTCGAAGGGCGCGCTGACTACGCAGCGCACCAGCGTCTCGGATTTTCGACGGTAGGCGATAAGATCGGCGATCGTGCCGACTTTAAGTCCATGCTCCGCCGCAAAGCGGATCAGTTCGGGGAGGCGCGCCATGGTTCCGTCATCATTCATCACCTCGCAAATGACGCCGGCGGGCGTGAGTCCTGCTATCCGCGAAATATCGACGGCGGCCTCGGTATGGCCTGCGCGGACCAGCACTCCGCCCGCGCGCGCGACGAGCGGGAAGACATGGCCTGGCGACACAATGTCGGCATCCGATTTCGACGGATCGACCGCCACGGCGATCGTATGCGCACGGTCGGCGGCGGAGATTCCGGTCGTCACCCCTTCGCGCGCCTCGACCGAGATCGTAAACGCCGTGCCATGCCCCGATTCATTGCGCGGCGCCATCGGCGGCAGCTTGAGCTGCCGCGCGCGCTCGCCGGTCATCGCGAGACAGATAAGTCCGCGCGCATGCTTGGCCATGAAATTGATCTGACGCGGCGTGGCGAACTGCGCGGGGATGATCACATCGCCCTCATTCTCGCGGTCGTCGGCATCGACGAGGATATAGGGAAGGCCGTCAATGGCGTCCTGAATGATCGATTCAATCGAAGAAATTCCGTCGGTGGACATCCCAGTTCTCCCAAATGGCCGCGTTATGCGGCCGGCCATTGCTACGCCTGCTCGCCGCCCAGGAGCGTCTCGGCCATCGCCTTCAGACGATTCTTTTGCACCTTTCCGGTGCCCGTCGTCGGTAAGTCACCTGCCTCAATGAACCAAATGTCGCGTGGCAGCTTGTAGCGCGCCACCCGCGATTCGAGAAAGCGCATCACGTCCTCGGCTTCGATCCGCGCGCCGTCGGCGCGGACGATCCAGGCGCAGCCGCACTCGCCCCAGCGGTCGTCGGGCATGCCGATCAGGAAGGCTTGCGAAATATCGGGGTGCGCGGTCAGTAACTGCTCGAGCTCCTTGGGGGACACAAGCTCGCCGCGGCTCTTGTATACCTCCTTCGTCCGCCCGGTGAGGAACAGATTGCCGTCGGGGCGAAACTGGCCGAGGTCGCCCATCCTGATCCAGCCGCCCGGCAGCATGATTTTGGCCGTCTCCTCAGGCCGGCGGAAATAGCCAAGGCTGTTCATCGGACCGCGCGTGCACAGCTCGCCTGCCGAACCCGGCGGCAGGTCGGCCCCGGTTTCGGGGTCTATCGTCTTGAATTCGGCGATCCGCCCGCCCTCGGTCGCGATCCCCGCTACACCCGCCTCGACGATGCACCCCTGCGTGGTCGACACGATGTCGATCGGGTCGCCGGGCTGCGTGCAGATGATCGTCGCGGTGGTTTCGGTCTGGCCATAGCTGGTAAAGATTTCGTCGCAGCCGAAGGTTTGCTGGATCTTTTCCCAGACCCAGCTCGGCGTCGGCGCTGCCGCGCTGTGGATCGCGGTGAGGCTGGAAAAGTCATAGTTGCCGAGTTCGGCTTGCTCCATCAAGGCGATCGTCATCGTCGGCACGCCCATCAGAAAGGTCGCGCGGTGGCGACCGATCGCGGACAGGATCGCCGGCGGATCGAACTTGAGGTGTGGAATGATCGCGCCGCCGACGACAAGCCCCGACAGGAGGCCGACCACCAGCCCGAAGCCGTGATAGAGCGGCAGCGAGAAGATGGCGCGCCGGCCGTCCTCGAACGCTTGATGCAGAGCGCCGGCATAGGCCGCGCGCAAGAGATTGTCGTGTGTCTGGACAACGCCCTTGGGCGACCCCGTGGTGCCCGATGTGAACATGATCACTGCGGGATCCGACGGCTTGCCGAGAGGCGGCGCGGTCGATTGCCGGCCTTCATGGAAAGGAGCGTAGAAGGCGTGCGGATCGGCGGGGTCGAAAATCAGTCCGCGGCGCAGCCCCGGCGCGGCGGCGCATTCCCCCGTCCGCCACCCCGGCAGATGGCGATCGAGGTCGGAGACATAGTGGCGCGACCCGAACCGCTCCATCGTGATGAGGAGGGTGCAATCCGCTTCCCGAACGACGAACTCCAACTCCTCGGGCCGGTAGAGCGTATTCATCGGCACGGCGACGGCACCCAGGCGCCAGATCGCAAAGAGCAGCGGTACGATCATCGGATGGTTGGGCATGATCATCCCGACCCGGTCGCCGGGCTGCAGCCCGAAGGTTTCGAATGCCGCAGCGACCTGGCGCGAAAACCCGAGGACCTCGGAATAGGTCAGGATGGTGTCGTCGGTGATGACCAGCGGACGATCGGAAAAATCCGCGGTCGCCTTCTCCAGATAGGAATCGAGACTCATCTCGACCCATTGCGGATGCCGCTTCGCGATCGCGGATCGCCTGACCCGAACGTCCTCCACCATATTGCAATCCTCTTCCCTACCTAACCATGATTATCCTGTACAATGGCATATTCCGTCAAGATACTTCCGTCATAATTCTACACCCGCAATGAGGCTTCCGGCGACATCATGAGCACGGATATGTATATATATCGTTGTATATATGTTATTTTATATGAAGCTCGGCGTATTGGCGCTTCGGCACGACAGATCCATCGCGAAAATTCTCCTTGCCAATCGAACCTAATTACAGTTAGTCAAATTCCAGCAAGGAGAGATGTGATGGATGTTGGACTCGGACTTGTCTTCCAGAATTTGCATGATCGCGTCAGCGATACCGAGGTATTTCGGAGCGAACTCGCGCTCGCCGCGCGCGCGGAGGATATGGGTTTCGACTCGGTCTGGACGCCGGAACATCATTTCACCGGCTATATGATGACGCCGAACGTTCCCCAGTTTCTGTCCTGGGTCGCGGCGAAGACCAAGCGCATCAAATTGGGCACGACGGTCACCGTGCTGCCATGGCAGAATCCGATCCGCATCGCCGAAAGCTTCCTGCTGCTTGATCAATATTCGGAAGGCCGCTCGATCCTTGGTATCGGACGCGGGCTCGGCAAGGAGGAGTTCGACGGCTTCGGCGTGCCGATGGGCGAAGCGCGCAGCCGGTTTCGCGAATATGCCGAGGCGCTGTTGTCGGCGCTCGAGACCGGCGTCATGGAATATGACGGCAAATATCTCCAGCAGCCGCGCGTCGAGCTTCGTCCGCGTCCTTATGCCAGTTTCAATAGCCGCGTCTTCGCGTCGGCGGTTTCGCCGGAATCGGTGAAGCTGATGGCCGACCTCAACGTCGGGTTGATGATCATCGCGCAAAAGCCTTGGGACCGGGTTGAGGACGATCTGGCCGCCTACCGCAAGCAGTTCCTGGAAATTTCGGGCCATCCCGCGCCGAAGCCGGTGGTCGTGGCTTTTGTCGCGGTCAACGAGGACCGGACGCGGGCGAAGGAGATGCGCGACAAATATCTCGTCGAATATGCGCGCTCGACGTCGAGCTTCTATCAGTTCGGCAACAAGGAATTTGCCTCGATCGAGGGCTATGAATATTATGCCGCGCTGGCGAACACCATCGAGAAGAAGGGGATCGAGACGTTCAACGAGTTCCTCGCCGACCTGCAGATCCATGGCACGCCGGACGAGGTGACCGAAAAGCTGCAATCGATGGTCGGGCGCTTCGATGTCGGCAGCTTCATCATCTATACGTCGTTCGGCGACATGCCCTTTGACGTCGCGCGCGAGAATTACGAACTGTTCGCGCGCAAGGTGCTGCCGCGCCTGAAGGACATAAACACCACCGCCGCGGCGGAACCGCAGCTTTCCGCGGGATGAGAGCGGCGCAGGGCAGACGCAAGGCCCGGGCCACGGGCCCGGCCGGCCTGATTGCGCCGCGTTCAGGCTTTGACCTAACATCGCCTGGCGACAGGCCCAGGCGCCGACCGGGAGGAAGGAATGAGCGATACGACCGACGAGATCCTGTTCGAGCTGCGCGACGGCTGCGCGTGGATCACGCTCAACCGCCCCGAAAAGCGCAATGCGCTGACCGAGACGATGATGGAGGAACTCAATCGTCGGCTTTGGGAAGCCGACGAGGATAATCGCGTCCGCTGCGTGGTGCTGCGCGCCGCCGGCTCCTCCTTTTCCGCGGGCTATGATCTTCAGCGATACGACCAGCCGGTCGCCGATCAGGTAGAGAACCGGCGGGGGCGGGCGAAATTCGACGATGATTGCTGGCATCAGGAACGATCGCAGCGGCTGCGAATGGCGCTGTTCGACATGCACAAGCCGGTGATCGCGCAGGTCCATGGCCACTGCCTGGCTGGCGGCACCGACCTCGCCTTCCTGTGCGACATGGTGATCTGCGCCGACGATGCCGTCTTCGGCTTTCCGCCTGCGCGGTCGCAAGGTTCGCTACCGAGCCACATGTGGCTCTATCTGGCCGGTCCGCAATGGGCGAAGCGCCTGCTCCTCACCGGCGATTCGATCCGCGGAGCCGACGCGGCGACAATCGGCCTGGTCCTGAAATCGGTACCGCGCGACGATCTGGAGGATGAGGTCGCCCGGCTCGCGGCGCGACTTGCGCTCATCGACGCCGACCTGCTCAGCGCGAACAAGCGGATCGTCAACATCGGCCTCGAACTGATGGGGATGCGCACGCTGCAGCGCATGGCCGCCGAAATGGATGCCCGCGGCCATCTGGCGACCAGCCGCACGCAGTTCAACGAAACCGTCCGCACCGACGGGCTGAAGGAGGCGGTTCGGCGCCGTGATGCGCCGTTCGGCGATTCGATCATCGAATTTTAAGCGGGAGAGAGACCATGGAAGCAGGCGTTGGCTGGACCTGCCTTTGGGATGCCAAGGCGATCCTGGGCGAAAGCACGATCTGGGATCATCGCGACGGATGCATCTATTGGGTCGATATCGACGCGCCGAGCGTGAACTGGCTGTCGCTGGCCACCGGCGAACGCGGTACCTGGGTGCCGCCCTGTTGGATCAGCGCGATCGCGTTGCGCGCCAGGGGCGGATTCATCGCTTCCTGCGCTGAAGGCTTTGCTCACGTCGATCCTAAGAGGGGCGTGTGCGAGATCATCGTTCAACCCATTCCCGACCCGAAGGTCGCGCGTCTCAACGACGGTGTCACCGACCGGATCGGCCGTTACTGGTCGGGATCGTGCGACGTCAGCCAGTGGAACGAGAGCACGACGGCGGACGACAAGTCGAGCACGCTGGGCGCCCTCGACAAGCGCAGCACGGGCGAGCTCTACAGCCTCGATGCGGACGGCACGCTGCGGACGGCCGAGCGCAATATCGTGACCGCGAACGGCCCCGCGTTCAGCCCCGACGGAAAGACCGCCTATGTCAATGATTCCATGCCGCTCGTGACCTGGGCCTATGATCTGGCTGAGGACGGTACGCTGCGCAATCGCCGCGACTTCCTGAAATTCGCGCCCGAGGACGGTTATCCCGATGGCATGGCGGTCGACGTCGACGGCTGCATCTGGATGGCCTTTTACGAGAGCTGGGTGCTCCGCCGCTTCGCCCCCGATGCGTCGCTGGTCGAGGAGCGCCGCCTTCCCGTCCGGCGCGGGCTGCGCCCGGCGTTCGGCGGCGAAAATCTCGACAGGCTGTTCCTCATCACGGGGTCGGCGGGATATACCGAGGACATGTGGGCCAGGGAACCGCTCGCCGGCGGCCTGTTCGAACTGACCGCGCCCGGGACGCGGGGGCTGCCCAATATCGCCTTTGCCGCGTGACATTGTCTGTTCCAAATCCCCGTTAGGGCAGTATGCAGACCGGATGAACAAGATGGACCCCTCGCGCACCCGCATTCTCGATGCCGCCGCCCGCCAGCTCCGCCTTTGCGGCCTTGCCGGGGCTAAACTCGCCGACATCGCGAAGCTCGCCGGGATGCTGGCACCCAGCCTCTACCATCATTTTCCCTCGAAGGATCATCTCGTCGAGGAGGTTATGATGGAGGGTATCTACCGCAACACGCGATTCATCGTGTCGAAGGTCGAGGTGCTCGGTCAGGGCGCAAGCCCCCTCGACCGGCTGCGCGTGGCGATCAAATCGCACATCGACTATCTGTTGACCGGCGACGATTATTCGTCCGCAGTGGCGCGCGTGTTCGACGACCTGCCCGACGACATGCGGCGCCGGGTGCTCGCCGCCTATTCGAGCTTCGACAATTATTGGCGCGACCTGATCGCCGAGGTGCAGCGCGACGGCACCGCCAATGGCGACCTCGACGCGACCGTCGTCGGCAAATTCCTCATCGCCATGCTCAACTCCTGCGCCTCCTGGTATCGTCCGGGAAAATTGGCGCCTGCCCAGATCGCCGATCAGGCGGCGGAACTCGTCCTCCACGGCTTCGCCAAGCGCGCATAAAAAATCGCCGACCCTTTCGGGCCGGCGAGTGGGAGTGTCTGGAGGCATCGATCAGGCG
Organism: Sphingopyxis sp.; assembly: GCA_032154175.1. GTDB lineage: Bacteria > Pseudomonadota > Alphaproteobacteria > Sphingomonadales > Sphingomonadaceae > Sphingopyxis. Next base: position 12,883 of record JALDYH010000024.1, on the reverse strand, counting down.
ACCAGTTCGGCGCTCGCGCGGTTCGGCAGGCTGATCCGCGGCGAGACTTCTTTCGCGGCGAGTTCGAGCGAATGGAACCACGGCGACGGATCGTCATAATAGTCGTGGCTTTCGATCTGCAGCGTGCCCCAACCGCCGCACTTCTCGAACAACTCGTTGATCTTTTCGACCACCGTGTCGGGCGATCCGACGATGAAGACCTTGTCGACCAGGAATTCCAGATCGGCCTTGTCCGGGTCGATGCCCGCGTCCTTCGCGAAGCCGTCCATCATCCCGAAGCGGCGCCAGATCGGGATAAGATAATGATTGAAGCAATAGCCGATCGGCCCTTCCAGCACTTCGCGCTTGGCCTCGGCATCGGTGTCGCCGACGAAGATCGTGTGTGAGACGGCGTGCCGCTGCCGATCGGGGGTAAAGCCCGCCTTGATGTTGGCCTCCGAATAAATTTCCCAGTGGCGCTTGAGCGCATCGAGTCCGGAGAAGATCGACACCGGCTTGAAATTGCGCTCGCCGGCGAGGCGCATCGAGGGCGAATTCTTGCTGAACCCGGTCACCGCGATCTCCGGAAAGCCGCCCCAGGGCGAAAAGTCGGCCAGCTTGTGCTGCTCGTCTTCCTCGGTGACCGCTTCTTCCTCTTCGGGGAAGCCCGCGTTCCAATATTTGCCCTCATGAAAAAAAGGCTCGCGGCTCCAGATCTTTTCCATGATGTAGAGGCTCTCGCGAACCATGTCGTTCAGCCGTTCGGTATCCTGCGCTTCGCCCCGGATCCCGTGCATGTAGGATGCGGCGGGATAGGCGCCAGCGCCGATACCGAGGAAATAGCGGCCCTCGAGAATCTGCGAGAGCCAACCGATCGTCATCGCGAGCTTGGTCGGATGCTGGTGCGGCAGCAGATGCGCCATCGGTGCGAATTTGATCGTGTTCGTCTGCAGCGCCGCCGCCGCCATGATCAGTTCGGGGTTGGGAATATTCTCCCAGATCTGCGACGCATGCTCCGAGATCATCATCGACGTAAAGCCGGCTTTATCGGCCGCGATGGAGCTTTGGACGCCCCATTCGAACGTCTGCTTCGCGGTGCGGCCCGGACGCATATAGGGGTGAAAAATCAAACCGGTTTCCATTGCCATGGCTGCTCTCTCCTCAATCCGGACCTGCGTCCGCGTCAGTCGAGTCGCGTTCGTCTGCGACCATTGCTTAAGTCATGCGCTCTGCATATTTCTAAGTCAATGACTTAATCTTTGGCGCAATCCTGCAACCTTTTTGGATCGCCTGCAGGCGGCGGTCAGTGGCAAAAATCGCGAAATTATCCGGACAATCTCTCATAAATGCATCATTCCACTTGCGTGACCGGCTATCCGGCAGCATGATCGATCGCGCGCAAGAGATCGAGCATTTGACTTGAACAGATGCGATGACAGACTGGTTCCAGCCGAGAATGTCCTATTTTTTAAGGCAGGTGTAAAATTGGAAAACGGGATGGAAATGGAAGCCAGCGCGCCGGGACTCAGCCCGACGATCGAGCCGGGCAGTATCAAGGAGCGAATGGTCCTGATCGGCGAGGTCCTGTTCGCCGAAAACGGGATCAACGGCGCCTCGATGCGCGAGATCGCCTCGAAGGCGGGTCAGCGCAATCATTATGCGGTCCAATATCATTTCGGGTCGCGCGAGGGCCTGGTCCGCGCGATCTTCGACTATCGGATGAAGCAGATGGAGCCGCGGCGCGAAGAGATGCTGCACCAGGCCGAGCAGCAGGGCCTGCTCCTCGACGCGCGCGCGCTCCTCGACGTCGTCATGCTACCCCAGCTCGACCTTGAGGATGTCGACGGCAATCATTCCTATGCAAGCTTCTTGAGCCAATACCTGCTCCGAAGCCGATCCACCGAGTTCGGCGATTTCGGGAGCGAGTCGCCGCCCCACCTTCAGCGAACGCTCGACCTGCTGCGCGAACGACTCTTTTATCTGCCGACAGCGGTCGCGCAGCGCCGGCTGGTCAATGGCTGCCTCATGTTCCTCAACATGCTGGTCAGCCATCGCGGCAGCGGAAGCGCCGACGATCAGGAAGAGAGCTTCGAACATGCGGTCGAGGACACGATGGAAATGCTCGTCACGAGCATTTGCATGCCCCTACGAACGTCGCGCCATCTCCGCTGATCGAATCAAGAAAAATTGGCTAATTTAAATTAGTCTACAGCGTGAAATCGCAGCCTCGCCATATCCACTACGCCTCTTACATTTTCTCTATATGTTACTGTAAAATATCACTTAATCTGGACTTACGGCAGTCACAGCAAGAGCAAAATCGCCTCTCGATCTTCCTATTATTTCGTGCTAATCAAAATTAGGTTGACGACACACCCCAAAGGGACGTCGGCCTCGCAATGGCATGGGAGAATGGAAATGCGTGGACGGGCGGCCGTCATGGTCGAAAAGAACCGGCTGGAAACCTGGGACGTTGCGGTGACCGACCCCGAGCCCGGCGGTGCGCTGGTCCGGGTCGTATTGGGCGGCGTTTGCGGAAGCGACGCACACATCCTTTCGGGCGAAGCCGGCGACATGCCCTTCCCCATCATTCTCGGTCACGAAGGAGTCGGACGGGTCGAGCGATTGGGCAGCGGCGTCGCGACTGATTATGCGGGCACGCCGGTCGCCAACGGCGATCTGGTCTACTGGTCGCCGATCGCGCTGTGCCGCCGCTGCTATTCCTGCACCGTGCTCGAAGAGACACCCTGCGAGAATACCCAATTCTTCGAGGATGCCTCCAAGCCCAATTGGGGCAGCTACGCCGACTTCGCCTGGTTGCCGAACGGCATGCCCTTCTATCGCCTGCCGGACCATGCGCAGCCCGAGGCGGTCGCCGCGCTCGGCTGTGCGCTGCCGACGGTGCTCCGCGGCTTCGATCGCTGCGGTCCGGTAAAGGTCGGCGATGCGGTCGTCGTCCAAGGCGCCGGACCCGTGGGCCTCTCCTCCGTACTCGTCGCGGCGCAGGCGGGCGCCCGCGACGTCATCGTCATCGACGCATCGCCCGTCCGTCTCGACGCGGCGCGCAAGCTCGGCGCAACCGCCACCGTGTCGCTCGCCGATCCGCCGGAGGAGCGGCGGCGGCAAATTTATGAGCGTGTCGGCAAAGCCGGGCCGGATATCGTCGTGGAGGCCGCCGGGGCCCTGCCGGCTTTTCCCGAGGGCGTCGATATCAGCGGCATCCATTCGCGCTATATCATCCTCGGATTGTGGGGCGCGATCGGCACACAGCCGATCTCGCCGCGCGACCTGACGCTCAAGAATCTGACGATCGCCGGCGCCTCTTTCCCCAAGCCCAAACATTATTATCAGGCGATGCATTTTGCCGTGCGCCTGCAGGACCGCGTGCCGCTCGCCGAACTCGTTACGCATCGCTTCTCGATCGCCGACGCCCAGCAGGCGCTCGACGCGACGCGCAACGGCACCGCGGTCAAGGCGATCATCGACCCCCAGTTGAGCTGAGAGGATTGGAAAATGGCAACTGCCGCATCCGTCAAAGACCCCGGGGCCCCCAAGCCCGGCCATGTTCCCGCCGACCGCGTCTACGATGTCGACATGTATGCCCTCGACGGCATCGAGGAGGGATTCCACGAAGCCTGGAAGGCGCTGCAAACGCCCGACACGCCCGCCCTCGTCTGGACGCCGCGAACCGGCGGCCACTGGATCGCGACGCGCGGAGCGGTCATCCAGGAAATCTATTCCAATCCCGACCGCTTCTCGAGCGAGATCATCTTCCTGCCGCGCGAGGCCGGCGAGAAATATGCGATGGTTCCCACCCGGATGGATCCGCCCGAACATGGCCCCTATCGCAAGGTCCTCGACAAGGGGCTCAACCTTGCCCAGATTCGCAAGGTCGAGGAGCATGTCCGCTCGGTGGCGGTCGAGCTGATCGAGGGGTTCGCGGCGCGGGGCGAGTGCCTGTTCGAACGCGACTATGCGCGCATCTTCCCCGTCAGGGTCTTCATGGCGATGTGCGATCTGCCGATGGAAGACGCGCCGAAACTGGCTAAGCTCGCCGAGCAGATGACGCGGCCCGCCGGCGACACCCCGGCCGAGATGGGCGCCTCGCTCGATGCAGCAAACCAGGGTTTCTTCGCCTATGTCGAACCGATCATCGCGGCGCGCGTCGGCAAGGACGGCGACGACCTGATCACCGTCATGGTGAACAGCCGCATAGACGACAGTCCGATGGACCATGACAAGGTGCTGGGCCTGATCTCGCTGCTGCTGCTCGGGGGGCTCGATACGGTCGTCAATTTCCTCTGCTTCATGATGATCTATCTCGCCCGGCACCCGGCGAAAGTCGAAGAACTCCGGTCTGATCCGGTAAAGCTGATGCGCAGCGCGGAGGAGATGTTCCGCCGGTTTCCGGTCGTGTCCGACGCGCGGATGGTCGCGCATGACATGACCTATCAGGGCGTCGAACTGAAGCGCGGCGACCTCATCCTCCTGCCGACCGCGCTGCACGGGCTTGAGGAAGCAAGCAATCCCGATGCATGGGATCTGGATCTGGCGCGCAAAGGCATCGCGCATTCGACCTTTGGCGCCGGACCGCATCGCTGCGCGGGCATGCATCTCGCGCGCATGGAGGTGATCGTCACGTTGCAGGAATGGCTGAAGCGCATTCCCGAATTCGGCCTCAAACCGGACAGCAAGCCGACCTATCGCGCCGGCATCATCGCCGCGGTCGATAATGTTCCGCTTGTTTGGGGTAATGATGCGCAGCTGCTGTTCGCCTCGAAATAGCGAAGGCCAGCCCGCATCTGTGCGAGGCGCCGACCGATGACCCATGTCCGTTTCTCGAAGACCGGCCATGTTGCGCATATAAGTCTCGACCGGCCGGCGGCGCTCAACGCGATCACCGTCGCGATGGACGAAGCTCTGCTCGCGATGTGGTCCGAGGTCAATGACGACCCCGACATATTCGTCGTCGCGCTGACCGCCGAAGGCGACCGCGCCTTTTGCGCCGGGGCCGATATCAAGGAGGACGGCCGCGCCGCGTCGCCGATCGCGGTGGGGGGCGGTATCACGGGCATCGGCGGCCCGCTGGTCGAGGTTCGCAAACCAATCGTCGCGGGGGTTCAGGGGCTGGCGCTCGGCGCGGGATTCGAACTGGCAATGTGCGCCGATATCATTGTGGCGAGCAGCGATGCCGAGTTCGCGCTTCCCGAGGCGGTGGGGGGCATCATCGGCGAATGCGGCGTGGTACACCGCGCGATACGCCAGCTCCCCTATCGCATCGCGCTGGGAATGATCCTGAGCGGCAGCCGTCTGTCCGCGAGCGAGGCGCTGCAATATGGCCTGATCAACGAGGTAGTCGAGCGCGACGCGCTGACGGAAGGCGTCGAGCGCTGGTGCGGGCGGCTGCTCGCCGCGTCGCCGCTCGCCGTCCAGGCGCTGAAGGAGGCCGCGACCTCCGCCCTCGTCCTGCCGCTCCCCACCGCCCTCGCCAGCCGCTTTGCCGGCATCGAACATTATCTCGGGACCGCCGACCATATCGAGAGCCGCGCCGCCCACGCCGAGCGGCGCGCGCCCATCAGGAAAGGAAATTTAATGAGCGTGAGTATCGACAGCACCGAGTTCCGGCGCATCCTCGGGCATTATCCGACCGGCGTTTGCGCGGTGACGGCGAATGTCGACGGCGACCCGGTAGGGATGGTCGTCGGTTCCTTTACCTCGGTATCGCTCGACCCGCCGCTGGTCGCCTTCTTTCCTGACCGCAAGTCAACGACATGGCCCAAGATCGAAGCGGCGGGCCGCTTTTGCGTCAACGTGCTGGCCCACAACCAGCGCGCCGTCTGCCGCGCCCTGTCGTCCAAAGCCGACAACAAGTTCGAGGGCGTGCCGCACCGGACCTCCGGCCATGGCCAGCCGATCATCGAGGAAAGCGTCGCCTGGATCGACTGCGACCTCGACGCGGTGCACGAGGCCGGCGATCATTTTATCGTGATCGGCAGGGTTCGCTCGCTCGACGTCGCGCATTCGGGAGACCCGCTGCTGTTCCTGAAGGGTGGCTACGGCCAGTTCGCCGCCATCGTCGAAAGCGATTAGATCGTTTTCCCGCCGACACGACCCGCGGCATTTCGATACCGGGAGGCCGCGGAACTCCAAGTAAAATCATCGCAAAGAGGAATTATCATGGCAAATCTGCACGTCACGGGGCGCGATGGGGTCGTGCGCGAAATCGAAGCAACGGATCAGCTTTCGATCATGGAAATATTGCGCGACGGCGGCTTCGACGATCTGCTGGCGCTTTGTGGCGGGTGTTGTTCATGCGCGACCTGCCATGTCTACGTCGAGGATGACCGCGCGGCCGAACTGCCTGCCATGAGCGCGGACGAAGATGACCTCCTCGACAGTTCGGGGCATCGCCGCCCGAACTCCCGCCTGTCGTGCCAGCTGATCTGGTCGGGAACCTTGGATAGCCTCAACGTCGCGATCGCACCCGAGGATTGAGAGAGCGCGCCTCTAGCGATTTAAGCATTCGCGTTTCACTCAGCGGGAATTTGAACGTCATGGATCTGGCGCTAGCCAACCATGATTCAATGGGCCGAGATCAGGCCGCGGTGCGGCCACTGGCCACGCGGTCCGATGTCCGGTTTCGGGCGCAGGCCAGCAGTAGAAGAGACGATCGACATGAGGCTGGAGGCTGCCGATTCTCCATTCAACACAGAGTCAATTCGCCATCTCTAGCGAGGTAGCATCGGCGCCCTCCCCCCGAGCCGGCGAAGGCCGGGATGACGAAGCCGACCTATTGGGCCGGAACCTCGTCCAGCCAGCCCCCGGTAAAACCGATCCGCTTCAATCCGCGCGCGATGTGCGGGTTCTTGCGCATTATCTTCCAGACGAAGCCGCTACGGTGATTTTCCATCATCGCGAGGATCGGTCCCTGGTCGATGCCGAGATAATCATTCGCGACCCAGCCATGCACCGGATCGACCTCGCCCGAGCGCGAACCCGCGTCGGTAAAGGTGAAACTGGGGTTGAAGGCGTCCTTGAAACCGTAGCGGGTGTATAGCCGTTCGCCATATTGCCTCCGCATCGCCATCAGCGCCGGGATCGCCACTTCGGGCGCAAAGGCTACCGAGCCGCCGGCAGCGGTCGGAACGACCGTCCCGTCATCGACGACGCGGATCGCGCTGACGCCGCGCGCCATATAGGTGTTGAAGTTCCGCGGCGCGCCGTTCACGCCATATTTGCCCTCGAAATAACCGGGCCCGTCCGACGCAGTCCATCCCCAGATATCGGCGCTATAGCCCGTCCATTTATTCGGATTGTCGGCACCATAGGCGCGCTGCGCCAGTGTCGCGCGGCGGCTGTTCTCGAAATAGTCGATGCCCTTGCCACGCATGAACCTGTCGCGGATGCCGCGGAAATCGACCCAGACATGGCTGTACTGGTGCCCGAACATCGGCTCGAACTGCAAATGCTGCTGTCCGTAAAAGGTGCCCCAGTCCTTTTCCAGATCGGCCGCCCAGCCCTTGTCCCACGCGTCCTTGCCGACGGGATGGGTCGGCGAACCCAGCGCGAGCACATAGACGAGCATACCCTCGTTATACCCCACCCAGTCGTGCGTTTCGAAACCCTTCTCGGGCTTCCAGCCCATGGTGATGCCGCGCGATCCGGGAAGGTTAAGCGCCTCGGTACCCGTGTTGGTGCGCTGGACGAAGGTCCAGTCGACGCGCGCATAGATTTTCTCGGCAAGGTTGCGGATCTCGGCTTCGACCGGATCGTTCCGATCGTAATAGCTTTGCGCGAACAGCGCGCCGCCGAGGAACAGGCTGGTATCGACGGTCGACAGCTCATTCGTCTTGTACCGCGTGCCGTCGTCATTCTTCAGGAAATGATAGAAGAAACCCTTGTATCCGGTGGTGCCCGCGGCCTCGGGCCCCTGCGGCGCGTTCCAGTAGAAGCGCAGGCAATCGCGCGTGCGCAGCGCGGCCTCGGCACGGGTCACATAGCCGCGCTCGGCGCCGATGCCATAGGCGGTCAGCGCAAAGCCCGTTGCCGCGATCGACGAGAAGGGATTACTCGGCCAGCGATCGGGCGCAAGACAGCGCCCGGTGTCGGTGGTGTCCCAGAAATAGCGGAACGTGCGCTCGGTCAGATCTTCGGAAAAGGCCGCTTCGGTCATCGGCGGCAATTTCGCGGCCGGAGCTGCGGTCGACGACGCCGGAGTGGCCGAGCATGCCGCGGTCAGCGCGAGCAGGGGCAGGAGCGATGCCCCGATACGAAACGACATTCGATACTCCAAAAAATTGAGGCGCCCGGCCCGCGGGAGGGGGTGCAAGCCGGGCGCCTATCAGCCGGTCAGAATTGGAAGCCGGCCGATAGCTTAATCGTCCGCGGCGGACCATCAAGACTGAGGTCGTTTTCATTGCGCAGACCCGTTGCGGCGCTGAAGCCACCATAGTTGCGATCATTGAACAGATTGATGATGTCGATGCGAAAGCGCAGCCGCGATTCTTCGGTCAGGAAGCGTATCGGGATATATTTGGTGATCGACAGATCCATCTGACGATAGCCCCAGCGATCGCCATTGCCCTCCGTCTCGATCGAGGTGACGGTGCGGGTCGGCGGCGTCGTCCCCGTGGCAGCGCTGCTCACGATCTCCGCCAGATATTTGGGCGATGCGATCTGGAATTTGCCCGAGAGGGTGAAGCCCATCGGCATGTCGACCGACCCCGCCATCACGAAGCGATGCTTGCGCGTGCCCGTAGCGGCGATGAAGGGATAATTTTCGATGCCCGGGAAATCGAGCGCGAAGGTTTCACCGAGTTGCCGGTTTTCCTCGGCGTCGGTGAAGGTATAGGTCGCGTCGAGGCTCCAGGGCGAAAATTCGGTGTAACGCTTGGTCAGCTTGAAATAGGCGGTGTTGGCCCGCGTTTCGATACCATTGGTGCCGAGAATGATGCTGCCGAACGGTGCAGGGCCCGCGCCGAACGGTGAATCGGGGCGCCCCGTATCGGGATTGATGACGAAGAAAGAACCGTCGGGTTTGCGGTTGCCCAGTACATAGGCAAAGCCGTCGTGACTTTCGACATAGGAATAGCCCGCTTCGAGATCGAGCAGGTTGAAACGGCCGCGAACACCGAGACTGAACTGGTCCGAATAGGGTGTTTTGAGGTCATTCTTGATGAACCGCAACTCGCGACCGGCGCCGGGCGGCAAGCCCGCGACCAGCGCGTCGCGGCCCTCCTGCGTCAGATAGGCCGGATCCCAGTCGATACAGGTCGCGCTGGGCGTGCAGACATTATCGGTATCGCCGGGGTTGTTGAAGTTGAAGGTGCGTCCCGCGAACAGGCCTTGCGCGAGTTCCTGCTGGATGAAGTCGAACTGGGTACGGTCATAGGAGCGGCCATAACCGCCGAAGATCGCGAAACGTTTCTCGTCGTCGAGGGCATAGGTGAAGCCGAGGCGCGGCTGCCATGCGCCCTTGAACGCCTTTCGTTCGTTGCCCGTCGAAATATAGTCGTCGATATCGAAATTGGCGTTCGCAAGGTTCGTGTACGGCGGCGTGACCGTACCGTCGGGCGCGGTGTAGGATGCGCGGCCGGCGACGAATTCGGCGATCGCGGGGTCGTGCTGGTAGTTGAGGAACGCCGGCGTCCGCTCATAATCCCAGCGCAGGCCGATATTGAGCGTCAGCCGGTCGTCGATTTCCCAATCGTCCTGCGCATAGAGGCCGAACTGGAAATTCTTCGACGTGATATTGGGGTCGCCGCCGTCCACGGGGGCGTTGAACGTCATCCGGTACGGGATGGTGTCGTTGAACGTGCCCGCGGGCGTGCCCGCCGGAACATAGGTCGCATTATAGGTGAAGAGCGGATTCAGGTTTTGCGTGTTGGCGTTGAGTTCGACCCATTTCGCTTTCACGCCGACCTTGAACGTATGGTTTTCGAGGCCGGTCCAGGTGAAATCGTTCGAGACCTGCCAGCCCGTCTGACCCTTGTCCTGGAAATTGCTGCCCGCACCGATGCGCAAAATATCGCCGCGCCGTGTGCCCGTTGCCGGCGGGATGGCATCCAAGACAGCGTTGAACAGCGAGACATTGCCGAAATTGACCGGTCTCGGGCCCCAGCTCACATCTTCATAGGCGACCTTGAAATCATTGACCCAGGTATCTGCGGTATGTTCCCAGCGCGCGAGGCCGCGCCATTCCTTGACCTTCGTGATCGTCGCCGTTTCGGCGGCGGCAAAGCCGTTGTTGAGTTCCTCACCGCTCTCGTCGCGATATTTGACCGAAAATTCGAACAGGTCGTTCGCCGTCGGGGTGAAATTGATCTTCCCGAAATAGAGGTCTTCGTTGAACGACGACGTCCGGGCACCGAACGCGTCCCGATATTCGGTCGGGAAGAAGTCCACCGGCAGGTCGAGACCCGGCTTGATCTCGCGCGGCTCGACGCGACGCTTGCCTTCGTAGGTCACGAAAAAGTGAAGGACGTCCTTGACGATCGGGCCGCCCAGCGCGCCGCCGAACTGCATATCCTTGGTGCGGACCTTGGGAATATGATCCGGGAAATTCTCGCGCGGCAACCGGTCGCGCAGGCTCTGGTTGGTGAAGTCGAAAAAGCCTTCGCCATGGAATTCGTTCGTGCCCGACTTGGTCACCGCGGTGATGGCGACCGAGCTGACCTGATCATACTCCGCCTTGTAGTTCGACGAAATGACGCGATATTCGCCGATCGCGAGCTGCGGGAAGGGATTGCCCTGCGTCGTATCCTGCCCGGTGACGCCGCCCTTCAGCACATAATCCTTCTGACTGACACCGTCGATGAAAACATTGATCGCGTTGGCGCCCTGCGCGCCGCCGCGCAGGCTCGTCTGGTTCGCGCTGTTGGTGACGAACTGCACGCCTGGCGCAAGGTCGGCAAAGGCCAGGAAATTGCGGTTGTTCTGCGGCAACACCTCGATCAGGCGCTGCGAAATATTGCTGCCGACCTCGCCGCCCTCCATCGAGCGGATGCGGCTGCCGGTCACGATGATCGCATCGTCGCCGCCTTCGGCAATATCAGGCTGCGAGAAATCGAAATCGAGCACCGCATTCTGCGCGACGTTGAGCGCGAACTCGTCGGTCTGCCGCTTGCCCTGTGGCGTCGTCAGTTCGAGGCGATAGGTGCCGACGGGCAAGGAAGAAAAGCTGTAGCCGCCGCTTGCGCTGACCGTCGAGGTACGGGTGAGGCCGGTGTTGACGTTGACCGCGGTCACTTCCGACACGCCGCCTTCGGCCTTGACCGTGCCGCGTAGCGAGGCACCGGCTACCTGGGCGTGCGCAGGCGCAGCAACCGCAAGCGCAGCAGCGGCGGAACTCCACGCGAGTGCGGCAGCAAGCGAACGGGCGCGCGACCGGCGTGCGGCAACGGTCTGAAATTCATGTGGAAACTTCACGGCATCCTCCCTTTAAGCGCCCCGACATTCCCCGCCCTCGCCTCATTCGCCAGCCAGCCTTGCCTCCGGCTCGGCGACGAGTCGCGGGAAATCGCGTCGTTGTTTTTTTGATTTGTAACCGGTTTCACGATAGCTGTATAGGGGGAAGCGACACAGATGGATGCGATCGGGGCCAGCCAGTTTTCGGCCGATTTCGGCCAATCCGCGTGACAATGTAAAAGCAAATCCGACCGGGAAGGACGAATCATGCCGCCGATGACGCGCAACCTCACATGCCTGACGCTGACCACTTTGATGGTGACGGCGCAGCTATCCCCTGCCCCTCTCATGGCCAAGCCCGCGGCGAGCGCCAGCCAGAAAGCGCCGGCAGACGCGGCAGGCTGGATGCGCCCCGATCCGACGATGGACCGCTTCATCGTCGACCTGATGGCGAAGATGACGCTCAACGAGAAGGTCGGACAGTTGAACCTGCTGACCAGCAACTGGGAATCGACCGGCCCCACGATGCGCGACAGTTACAAGGAAGATGTCCGTGCGGGGCGCGTCGGCGCGATTTTCAACGCCTATACCGCCAAATATACGCGCGAGTTGCAGACGCTCGCAGTCGAAGGGACGCGGCTCAAGATACCGCTGATCTTTGGCTATGACGTGATCCACGGCCACCGCACCATCTTCCCCATCTCGCTCGGCGAGGCTGCGAGCTGGGACCTGCAAGCCATTGAAAAATCAGCACGAGTATCCGCAATCGAGGCTTCGGCAGAAGGCATTCACTGGACCTTTTCGCCAATGGTCGACATCGCACGCGACGCGCGTTGGGGCCGGATTTCGGAAGGTGCCGGCGAGGATGTCTATCTCGGCAGCCTGATCGCCAAGGCGCGCGTGCGCGGATATCAGGGCAATGATCTGTCGCGCCCCGACACGATCCTCGCGACCGCCAAGCATTTCGCCGCCTATGGCGCGGCGCAGGCGGGGCGCGATTATCACACCGTCGACATTTCGGAGCGCACGCTGCGCGATGTCTATCTTCCGCCGTTCAAGGCGGCAGCCGACGCGGGCGCCGCAACCTTCATGACCTCGTTCAACGAATATGACGGCGTGCCCGCATCGGGCAACCGCTACCTGCTGACCGATGTGCTGCGCGACAAATGGGGCTTCAAGGGTTTCGTCGTAACCGATTACACTTCGATCAACGAAATGGTCCCGCACGGCTATTCGAAGGATCTGCAACAGGCGGGCGAGCAGGCGATCGACGCCGGGGTCGACATGGACATGCAGGGCGCCGTCTATATGGAAAATCTCGCCAAATCGGTCACCGAGGGCAAGGTCGACATCAAGCGCGTCGATGCCGCGGTGAAGGCGATCCTCGAGATGAAATACCGCCTGGGCCTGTTCGAGGATCCTTATCGTTATGCCAATGAGGCGCGCGAGAAAGCGACGATCTACAAACCCGAATTCCTCGAGGCGGGGGGGGGGGGGG
>JALDYH010000198.1:0-7517 GCA_032154175.1 Sphingopyxis sp. | reverse complement strand
TTCGCTGGGGCGACGGCAGTTCTCGGCCGTTAACGCCGATCCGCGAATGCCGGTTCAGCCTGTTCGGCGACGCCCCTAGCAGTTGCCTTTAACACCATCAGCACAGTCTGCGGCGGATTCAACGTCTTTTCCCGCGCCTTCAACTGTGTTGCAAGCAGACAGGATCAATATCGAGCCGCTAAGTGCGAAAATTGTCAGAAGCTTTTTCATTTTCTCTCTCCGACGGCGAGGGCCAGCCGCCCTCCGTTTGAGTTTCAGTATTTGGGAAACGGCTTTTCACAACGATCGTTCCGTTGCATCGGCGTCGCGTTAGCCGAAGCGTTCAAAATGATCGCCAGGCTGGGGGAGGATGAAAAGGTGCATCGCATCCGGAGCGACCCGCCGGGGGGCGTTCGATTGATATCGGAAATGTTGCCGTCGCTGGCCCGGGCGTCAAAATCGCGGTCGTGGTCGGTGTGAGGAACGGCCGATCCTCGTCATCGGGGTCTGCCCGAATGCTCGTTGAACGAAGCGAATGTCCGGGCATGGCTTGAGCCCCGGCTCGTCAAATCGTGGCTCCCGCCCAGATCATTTTCGCCGACGTCCCGCTCACTGCGACAGGAAAAATTGAAGAAGGCACCCCGTACCCCCTGCAAAGACCGGCTGATGGCGTAACGTCCGCTAACCTTGACCTCCTTCGCCAAAAGCTGCCGGACGGCAATCCGTCGAAAGCCGCGTTCGCGAAAAGGAGTCAGGGCGCGCTGAACAGAAAATCTTGAATTGCAAATGACTCTCAATAACATATAAGCCCGCCGGCGACGCATTCTGCGTGCTGGAAAGGGAAACGATGTACGCCTTTGTCGATCGGCCGGTGGAAAGCCTCTGCAATGGTGGACGATTCCTGCTCTGGGCGATGCGCGGCTGGGTTTCGGCGGCCGGGCGCGGGCAATGTCCGCCGCAATGGCTGCATCGGGGATTCGCTGCCGTAAATGCCGCGGGGGCTCTGCCCGATTTCCATATCGCGATGGCGATGCTGGCCGGCGACGCGGTGGAAACGCTGCTGCTGGCACCGATGCCGTGCCTCCAGATTTCAGAGGATGAAGCAATTCTGCTTGGACTCTGGCGCGATTTTTCGCTTGGGAACTCCGCAAATGCCCGCGCGACGCTGGCTTTGCTCGCCGAGGGAGACAGCGTCGGTCCGATCGCCAGAGCGATGGGCGCGGCGACCGACAGGCTGGTCGCGGCGGGCTTCGATATGTCGGCCCTCGCGGCCGGCGCCATGACACATCAGGAAAGTTCAAAGTGATGAGTGACCGTATTGCCGAAGCCGCCAAGCTGGCCCCCTCCGCCTCGCTGACTGTCGAGGAGGTGCGTTCGGTGCGCCATTGGAACGAGCATCTGTTCAGCTTCACGATCACGCGTCCGCCGAGCTTCCGCTTCCGCTCGGGCGAGTTTGTTATGATCGGCCTGCCGGGCGAAGGGCGCCCGCTGCTGCGCGCTTACTCGATCGCCAGCCCGGCCTACGCCGACGAGCTCGAATTCCTGTCGATCAAGGTTCCCGATGGCCCGTTGACCTCGCGGTTGCAGAAGATCCAGCCGGGCGATCCCGTTTACCTCGGCCGCAAGCCGACCGGCACGCTCGTCGCCGACGCGCTCACGCCCGGACGGCGTTTGTTCATGCTATCGACCGGGACGGGGCTCGCACCCTTCCTGAGCCTTGCGCGTGACCCCGACATTTACGAGCGCTTCAACCAGATCGTCATCGTGCATTGCGTGCGGCAGGTCAGCGACCTTGCATTCCGCGACGAACTCGAAAGCCAGCTCGCCGGCGATCCGCTGGTGCAGGATCAGGCGCTCCTTCAATTCCACTATCTGCCGACGGTCACGCGTGAACCCTTCCGCACGACGGGCCGCATCGATGCGCTGATCGAAGATGGTTCGCTCTTCGGCCATCCGCTCACCGGCCCGACCGCTTTCGATCCCGCCACCGACCGCATCATGATGTGCGGCAGCATGGCGATGATCCGCGACCTTCAGGCCCGCTTCGAGGAACGCGGCTTCAGGGAAGGTTCGAACGCCGCGCCCGGCGACTTCGTCATCGAGCGCGCGTTCGTCGGTTAAGGCCAGATCGCGTCAGGGCTTGCCGGCGTAAGCCTTCACCAGATCGAACATATAGTCGCGCCCGACATAGACCGAGCGCACTTCCATGCGCTCGTTGAGGCCGTGCGCGCCATTGCCGTCGGGGTCGCCCCACATGCCCGGGATGCCATAGGTCGGGATGCCGACCGCGCCGAGGAAGGTGGCGTCGGTATAGCCATTGGCCATCGACGGGATGACCTTCAGCCCCGGCCAATATTTGTCGACGAGCGTCTGCATCGGCCCGATAATCTTCGGGTCGAGCGGCGGCGCGGGCGGCGCGGGGCGTTTCGGCGGCAACTGCGTGATCGCGACGCCGGGATCGCCGATCACCTTCGCAAGCTCGTCCTTGATCGATTCGATGCTGTGGCCGGGAAAGATGCGGCAGTTGATGTTCGCGCCCGCGCGCTGCGGCAGCGCGTTGGGCGCATGGCCGCCGTCGAGCAGCGTCGCGACGCAGGTGGTGCGCAGGTTGCTGTGCAGGAACGGGTCCTTGTTGACGATCGCCTCGGCCGCCTTGTCGGCCTTGTTCTTCGCGAGCGCGACCATCGCCTTGCCGGTCTCGTCGCCGCGCGCGGCGCCCGCTTCGGCAAAGAAGCGCCGGGTCGTATCGGTCATCTCGACCGGGAATTCATAGTCCGCGACTTTGGCGAGTGCGCGCGAAAGCTCATAGATCGCATTGTCGGGCACCGGCGCCGAGCTGTGGCCGCCCGGATTGCGTGTTTCGAGGCGGAAATTGGCGAAGGTCTTTTCGCCGACCTGCACCGACTGGCCGAGCACCTTGCCCTTGCCCTTGCCGTCGCTGTCGCCGCCGCCGCCCTCGTTCAAAGCGAATTCGGCGTCGATCAGGTCGCGCCTGTTCGCCGCGAGCCATTCGACCCCGTTGAATGCGCCATTGGTCTCCTCGCCGCAGGTCAGTGCGACCTTGACCGTGCGCTTGGGCTTGTAACCCGCCTGTTGGAAGCGGATCAGCGTATCGACCCATACCGCCGCCTGCGCCTTGTCGTCGGCGGTACCGCGGCCATAGAAATAGCCATTCTCCTCGACCATGACGAACGGGTCGCGCTCCCAGTCGGCGCGCTTCGCCTCGACGACGTCGATATGCGCGACGAGCAGGATCGGCTTCGCGGTCTTGCTGGTGCCCGGATAGACGGCGACGAGGCCGCCTTCCTTGGGATTTTCGGGCGTGGCGAACAGGGTGAGTTGGCTGTCCGATATGCCTGCCGCCTTCAGCCGCGCCGCCATGCGCTCGGCGGCGAGCGTGCAACTACCCGAAGACAGCGTCGTGTTGGTCTCGACCAGCTCCTTGTAAAGATCGCGGAAAGCGAGCTGATCGGGGCGCGGCGCCGCCTCGGCGGCGATCGCGGGCGCCGCAAGCAGCATGGCGGACGTCAGCAGCGCGGACAGCGACTTCATTATTTTCTCCCCTGTTTTGCGGATGAAGGGAGCAGAAAGACGACAGCGCCGCAAGCCCGCGATGCCCACCCCCTTGCGCAGCGAATGGCTTTCGCGCAATTCGGCTCAAGGGAGAGGACCAAGCGTGACGAGAATTGATGACGACCCGCCGGGGCTGGTGGCGCGCGCGGTGCGCCGCCTGCTGCTGCTCTTGTACCGGATGCGCGGATGGAAAGCGGTCGGTGAGGTGCCCGAACCGCGGCGCTTCATCCTGATCGCGGCGCCCCACACGAGCAATTGGGATTTCGTCAATTTCCTCGGGCTGACCGCCGACCTCAAGATCCGGCCCTTCTTCATGGGCAAATTGTCGCTGTTCCGCTGGCCGCTCGGTGGCTTTATCCGCCAGATGGGCGGCGTCCCGGTCGATCGCCGCGGCGGCGGCAACGTCGTGCAGCAGATGGTAGAGGAATTCGCGCGCCGCACCGAATTCATGCTGACCGTCGCGCCCGAAGGCACGCGCGGCAAGGCGGCGAAATGGCGCACCGGATTCTACCAGATCGCGATGGCGGCAAAGGTGCCGCTCGTCGTCGGCTTCATGGATTATGGCACCAAGACCGGCGGGCTCGGCCCGCTGATCTGGCCGACGGGCGACTTTCGCGCCGACATGTTGAAGGTTTTTGAGGTATATAAGAGCCATACCGCCCGATTCCCCGAGCGGCAGGCGCGCTCGATCGATGACATCGTCGGCCGCGATGAGGTACCGGACATGCGCGCGTGAGTGACGCCCTTTTGCTGCTGACGATCAATTTCGGCGGACTGCTCGGCGTGATCCTGCTCTTGTGGGGCCTTGCGACACTGATCCGCGACGTATCATTCATCGACGCTTTCTGGGCGTTCGGCATGGTGCTGCTTGCATGGGGGACATGGTGGCAGGTCGGGGCCGAAGGTGCGCACGCCAAGCTGCTGCTCGGGCTGACGTCCCTTTGGGGTCTGCGGCTCGCGATCCATCTGACGATCCGCTGGGCGAGCCACGGCGAGGATCCGCGTTACAAGAAGATCCTGGCGCACACGATGGAGAAGCGAAACTGGGGTTGGGCGCATACCGCGCTTGTCATGGTTTTCCTGACGCAGGCGCCCTTGCTGTTCCTCACTTGTCTGCCCGCGCAGATCGGTATCTGGGCGAGTGCGGGCGACCCCGCGGCAAGCGTGGGTATCATCGGCTGGTCCGGCGCGGTCGCGGCGCTGGCCGGCATCGCATTCGAGAGCATCGGCGATGCGCAGCTCGACGCCTTTCGGAAAAACCCGGCAAACAAGGGCAGGGTGCTCGATACCGGCCTGTGGCGCTACACGCGCCATCCCAATTATTTCGGCGACGCGCTGACCTGGTGGGGCATCTGGCTGATCGTCGCCGACCTCGGCTGGATACCTGCGCTGGCAAGTATCATCGGCCCGGTCTTCCTGACCTTCACGCTTACCAAATGGTCGGGCAAGGCGCTGCTCGAAAAGGGCCTGCACAAGACGCGGCCTGACTACGCCGACTATGTCGCGCGCACCTCCGGATTCATACCGTGGCCGCCAAAGACCAAGGCCTAGGCGGCGCGGAAAGCCCGGCCGATGTATCGGCCCTCGGCGACGCGCCGCGCATCCGTGCGATTTTGACCGCCGCAGCGCGCGAAGGACGCAGCGTCAGCTATTCCGAATTGCTCGGCGATCTGGGTTTCCGTTTCACCCGGCCCAAGATGCGTGCGGTATGCCGGACGCTGGAGGAAGTCGATCGCCTCTGCGCGATGGATGGCGAGCCCGACATGGCGGTGCTGGTGGTGCGCGAGAGCGACCGGCTGCCGGGGCAGGGCTGGTGGGTCGGCGGGACGGCATTGCTGCTCGGCTATGACGGCCCGTGGGAGGGCGCGGCGGCCACGCGCTTCATCCGCGAGCAGCAGCAGGCGGTGTTCGATTTTTGGGAAGATCGTTAGGGCACCGGAGCACGGCAACCGTTGGACGCGACTGGGCCAGATTTCGCCTATTCGGCGACCTGCTCGTCCGATCCGCCAAAGGCACCGGGGAAATCGCGGAACTTGGGCAACCCGTCTTTCATCGGCAGTACCGTTTCGGCATAGTTGATATGCAGCCCGGGCGTGAAGGCGAGCGTCGGCAGGGTAGCCGAGAAGACATCAACGACGCCGAGACCTGGATGGTCGGTCATCAAATGGCCGCCACACTGGCCGCAATATTTGCGGCTGCTGCCCGGAGTTTTGTTGAAAGTCCGGACCCGGTCCTCTCCCTCCGTGACATGGACGTTTTCGGGCTTCCACAAAGTGAATCCGTTAACGGGCCCGCCGGACCAGGATCGGCACGACCCGCAATGGCAATAGCCCATGCCTTCGGGTTCGCCTGCAACCTCCAGCTTCACCGCGCCGCAGAAGCATTCGCCTTGATAAGCCATAGCCGCTCTCCTCGGGAGAACCGCCAGTATAGCTCAAATCAATCTATTTCTTGAGTCCGATTTCGCGCAGCCGCTCCTGCAGATACTCGTCCGCGGTAATCGGCGTCGGGAAGAGATTCGGGTGCGTCGCATCGACACAGCTTTCAAGCGTCTCGATCGGATAGTCCGAGCGGAAATGCAGGAAGAAGGGCATCGAATAGCGCGCGACGCTTGCGCGGCCGGCGTCGGGGTTGCGGACGCGGTGGGTGGTCGAGGGCAGCTTGTTGTTGGTCAGTCTCTGGAGCATGTCGCCAACGTTGACCGCCATCGCGCCCGGCGGCGGACTCACGGGAAGCCAGCTCCCGTCCTTGTCGAGGATTTCGAGGCCGGCTTCCTCTGCGCCCAAGAGCAGCGTGATCGTGTTGATGTCCTCATGCGCCTCGGCGCGGATGCCTTTGGCGGGTGCTTCGACCGGCGGGTAATGGAGCAGGCGCATCACGCTGTTGCCGTCGGCGATCGTGTCGTCGAAGAAATCGGGGGCGAGGCCGAGATAGCGCGCGATCCCCGAAAGCAGGCGCGCGCCGACGCGGTCGAATTCGGCGAAGAGCTTGTCATAGGCGGTACGAAAGCCGTCGACCTCGGCAGGCCATACATTGTTCGGCTGCTGCGCGGCGAGGCGATGGCCGGCGGGCAGGTCGCGGCCGACGTGCCAGAACTCCTTAAGGTCGACCTCCTTCGCGCCCTTGGCGATCTCGGTCCCGAACGGGGTATAGCCGCGCGCGCCGCCGCCGCCCTGGATGTGATAGGCGCGCTTGACCTCCTCGGGCAGCGCGAAAAAGGCTTTGGCCTTGTCCCACGCCTCGTCGATCAGCGCGGGGTCGATGCCATGGTCGGTGATCATCGCAAAGCCGAAGCGTTCGAACGACGCTCCGAAATCCTTTGCGAACTGGTCGGCGGGAAGCGTCATCGAAATGGTCGGAACAGCGGCAGTCATGATTTTATCCATATTGGGCGCAGGCCGGGCCTCCGCGACTCTGTTCCCTCATGTAGGGCCGCTGGCGATGCAGGGAAAGAGGCTCGCTCTTTTCAAACCGGCGATGCTTGCTAAGAGGGCGGCATGGCAAAATCATATTGGCTGATGAAATCCGAACCCGACGCCTATGCGTGGGAGCAACTCGTCAAGGACGGCACCGGCATCTGGGATGGCGTGCGCAATCACACCGCCAAGCTCAACATGATGGCGATGAAGGTCGGCGACGAGGCTTTCTTCTATCACAGCAATATCGGCAAGGAATGCGTGGGGATCATGACGATCACCGAGGAAAGCTTTCCCGATCCGACCGCCGAAAAGGGCTCGCCGTGGGTCGTGGTGCGGGTTGCGCCGGTGCGTGCGCTTGCGAATCCGGTGACGCTGGCGGCGATCAAGGCCGATCCGAAGCTCGCCGACATGGACCTGATCCGCCAGTCGCGGCTCTCGGTCGGGCGCGTGACGTCCGGCGAGTGGAAGCATATCCTCAAAAAATCGGAAAAGCCCGCAGGCTAGGCTACTTGCGCAGCTTCGTCTGCATATGCTGCGTCACCGAAG
>JALDYH010000197.1:0-7543 GCA_032154175.1 Sphingopyxis sp. | reverse complement strand
CCTTCACCGAGGGCAAGCCCAACGGCTATATGTCGTACCGCAGCCATATCTGGACCGACACCGACCCCGCGCGCACCGGCATGCTGCCCTTCGTGTTCGATCAGGGTTTCGGCTACGAACGTTATGTCGACTATATGCTCGACGTCCCGATGTATTTCGTCTTCCGCGACGGCAAATATATCGACGCCGCCGGCCAGAGCTTCCGCGACTTCCTGAAGGGCGAGCTGCCCGCACTCCCCGGCGAAAAACCGCGTCTTTCCGACTGGAACGACCATCTCTCGACCGCCTTTCCCGAAGTGCGCCTCAAAAGCTTTCTCGAAATGCGCGGTGCCGATGGCGGTCCGTGGAACCGCATCTGTGCGCTTCCCGCCCTGTGGGTCGGCCTGCTCTACGACCAGGGCGCGCTCGATGCCGCATGGGATCTCGTCAAGGGCTGGAGCATCGAGGAACAGCAGTCGCTCCGCGACGCGGTTCCCAGCGAAGGCCTCGACGCCCCCGCCCCCGGCGGCGGCACCGTCGGGCGGCTTGCGCACCGCGTCCTCGACATCGCCGCCGCCGGCCTCGCCGCGCGCGGCGAGGTCAATTCGATGGGCGACAACGAAGTCGGCTTCCTCGAGCCGTTGCGCCGTATCGCCAAAAGCGGGAAATCGCCCGCACACGACCTGCTCGACCGCTACGAGGGCCCTTGGAACCACGATCTCTCCAGGATCTACGACGAACTCAGCTTCTGACCCTGTTTCGTTGTTCCCGCCGGCGCCGACGATCACCGCGAGCGCGCGCGCCGGTAAGGCGAGGGTGTCCGGTCAGGCTGATCGCCGTCCGGATCACAGGACCGAGAGCGCCCGGACCCGCAAACCATCGCGCCTATCCATTCTCGTTACATGGCGTCCCGTGTAAAACCACGAGGAACGCCAGTTATTTTTTGCGAAATTGGTTTTCTGAACTATCACAGCTTTTTACGCGGGCATCGAACCGGGGGATGAATGGACCGAGGGCGGGCGTTGAGACTGGGGATCGGACTGTGGTGCTGCAGTCTTGTCGCCTGTATGCCGGCGGCGACACGCACGGCTCCTCGATCGGCCGTTCCGGTGCCCGACCACTGGTCGGTCGAGACAGCACCCGTCGCGCGCGATACCCCGGCCTATTGGACGCAACTCGGCGACCCGCTGGTCGATCGCCATGTCGAGCGCGCGCTGGCGAACAACCGCGACATCGCGCAGGCCGCCGCGCGTGTGGCGCAAGCGCGGGCAGGGGTGCGTGCCTCGCGCGCCGCCTTTCTTCCACAGATCGATGCCTCCGGCGGCGTCCGGCGTAATGTCGGCGACCTTGCCGACGACCGGCTGCAATTCTCGCTCGGCGCCGATGCACAATGGGAGATCGACCTGTTCGGTCGCATCGGCAGCGATGTCGCGGCCGCGCGCGCCGATCTGGCCGCGGCGGGATATGGTCTGGCGGACCTGCGGCGGCTGATCGTCGGCCAGGTGGCACAGGTGACGGTTTCGGCGCGGGCGCTGGCCGTACAGCGCGCCATCGCGCGCGAGACGCTGACGATACAGGATGAAAATCTGCAAATCGCCCGCTGGCGATTGCAGGCGGGCCTCGTGTCCAGTCTCGATGTCGAGCAGGCAGCCGCGCAGCGGGCGCAGACCGCGGCAAGCATCCCCGCACTCGAACGCGATCTGGCGCAGGCGGCGAACACCATCTCGACGCTGATCGGCGAGCCGCCGGGCGCGGTGCGGATCGCGCTGGACGCCAGCGCGGTGCCGATACCGGTTCCGCCCGGGTCCGCGGGGATCGATACGCCTGCAGCGATCCTGCGTAGCCGGCCCGACGTACGCCAGGCGGAGGCGGCCTTGCTCGCAGATACCGCGCGCGTCGGGGTCGCGCGGGCGCAATTGCTGCCGCTGGTCCGGCTGACCGGCAATATCGGGACCTCGTCGTTCGGGATCGACAATCTGTTCGACGTCGTCACCGGCGGGCTCTTCGCCGGGGTCAGCCAGCTCATTTTCGACGGCGGCCGCGCCCGCGCGCAGGTCGCCGGCGCCGAGGCGGCGGCGCAAGGCTCGCTCGCGGCATGGGAACAGGCGATCCTCGGCGCGCTCGAGGACGTGGAAAGCGCGGCGGTCGCATTGACGGCGGCGCGCGAGCGCGTCGTCCTTCTCGGTACGGCGCTGGAGGCCGCGAACAATGCGGCGTTGCTTGCGCGCAACCAGTATCAATCGGGGCTGATCGATTTTCAGACGCTGCTCACGACCGAGAATCAGTTGCTCGGCGCGCGCAACGCGCTCGCCGCTGGCGAAGCCGAGCGCGCCAACGCCTTCATCATCCTGAACCAGTCGTTCGGCGGCGGATGGGATGCAGCGAATTCGGGTCCGGACAGCTCCGGTCCGGACAAAGGAATGCCACAATGACCGACCCCGCGACCGAGCCACAGCCGCTCGACGAATTTCTCGGCGCGAAGCCGCGCCCGCGCTGGCGGCGCTGGATGAAATACTGGCTGCCGGCGCTCCTCGTGCTCATCTTGCTTCTCGGGATCGCGACCTGTTCGCGGGGCGGCGGCGAACCCGAATATATCACCGAAGCGGTCGCCCAGCGATCGCTCGTTCTCAGCGTTACCGCGACCGGCAATCTGCGTCCGACCAACCAGGTCGAGGTCGGGTCCGAAGTGTCGGGCAAGATCGATCATATCTATGTCGACGTGAACGACCGCGTGACGCAGGGACAGGTGCTGGCGCAGATCAACACCGACGTGATCGAGGACCAGATCACGCAGGCGCAGGCCAATCTGAACGCCGCGCGCGCGCAGGTGGCGCAGGCGCAGGCCACGCTCGACGTCGACCGGGCGCAGCTTGCGCGACTGGAAAATGTGTTCCGCATCTCGGGCGGCAAAGTGCCGTCGCAGGTCGAATTCGATCAGGCGAAGGGTGCGGTCAAGCGCGACGTGGCGGCAGTCGCGGCGGCGAACGCGAATGTCCGCGCGGTCGAAGCGCAGCTTTCGACTTCGGTCACCAATCGCAACCGCGCCGTGATCCGCTCGCCGGTCTCGGGCGTCGTGCTCGCCCGGCAGGTCGAACCGGGGCAGACGGTGGCAGCGAGCTTCAACACCCCGACGCTGTTCATCCTCGCCGAAGATTTGTCGGCGATGCAGCTCCGCGTCGAAATCGACGAGGCCGACGTCGGACAGGTGCGCGAGGGGCAGGAGGCGAGCTTCACGGTCGACGCCTATCCGGGCCGCCGTTTCCCGGCGCGGGTCGAGCGGGTCGATCAGGCATCGAGCAACACCGCGTCGCAGGCCAGCCAGCAGACGGCCGCCGCGACCACCGGCAGCAATGCCGTCGTCAGTTACGAAGCACGGCTGGCGGTCGCCAATGCCGAGGGCGCCTTGCGGCCGGGCATGACCGCCACCGCGACCATCGCGACCGGGAGCACGGGCACGCAGCTTCTCGTGCCCAACGGCGCCTTGCGCTTTCAGCCCGATGCGAAGGAGAAGGATGAGGCGAGCGTACTCAATCCCGAAATCGGGCTGGAGCAGAATGAGCAGCGCGCCACGATCGGAGCGGGAAGCCGCCAGCGCGTCTGGGTTCTGCAGGCCGACGGCAAGCTGAAGCCGATCGATGTGGTTACGGGACAAAGCGACGGGAGGCTGACCGCGATCACCTCGAAGCAATTGCGCGCGGGGATGAAAGTAGTGACCGGCAAGGCTGCTGCGGCCCCGTGAGCTCCGCTTCACTCTTGCAGGCGCCGTTGATTGAGCTGGAGGGTATCACCAAGACCTTCGGCAAGGGCGAGGCAGCTTTTCAGGCGCTCAAAGGCGTCGATATGCGCGTCGAGCGCGGCGATTTCGTTGCGGTGATGGGGCCTTCGGGTTCGGGCAAGTCGACAACGATGAACATCCTCGGCTGCCTCGACGTACCGACGAGCGGCATATTCCGCTTCCGCGGGGTCGAGGTGCAGGCGCTCGATCGCGACCAGCGCAGCCTTTTGCGCCGTCGGTATCTCGGCTTCGTGTTTCAGGGTTTCAATCTTCTCGCGCGGACATCGGCGGTCGAAAATGTCGAACTGCCCCTGCTCTATCGCGGCGAGAAGAAAGCGGTACGCCATGCGGCGGCGATGCGCGCGCTCGATCAGGTCGGGCTGGCGCCGTGGGCGAACCATACCCCGGCCGAACTGTCGGGCGGTCAGCAACAGCGCGTCGCCATCGCGCGCGCGCTCGTCACCGAACCCGCCGTGCTGCTCGCCGACGAACCCACGGGCAATCTCGATACCGAACGCTCGGTCGAGATCATGCAACTCCTCACACGGCTCAACGGCGAAGGCATCACCATATTGATGGTTACGCACGAGGAGGAAATGGCCGCTTTTGCGCGCACGGTGGTCCGGTTTCGCGACGGGCTGGTCGAGAGCGTCGAGCATCGCGCGCGGGCTGCCGCCGGGGAGGCGGACTGATGCTCGGTATGTTCGGTGCGACCCTGCTTCTCGCATTCCGTGAAATCCGGCGCCACCTGTTGCGGTCGTTCCTCACCACGCTCGGGATCATCATCGGCGTGGCCGCGGTCATCACGATGGTAACGCTGGGCAACGGCGTCACGGCGTCGGTCAAGAACCAGATATCCTCGCTCGGATCGAACGTGCTGATCGTCTTCCCGGTCCGCGGCGATCGCGGCGCGCCACGTCCGTTCAAGCAGGACGATATCGACGCGGTGCGCAACCAGATCGCCGGGGTCGAGGATGTATCGGGCAGCGTCTCCGCGAGCGCGACTGCCTTCCACAACGGACAAAGCTGGCAGACCAGCGTGCAGGGCGTCGAAAATGCCTTTCTCCGGGCGCGCTCGGTCGAGGTGGAGGAAGGGCGCAGCTTCTCGAACGAGGAAGAGAGTGCCGGCAAGAGCGTGTGCCTGATCGGCCCCAAGGTCCGGCAAGCGATCTTCGTTGCGGGCAGCAGCCCGCTCGGGGCGAAAGTCCGTCTCGACAATGTCTCGTGCACCGTGATCGGGCTGCTCAAGGAACGCGGCGAAGGCGGCGGCCCCGATCAGGACAGCGACAATGTCGTCATGATTCCGCTCAAGACGGTGCAGCGGCGCTTCAGCGGCAACGACGACCTGCAATATTTCGTGATCAAATATGACAGCGCCTATGCGAGCGCGACGATCCAGGCCTCGCTCGTCGGCCTGCTGCGCGAACGGCGCCTGCTTCAGGGGACCGCCGTCAACGACTTCAACGTCGTCGACACCGCGCAGGTGAACCAGGCCTTGGGCGCGGCGACCGGCGCGCTGACCGCAATGGTGGCGGTGATCGCGGGGATCAGCCTGCTGGTCGGCGGGATCGGCATCATGAACATCATGCTCGTGTCGGTCACCGAACGCACGCGCGAGATCGGTATCCGTCTCGCGATCGGCGCACTCGCGCGCGAGGTGCAGCTTCAGTTCCTGACCGAAGCCGTTGTCCTGTGCTGCTTCGGCGGCGGCGTCGGCATCGCGCTCGCCTTCCTTCTCTCGTGGAGCATGGCCGGAGTGATCGACGTCCCCTTCCTGTTCGATCCGCTGGTCAATATGCTGAGTTTCCTGTTTTCCGCCTTGATGGGGATCACATTCGGCTTTTATCCCGCGCGCCGCGCTTCGAAGCTCGACCCGATCGACGCGCTCCGCCACGAGTGACGGCTGGCAAGACCATGACGACGGAAGCCCCGCGTTCGCGGGAATGACACGGCGGTCGCCGGGCGCGCCTCAAAAGTGCAGCAATTGCGCAACACTGCTGACACGAACGTCAGCGGAGCGCGCTTCAGCGATTGATTGCGCGCGCGCGCGAAGCCAAAGAGCCTTTGTTTTTTCACTCTCCCATCGTCAACTCTGTTTCAGGAAGCTTGCCATGCGCCACTTTCCTTCCGCCATTGCTATAAGCGTCGCCCTCGCCACCTCGGCATGGGCTGCACCCGCCGCCGCGCAGGACACGGCCCCCGTCGCCGAGGACAGCGGCCTCGGCGACATCGTCGTCACCGCGCAGCGCCGCGAGGAAAGCCTGCAGGACGTGCCCGTCGCGGTCAGCGTGCTGTCGGGCGATACGCTGGGGGCGATCACCTCGACCGGTTCCGACGTGCGCGTGCTCGCGGGCCGCGTCCCCAGCCTCAACATCGAAAGCTCGTTCGGCCGCACCTTCCCGCGCTTCTATATCCGCGGCCTCGGCAACACCGACTTCGACCTCAACGCATCGCAGCCGGTCAGCCTCGTCTATGACGACGTCGTGCTCGAAAACCCGATCCTCAAGGGCTTCCCGATCTTTGACCTCGACCGCGTCGAAGTGCTGCGCGGACCGCAGGGAACCTTGTTCGGCCGCAACACCCCGGCGGGCATCGTCAAGTTCGACACCGTCAAGCCCGGCAAGACCGGTGGCTATGCCCGCGCCAGCTACGGCCGCTATGGCACCACCCAGGTCGAGGTTGCGGCGGGTGCTGCCGACGACAACGGCTTTTCGGTCCGGCTCTCGACGCTGTTCCAGCATCGCGACAATTGGGTCGACAATATCGCAACGACCAAAAAGAACGATCTCGGCGGCTATGACGACATCGCCGCGCGCCTCCAGCTCCAGTACGAGAACGGCCCGTTCACCGGCCGCGTGACCGGTCAGGTCCGCATCTATGACGGCTCGGCGATCATCTTCCGCGCCAACACGCAGGTTCCGGGCAGCAACCACCTCGTCGGCCTCGGCGGCGCGGGCACCGAATTCGAACGCGACAAGGTCTGGCAGGACGGAATCAATTTCCAGAAGCTCAACACCTATAATGCCGGGCTGAACCTCGAATATGATTTCGGTCCGGTGACCGCCTATTCGATCACCTCCTACTGGAACGGCAATTTCCGCAGCCGCGGCGACATCGACGGCGGTTTCGGCAACCAGTTCGCACCCGAGAGTGGGCCGGGCTTCATCCAGTTTTCGGCGCAGAGCCAGGACAATGTGCCCAGCCTCGACCAGTTCACGCAGGAAATCCGCATCGCGTCGAACAACAGCGGCGGGCTCGGCTATCAGTTCGGCGCCTTTTATTTCGACGAAAAGCTCGATATTTCGAGCTTCGAGTTCGGCGGCCCGACCGATGCGATCCCCTCGGCGATCGCGATCCAGCGCCAGGACAGCGAGGCCTATGGCATCTTCGGTTCGGTCAACTATGCGTTCGACAACGGACTGAAGTTCCAGGCCGGCGCACGCTACAATCACGACAAGCGCGATTTCGTCGCATCGCGTCCGGTCGAGACGCGCCCCGATTTCATCGTGACCCCGAACACGCCGGTCCCGCCGCAGGCCGCCACGGTCAAGGGCAAGCTGTTGACGTGGGACGCCAGCGCGACCTGGGAAGCATCGGATGCGCTCACCTTCTACGCCCGCGTTGCGCGCGGTTATCGCGCCCCGTCGGTGCAGGGCCGCCTGACCTTCTCGCGCGTCATCTCGACCGCCGATCAGGAAGAGACGATGTCGTATGAAGCAGGGATCAAGACCGCGTTCCTCGACGACCGCGTCCGCTTCAACCTCACCGGCTATTTCTTCGACACCAAGG
>JALDYH010000196.1:0-7581 GCA_032154175.1 Sphingopyxis sp. | reverse complement strand
ATAGGCCAGCAGGGCCGCCAGACCGCCGGCGCCGGCGCAGCGCCCAAAGCCGAGGCATCGGCCAGCGTCATGCCCTTGGGCAGGATCGCCAGCGACCATTGCCGGTCAGGCGTCAGATATTGCCGTGCCAGTCGCTGCACGTCGGCGGCGGTGACCGCCGAAATATCGTCCTGAATCGACAGGGCAGCCGCGGTAACGCGCGGATCGCGCGTCGCGCCTTCGAGCAGGAACATCCAGTAGACATTACCCGTCGACGCCCGCGCGACCTGTTCGCGGATTGGCACCGCGTTGCGCGCCAGTTCATCGGCATCGACCGGCTTTGCGACGAGATCGGCCGCGATATCCCGGGCGATACCGTAGAAGCGATCGAGATCCTTGGGCGCGAGCAGGCTGCCGACGAGGAGATAGCCGCCGGTGTCGAAACCCGTCGGCCAGTGACTGTCGACGACGGGGCCATAGCTTGCCCCCTGTTCGGCGCGCAGCCGGTCGAAGAGACGGTCATTGAAGATTGCCGCCAGCACCTCCAGCCCGCGCGCGTCGCGCGGACTGGCAAGGCCGCCACCGGTCGGCCAGGCGGTCATCGCCGCCGCCTGCCCCTGTTCGCCGCGGTGATAGGCGATCTCGGGCACGGTCACATGTTTGGCGAAGTTGACACGCTGGCCCGCTGGCGGCGCCAGCGTGCCCCGCGGCGCCAGGGCGCCGAGCGTTTCGGCAAGAATCTTGCGATAATCGACGGTTTCGAGATCGCCGAAAATCTGTACCTCGATCGGCCCGCTCGCCAGACGCGGTTCCCAGAAGGCGCGGAAGGCGGCCGGGGTCAGCGCCTCTATCTGCGCCTTGTCGGGTGCCGCCCAGCGCGCATCGTTATTGGTCAGCCAGCCGCGTAAATTGCGGTCGAGCACGGCGTTCGGCGTCGCGTCGTTGAGGTCATATCCGGTCAGGAAACCGATACGCAGGCGTTCGACCGGTTGCGGATCCCATCGCGGCTGCGCCAGCTTTGCGGCGATCAGGCGCATCTGATCGGCAAGGTCGGCGGGCTTGCTTTCCGCCGACAGTTCGAACGCATCGTCGTCGATCGCAAAGTTCATCTGGATCTGCCGCCCGTTGGTGAGCTGGTCGATCTCATTCTGTCCCCACGGCCCGATCCCGCTCGCGACCAGCGCATAATCGCCGGTCCACAGCAGGTTCGGCGCGTCGGCAGCGACGCTGCGGTTGCCGGTGCCGAAACGCACGTTGACGCGCACCTTGCCCGGCTCGACCTTGTTGTTCGACACCAGCGCGGTCACGCCGTTGGCGAACTCGATCCGTTCGGCGCGAAGCCCGAGAAGGCTGCTCGTCGAAGTGATCGTCCCCGGCTGACCCAGGGTGGGGAGCTGTTTGAAATCGGCCTTCACCGTCACCAGCCGGTCGTCGCGCGCGGTGACCGGTGCCTTCAACGCCGCGAGCACGGCGGGATTGCCGCCCGCCGCCGTCGGAGTGGTCAGCACGACGCGCGTCACCGGCGCGGCGAAGATCGCCTTGCTGATATCGAGCATCACCTTGGGCGTGGCCGACGCGCGGATCGCCTTGAACATATCGACCTGCCCCTGAGGGCTGGTCACCGTTTCGCCGATGTCGACCGCGCGCACCATGTCGTCGGCGAGCCGCGCGCCGGGCTCGTTGCGCGCATTTTCCAGTTCCTTGATCAGAAACGCCTGAATCTCGTTCGCCTCGCGGTCGATGTCGGCCTGCGACGGTGGATTTTTGACCGCGTCGGCGATCACGCCGCGGACGTCCGCAAGCGCAGCTTTCCAGTCTCTGAGCGGAACGATCGACGCCATCGTCACGTCGGCGCTGCGGCTGACATATTGCTGTTCGACGGTCGCAACCAGATAGCTGCCGCCACTCCGCGCCCGGTTTTCCAGCCGGCGATTGACGAGCGCCTGCGCGATGAATTCGAGGTAGAGGCGGCGCGTGTTCTCGACCGTATCGATGCGTTTCTTCCACGGGCGCACCATCGCCAGCGTCAGCGCAAGCGGCTGGTTCGCCTCGACGATCTCGCGCGCAGCGGGTTCCTTCGGGTCGGGTTTTCCGAAATCGGGATCGGCGGGATTCGGGCCGTCGGCTTTCCAGTCGCCGTAATATTTCGCGACCAGCCCGGCGAGGACCGCGGGATCGGCGTCGCCGACGATGACCACGACTGCGCGGTCGGGGCGATACCAGCGATTGTGAAAGGCGGCTACCGATGTCGCGCTCGCCTTGCCCAGCGATGCGGTCGTTCCGATCGGCGAACGGTCGCCGAGCAACTGGCCTGCGAACAGATGCGCGTTGGTCGCGTCGGCGATCCGCTTTTGCGGGCCGTCCGATTCGCGCAGTTCGGACATCACGACGCCGCGTTCGGCGGCAACCGCGAGTTCCGAAATGCGCGGTTCGCGGACCATGCCCGACAGCAATTTCATGCTTTCGTCGAGATTGGCGGGCGTGACGCTCGGCAGGTCGAGCTGGTAGACCGTCTGGGTCGGGGTCGTCTGCGCGTTCGAATCGCTGCCGAAGGTCACGCCGAAACGCTGCCAGATGCGCTTGGCTTCACCGTCGGGAATATGTTCCGATCCGCGGAAGGTCAGATGCTCGAGCAAATGCGCGTAACCACGCTCTTCCCCGGTCTCGAACATCGAGCCGACATCCATGCGGACGCGGATCGACACCTGTCCCGGAGGCACGCCGTTGTTGCGGACGGCATAGCGTACGCCATTGGGGAGAACGCCGAACTGCCATGCCATGTCGCGCGGAATGTCGCTGCCGACATAGAGCCAGTCGCCGCTTTTCGCCTGCGTGCTCGCCGCAGTCGACGCACTACCCTGCGCATTGACGGCGGGGCCGGTCAGCAGCAGCGCGGCGGCGGCGCCGGCGAGAAGAAAGGATCGGGTCAAACGAAGCGGCAAGCGCGCGGGAGAGATGAACATCGGCCTATCTTATCGCCTTCGAACCTTGCTGGCCACTGAACTGTCGCGGCGCTTGTCCTTCGCGCGACGGACGCTTAGCCATACAGGATGAACGCCCTGCCAGCATCGCCGCCGCCCTCGCCCCCCGCCGCACCCGTCGCTGCCCTGATCCAGATGACGAGCGGGATCGACCCCGCCGCCAATCTTGCGGCAATCGACCGCGCGATGGGCGAAGCCGCCACGGACGGCGCCGTCATGGCATTCCTGCCCGAAATGTCGCTGTTGCTCGACCGCGACCGGGCGCGCTCGGCCGCCCATATCACCCGCGAAGCCGACAGCCCGTGGGTGATTGCACTGCAGGAAATGACGCAAAAGCACGGCCTCTGGCTGCATTCGGGATCAATGCCGCTGCTCGCCGACGACGGCGAACGGCGTGTCAACCGCAGCCATGTCATCGCCGCCGACGGAAGCATCCGCGCCCGCTACGACAAGATCCACATGTTCGATGTTACGCTGCCGTCGGGAGAAAACTGGCAGGAATCGGCGGCCTATGCCGGCGGCGATGCGTTGACGGTCGTCGATACGCCGCTGGGGCGATTGGGGCTGAGCATATGCTATGATCTGCGCTTCCCCGAGCTCTATCGCGCGCTGGTCGATCACGGCGCAACGCTGGTCGCAATCCCCGCCGCCTTCACTGTATCGACCGGCGAGGCGCACTGGCATGCGCTGATGCGCGCGCGGGCGATCGAAACCGGCTGCCATGTCGTGGCAGCGGCGCAATGCGGAACGCATGAAGACGGCCGGCAGACTTATGGCCATAGCGTGGCCATCGACCCCTGGGGTACGATCCTGGTCGATGCCGGTGCGCGCGAGAATCCGGGGGAGAAGGGCTATGTGCTGATGACCGCGCCCATATCGGCGGCGGCCGCGGACCGTGCCCGTCAAGCGATTCCGATCGCGCGATCGCGATCGATCCGTAATCTGAAGCTTTAAGTCGCTTCCGCGCCATACGGCAGGCGGACAAAACAGGGGCCAGAATGCGCAAAGGGCCCCGAGCGAAGCTCGGAGCCCTTTGGTATCAGTATCGATCAGCCGATATTACGGGCTGGTCGGTGCATCGTCGTCGTTGTCCGACGCGATGATGATGCCGCCAACGACAGCAACGAGAGCGAGGACAGCGATGATCCAGCTCGTGCTGCCTTCGAGTTCGCTCTGGCCGTCAACGGCCGAAGCTGCGCGTGCTGCGGGAGCAGCCGACGCGGCGACCGGCGCCGCAATCATCGAGGTAGCTGCGAGAGAGATCGCGGCTTTCTTAAGCAGGTTCATCATATTCTCCGTCCACTGGATTACTCTTGTCGAATCACACCGGAGATAACTCCCCGGTCTGCTTCTGCAGCGCCTTCTTAGGCACGGCATTCAGCAATTGCAACGACGTTTTGCCCTAGCCCGACAAATGTTAGTAAATAATAAATAGGGAAAAAGTCGTGGCAAAGAACGCCGGTTATCCGCGCCGGACGCGGTCGAAGGATTCGCTCGTAACCGGGTAACCCAGATGTCGCGGAATGCAGAGAAAGGTCTTGCCGTCGCGCTCCTCGATCCAGGGCGTGACGAGTTCGACCGGAAACTGGCCCGAATGTACGGAAAAGCTGGAAAAATCGGCAGCCTGCGCAAGCCGTTCGAGATTGCGGCGGGTCGGAAAGATCACCGACACCTCTCCGCTGTCCGCCATCGCCAGCGTATCCTTTGCGCTGGCCCAGAAAATGTGGCTGTGCTCGGCCTCTTCGACCGTCAATTCATGGCCGTGCAACGGAGCCGCAACGGCATAGAATCGCGTGTCGAACGTCCGCGCTTCTTTGAAATTGGGGCACCACCGCGCGAAAGGGACAAAAGAATCCAGTGCGATTCGGTCGCCGCGCGCGGCCAATATGTCGGAAAGCAAAGTTCCGCCGAGCAGCGCCTGCCGCACGTCGGCCACATCGCTTTCCGCCAGGGCAGGCCAACCGACGGCAAGGCCCGTTTCCTCGAGCGTCTCGCGGAGTGCAGCGACCCGCGCCGCGCCATCGGCCTCGTCGATGCCCAGCCCGTAGAGGCGCGCCACCCGATAGTCGTCGGGATCGACACGGCCGCCGGGAAACACGACCGCGCCGGCTGCGAAGGCCATCGTAGTCGACCGTTTCACCATCAGGATCTCGTCGGGACCGCCGCTGTCCGACGGACGCATGATGACGAGCGTCGCCGCAGGGATGGCACCATCGGGCAAGGTCGCGGGCGGCGCGGACGGCGAAGCTGCTTCGGTCATGGCAAGAGCGATAACCGGGCCAAACCGCCTTGTCATCCCGGCATTGCGGGCGCGCGCCGGCGGGTGCAAGATGAAGCGCGAACAAGCAGTGCCGGACGGGGAGCAGGACATTGGGAATCGTCGAGATTTTGGGCGTCGCCGGCAGTCTCAGCCTTCTTGCGGGCTGGCGGCTTTATCTTACCATATTGGCAACGGGTACCGCGATGTACTTCGGCTGGCTGCCGCTGCCCGAACATCTCGCCGCGCTCCAGGTGCTCGCCAACCCCTGGGTGCTCGGCGTCGCGGCGGTCGGTACGGTCGCCGAGTTCCTGGCCGACAAGATCGCGTGGGTCGATTCGGTCTGGGACACGATCCACAGCATCATCCGCCCGCTCGGCGGCGCCCTTCTCGCATTGGCGCTCGTCGATTCCTCGGACCCCGCGTGGCAGGTCATCGCCTTCCTGCTCGGCGGCGGAGGTGCGCTGCTCAGTCACGGCGCAAAAGCGACGACGCGCGCCGTCGTCAACGTCAGCCCCGAACCGCTCAGCAACGCCGCGGTTTCGACGGGTGAAGACGTCGCGACCGGCGGCTTGCTCGCGCTCGCTATCGCCTATCCGCCGCTCGCCATCGTAATCGCGATCCTTCTCGCGGTAGCCGCCGTCATCGTCATCATCGCGCTGCGCCGGCTGTTGCGCAATATCAAGGCGACGTTGAAGCGGGCATTGGGCGATGAACCGCCGCGAGTTGATGCTTAGCAATTTGGCAACATTCAGTTTATAGTCTTAACAGACAGGGGGGCACGCTGACCCGGAAAGGGAGTGATGTCCTATGTCCCCGAAACATGTACTCAAACCGATTCTCCTGTCGACCGTCGCGGGCTTTGCGATGGGACAGACCTCCCCCGCCCTCGCCCAATGTGTTTTCACGCCCACCGCGGGCGATGACAGCCATGTCTGCAGCAGCGGGACATCGCCGGGCGGCCTGAACGATCCGGACGGCAACAACCAGCTGACAATGCCCGTCGACGGGACCGGGATCATCGACGGCAACGTCACCTTCGGAGGCGGGACCGATGCCATCGTCATGGATTCGGGCCGCATCGAAGGCGCGGTCGATCAGGGCAATGGCGCCGACCGTTTCCAGATCAGCGCCGGGACCGTCACCGGGCAGGTGCAGCAGGGTGAAGGTATCGACGATTTCGTCATGACCGGCGGCGAGATCAATGTCCTCAACCAGGGCGGCTCGCTCGACACCTTCTTCATGTCGGGCGGGCGCATCGTCGACGCGTTCGACGACGGCGATATCGCGCGGATGACCGGCGGCCGCATCGGCCGCATCAACATGAAACTGGCCGACAATCTCTTCGACATGTCAGGCGGAACGATCGACCGCAACCTCGTCACCGGTTTCGGCAACGACACGATCATCCTGTCGGGCGGCACGATCGGCGGCAATATCAGCGTGTCGGGCGGCACCGACAGCGTAACGATCACCGGTGGATCGGTGGGCGGCGACATATTGATGAGCGTCGGCACCGACAGCCTCGTCTGGGACGGCGGCGGGATCGTGCATGGCATGATCGATATGGGCGGCGACGACGACAGCGCACGGCTCGCCAATCTGACCAATGCGCATCTGGGCGCATCGCCGCGGGTCACCGGAGGCCTCGGCACCGACACGCTCGTTTTCGACAATGTGACCACCGGCAACATCGCGCGCTTCGAAGGCTGGGAAAATATTTCGGCGACAAACGATAGCGAGCTGACTTTCGATGGGTTCCTGACGCTCGGCGATGCAGGGACCGGGACCGGGCGGTTCGAACTCGATGCGTCGAGCACGATCTTCGGCGGCGGCCAGCAAGGTGGAATTGCTGCCTTCTCGGCCGACCAGCGTGCAACGCTGGTAAATGCCGGGCGGATCGATCTGACAAACGGCGGGAATATGCCGGGCGACAGCTTCACGGTGCGCGGCGATTATGTCGGCAATGACGGACTGTTGTTGATCGATACCGTGCTTGGCGACGATGCTTCGGCGTCGGACAAGCTGGTGATCGACGGCGGCGACGCATCGGGCACGACCGGCATCACCGTTCTCAATGCCGGCGGCACCGGTGCGCTCACGGCGCAAAGCGGCATCCTCGTGATCGAAGCGGTCAACGGCGCCACCACCGCGAGCGGCGCCTTTGCCCTCAATCACCGCCTCGCGGTCGGCGCCTATGAATATTTCCTGTTCCGCGGCGGCACGTCCGCCGGAACGGGCGAGAATTGGTACCTGCGCTCGACGCTGCCGCCTCCCCCCGAACCCGCACCGCCGCCCGAGACCCCGCCGCCGCCCGCTCCCGCGCCCGCGCCGCCGGTCCTGACGCCGCCGCCCGCTCCCGCG
>JALDYH010000195.1:0-7605 GCA_032154175.1 Sphingopyxis sp. | reverse complement strand
TCGCTTCGGTCAGGATCGGCGCGATATAGGTGAAGACGGTGAACATCGCCGACGATCCGATCGCGGTGAGCGCGAGCGCGATCAGCACCTCGCGCCGTTTCAGCACGCCCAGTTCGGCGAGCATGTCGCCGCCCTCGTCGCGCCCGATGTCTGGCAGCGCGAAACGGAGCGCGGCCATGGTGATCAGGCCCCAGATCGCGATCGCGCCAAAGGCGGTGCGCCAGCCGAATGCCTCACCCACCCATGGCGCGAGCGGCACGCCGAGCACATTGGCGAGCGTCAGCCCCATGAACATCGCCGCAACCGCGCTCGCCCGCTTTTCGGGCGCGACGAGGCTGGCCGCGACGACCGAACCGACGCCGAAGAAAGCACCGTGGTTCAATGAGGTGATGACGCGCGCGATCATCAAGGTCGAATAATCGCCTGCGATCGCCGACAGGAAATTGCCGAGGGTGAAGATCGCCATCAGGCCGATGAGCAAGGTGCGCCGGTTCATCCGTGCGGTGGTGAGCGTCATCAGCGGCGCACCCAGCATCACGCCGAGCGCATAGGCCGAGACGAGCAGCCCCGCGGCGGGAATCGAGACGCCAAGTCCTTCGGCCATGTCGGGCAGCAGGCCCATCGGCGCGAATTCGGTGATTCCGATGCCGAAGGCGCCCGTCGCGAGCGCGAGTAGCGGAAAGTTGATTTTCATCGCGAGGGTTCCTGTCAGACGAGCGGCGGGTTCAGCCGGGCAAAACCCGCCTGCTGCCGGTAAGGCGTGTGCGGATAGGGCGGCAGGACGTCGCTCGCGGCATCGAGCGCGGCCACTTGCTCCGCGGTCAGCGCCCAGCCGACCGCGCCGAGATTCTGCCGAAGCTGTTCCTCGTTCCGCGCCCCGATGATCACCGACGACACGGTCGGGCGCCGGAGCAGCCAGTTGATCGCGACCTGCGGTACCGTCTTGCCGGTTTCGGCGGCGACGAGCTCCAGCGCGTCGATCACGCGGTAGAGCAGTTCCTCCGCAACCGGCGGCGCATATTGTCCGGTTTCGTGCAGGCGGCTCCCCGCGGGAACAGGGCGCCCGCGCCCGATCTTGCCGGTGAGGCGCCCCCAGCCGAGCGGGCTCCACACGAGCGCGCCGATACCCTGATCGGCAGCGAGCGGCATCAGGTCGGTTTCATAGGCGCGGCCGATCAGCGAATAATAGACCTGATGCGCGACAAGGCGCGGCGTGCCGAGGCGGTCGGCCGCAGCCTGCGCCTTCATCAGCTGCCAGCCGGGATAGTTGGAAACCCCCGCGTAGCGGAGCTTGCCCGCGGCGATCAGCGCCGCGAGCGTGTCCATCAGTTCATCGACCGGTGTCGAGGCGTCGAAGGCGTGAAGTTGCAGCAGGTCGATATGATCGGTGCCGAGCCGGCGGAGCGCATCCTCGACCGCGCGGATCAGCCGGCTGCGCGAGGCGCCCCAATCCTGCGGCCCGTCGCCCATCGGCAGGCCGGTCTTGGTCGAGATCAGCACCGCATCGCGCCGGCCCCTGATCGCTTCGCCCAAAATCTCCTCCGATGCGCCGTTCGAATAGACGTCGGCGGTGTCGAACAGCGTCACGCCGGCATCGAGGCTGATGTCGATCAGGCGCCGCGCCTCGGCGGCATCGCTCGTGCCCCACGCGCTGAACAACGGTCCCTGACCGCCGAACGTACCGGTCCCGAAACTCAGCGCCGGAACGCGCAGGCCCGACGATCCCAATTGACGATATTCCATGATCCACCCTTTCGGTTGCGTTGAACGCATAGATGGACTCGCCATTCATGGTGGAGTAGCGCCGGTAAAGGCGAAGGATTTTTGAAATGAACGCAAAGATGGAGGGCGGCGGCGACCGCGCCCGATCGATGGAAGTCTTTGCCGCGACCGTCGCGGAAGGCAGTTTTTCCGCGGCCGGCCGCTGCCTGGGGCTCACCCCGTCCGCTGTCAGCCGCACGATCGACCGGATCGAGGCACGGCTGGGCGTGCGGCTGTTGCTCCGCTCGACGCGCGCGCTCGCGCTCACGGCCGAAGGCGAGGCCTATCTGCGCGCCGCGCGGCGTATCCTTGCCGATCTGGGCGATGCCGAGCAGGCGATCGCCGATCAGGGCGCCCCGCGCGGACGACTGCGCGTCAGTGCGGCGCAGGCGCATGGACGGCAGACCATCGTACCGTTACTCGGCGACTTCGTCCGCCTTTATCCCCACATCGTCGTCGACATCAGCCTCGCCGACCGGCTCGTCGACGTCGCCGCCGGGCAAGCCGATGTCGCGATCCGTTTCGGCCCGCTGGCCGACAG
This sequence comes from Sphingopyxis sp., assembly GCA_032154175.1. GTDB lineage: Bacteria > Pseudomonadota > Alphaproteobacteria > Sphingomonadales > Sphingomonadaceae > Sphingopyxis. Next base: position 5,303 of record JALDYH010000195.1, on the reverse strand, counting down.
CCCGCTCACCGCGCGCAAACTTGGCGAGAGCCGCCGCGTCATCGTCGCCTCGCCCGCTTATCTCGCCGCGCACGGCACGCCGCGCGTGCCCGACGATCTGCACGGGCATAATTGCCTGAACTTCAACTTTCGCCGCGCCGAACCGGTCTGGCCATTTCGCGACGGCGCGCGCGAGTTCGCGCTGTCGGTGCAGGGCAATATCGAGGCGAACAATGGCGAAACGCTCGGGCAACTCGCTGCCGCGGGGGTCGGCATCGCGCGCGTCGGCGCGTTCAGCATCGCCGACCAGATCGCGAACGGCGCACTCGTCCCGATCCTCGAGGAATATAATCCGGGCGACATCGAGGCGATCCACGCGGTCTTCGCGGGCGGCGCGGGCACCCCGGCGCGGGTGCGCGTGTTCGTCGACTTCCTCGCCGAGCGGCTGGGCCGGGCCGACTGAGACAAGCCCGCACAGATGAGCTACGATGCGGGCATGAACGAGAAGATGATCGACCTTCCGGTGCGGCTGCTCGGCCTCGCCGAACCCAACGAGGCCGCGCTGACGCGCAGCGTGCCGATCGAAGCGCCGGTTTCGGTCGAAGTCGGCGGCATCGGCTATGCCGTAATGATGGCGACCCCGGCCGATCTTGAAGATTATGCTCTCGGTTTCGCATTGAGCGAAGGGCTGATCGAAACGCCTGATCAGGTGCGGCGCATCGACGCGCAACCGATCGAGGGCGGCTGGGCATTGCGGATATGGTTGCCGCCCGAGCGCAACGCGGTCGCGCTCGAACGCGCCCGAAAGCGGGTGAGCGAGAGCAGTTGCGGGCTTTGCGGCATCGAGAATATCGAACAGGTGCTGCGCCCGCTTCCGCCGCTGACCGGCCGCATTGCGACCGGCCGGGCCGCGCTCGCCGCCGCGCTCGCGGCGCTGCGCGACCATCAGCCGCTAGGCCGCGCCACCGGCGCCGTCCACGCCGCCGCCTTCTGCTCCCCGGCCGGCGATATCCTGATGGCGCGCGAGGATGTCGGGCGGCACAATGCGCTCGACAAGCTGATCGGGGCGCTGGCGCGCGGAAGCATCGATCCCGCGACCGGGTTCATCCTGCTGTCGGCGCGGTGCAGCTATGAACTCGTCGAAAAGACGGTGCGCGCGGGCTGCCCGATGCTCGTCACCATCTCGGCGCCGACCAGCCTCGCCGCCGAGCGTGCTGTACAGGCGGGGCTGACGCTCGTCGCGCTGGCGCGGACGGACTCGGCGCTGGTGATCGGCGATCCGCACGGGATGATCGCGTGAGGGCCCTCGGCGCCGTGCTTGCCGGCGGGCGGTCGAGCCGCTTCGGGTCGGACAAGGCGCTCGCAAAGCTGGGCGAACAGACGCTGCTCGACCATGCCCTGGCGGCGCTGCGCCCGCATTGCGATGCGCTTGTCGTCGTCGGCCGGAATGGAGGGATCGCCGACTGGCCGCGCCCCGACATGGGTCCGCTCGGCGGCATCGCCGGCGCGCTCGTTCATGCCGCAGACAATGGCTTTGACCAGCTCCTGACCGCTCCGGTCGATTGCCTGCGCCTGCCCGCCGATCTACGCGCGGCACTCGAACCCGCACCCGCCTTTCTCCAGACGCAGCCGGTGATCGGCCTGTGGCCCCTCACGGCGCTGCCCCAACTCAGGGCCATGCTGGAAAATGAAGCCGACCTGGCCGTCCGGGCCTATACCCGCCGGATCGGCGCGCGATCGGTGCAGACCGGCTTCGTGCCCCCCAACATCAACAGCGTCGCCGATCTGGCGCGGGTGGCGGATTCATGAACCACCGGTAGCGCTCAGCCTCTCGCTGCATATCGTTCACCGGCCCCTCCAGCACAGGAATGCCACAGCGAGAGCGGCACCCACCGTCGAATAGCCGGCGAATAGCAGCACGCCCTGTGCGGCGCCGTGCCAAAGGCAAGCAATCACGAAAAGCAGGGTCAAAAACGCCCAGCCGCCCGCTCGCGCAAGGCGACTCGAGCGCGCCGGGAGTTTCCGGCCGATCAACTGGGCCTGATGTCGGGGCATGGCGGCGCACAGCATCAGAAACGCAGCGTCCGCGAAGAGGAACATCAGGATATCCGCGATCACCCCGTTTTCCTCCCCTGCTTGACGCGGGGAGGGCGGCCGAGCGTCGTCCAGGCAAAAGCGAAGGCGACCGCGACGAGGATCATCGCCAGATTGAACATGATATATACGCGGTCACCGCTGGCCAGGCTGGCCGGAAGCCCGCGGTCGGTGGTCAGGGCGTCGACAACCGGTATCGAAGCGAAGACCAGAGCCCCGATCAGGCACACGCGACGCCACGCCTTTTTCGGTGCCTGCAAAAGAGCCACGACGGCGACGAACCCCCAAAGCAGGAAGAGGCTGTCGACCTCGCGCTCGGCTCTTTCCGCAAGGCCGAGCGGCAGCAGCCGGTTGGCGAGAAAATAGCCGCCGAGCGCGATCGGGAAGCCGGCAACCACGGCCATGTTGAGCCGCTCGACGATCCGGAAGCCCAGATGCGGCCGGGCCGGATCGGGCAGCTTGGCGCGCCGTTTGGCCGTCCAGAGCACGAGACCCGTCCCGACCATGGCGGTCCCGAACAGCCCGGAGAAGAAATAGAGCCAGCGCAGCGCCGTATCGGCGAAGCGGCCGGCGTGGAGACCGATCATCACCCCTTCGGTCTTGCGCGCGGCCCCGCGCTCCGGCCCCGTGTCCAGCAAGCGGCCGCTGACACCGTCGAATCGCAGCGTGTCGCCGCGCGCATCGATAGCGCCGCTCGGCGCACTCGTCAGCGTGACGCGTGCGGCGGCATCGCCGGGATTGGCGACGTAGATATAACCGACGCCGCGTCCCTGCCAGCGCCGATCGGCCTCCGCAACCATCGGTGCAAGCGGTGCAAGCGGCGCCGCCTTTCCTGCGCGCCCGGCGGCTGCGCCCTGCGGGAAAGCCTCTTCGAAATAACCGTTCTCGCTCGCATAGAGCGCCGCAATCGGTGCAGGCGACAACTGGCTGTCGAGCGTGACGAGCCCCGTATAGGTGATGAGCAGGTGGAAGGGCAGCGCGAGCACCGCCGTCACATTGTGCGCGTCGAGCCAGCTGCGCTGTCCCTTGCCGAAGCGCAGCATGAAGAAATCCGCGAAAATCTTCTTGTGCGTGACGATGCCCGAAAGGATCGCGACAAGCATCATCATCGCCGCGACGCCGACGAGATAGCGCGCCCAGATCACCGGCATATAGTGCAAGTCGAAATGGAAGCGGTAGAGGAAGAAGCCGCCGGCGGTCTTGCGGGCCGCGACTTCACGCCCGCTCCCGTCGAGCGTCGCCTGCGTCGGGGCATCGGACGGCGCGCCTTCCGGCGGCGACCAGTACAGGGCGGTCGTCGCTGCACGCTTGCCCGGCAAGGTGATATACCAGTCGGTCGATCCCGGCGCGTTGGCGGCGAGCCATCGCGCGGCACCGTCGGCCGCGGCTGCCGGATCGGCCTCGCCGCGCACTTCGGGTTGCATCCAGCGCGTGATTTCTTCCTGGAAATAGGCGGTGGTGCCGCAGGCGAAGATGACGAACAGCAGCCAGCCGAAGAGCAGCCCCGACCAGGTATGGAGCCAGGCCATCGACTGACGCAGGCTGCCCTTCATGCGCGGCCTCCGGTCGCGATCGACACGAACAGCGCCCCTCCGAGCAACACCGCTGCACCGCCCGCCCAGAGCCAGAAGCGGAGAATGCTGCGCGCGGCAAAGGCCCACATCACAATGAGCGCACAGAGCAGGAACGAAAGGAGCATCCCGGTCGTCGCCGCCTCGACCCGGCTTGCAGGGAGGAAGCGCGCAAGACAGGCGCTGACAAGACTTGCCAGCAGCACCGCAAACGGCACGGCCGCAAGCCGCGCCGCCATGGCACCCCGCCCTTCGCCGCTCCGCCGCGCCATCGTCAGAAGCGATAACCGATCGTGCCCATTACGTTGCGCGGGGCCCCGATGAAGCAGTCGCCGCGCGCGAGGCAGGAGGCGTAATATTCGTTGTTGAGGAGGTTCGTGGCGTTGATCGCGAAGCGCCAGCTGTTCCAGTTGATTTCCGCCAGCGCGTCGACCGTGGTGCGCGAAGGTGTGACGATCGACCAGACAGGGCTGGTCGAGACGCTCTTGCCGCTATAGACGACGCCGGCGCCGAGGCGCAGTTGCGCTTCACCCGCAAGGCCGAAGGTCTTGGTCGACCAGAGCGACGCGGTGTGGCGCGGCATATAGTCGAGGCTGGTGTTGCTTTCCGACTTCAGCTTCGCATAGCCGTAATTGGCCAGCAGTTCGAAATTGCCCGGCAGCGTGTGGCTGGCCTCGATTTCGAAACCCTTGGTGTTGAGTTCGCCCGACTGCGCCGTGCCGCCGGCGGCAAGATAGAGGACGCGGTTGCGTTCCTTGATCTTGAAGGCGGTGGCGGTGACGAGCGTGCCGGGCGCGGGCTGCCATTTGATGCCCGCTTCATATTGGGTGCCGGTCTGCGGCCGGTAGGGATCGCCGAAGCTGCCGTCGACATTTTCGATCCGGCCGGCGACCGGCAGGAAGCTTTCGGTATAGCTGACGAAGGGCGAGAATCCGGCGCCGATGTCGCCGATGATCCCGGCGCGGAAGGTCGTGGCATTATCCTTCTGGCCCGACGAGCCGGTCACCCGGTCGCGGCGCGCGCCCAGCACGACCGAGACGCGGTCAAAGAAGCGGATCTGGTCCTGAACATAAACGCCAAGCTGCTTCTGGCTGTCCGTCGTGAAGGGGCCGGTGGCGTCGTAGGTCGCCAGCGAGGCATAGTCGATGTCGTAGAGATCGACGATATCGAAACCGTCGACCGAGCGCTTGGCGACCTTGTTCCAGCTATAGTCGATACCGACCAGCAGCTTGTGCTCGATATTCGCGCCGGTGTTGAAATTGAACTGGAGATTGTTGTCGGTCGAAAAGACGTTCATCCGCGCGTCGTTGGCGCCCGCGAACAGGCCGATGGTGCGCCCGTCCGTGCCGTAGACCGAGAAGGGGTCCTGCGGGTTGGAATAGCTGTCGGCATAATGGGTGTTATATTCGAGGTCGCTGTCGATATAGCGGGCCTTGAGGCTGAGCTTGACCGCGTCGGAGAAGCTGTGGGTGATGGAAGCGCCACCCTGCAGCGAGCGGCCGGCGTAACGGTCCCAGCCCGCCTTGCCGACGAACGTATATTTGTCGAGCCGCCCCGACGGATTGGCCGGGTTCGGACGGAAGGTGCCGACGATCGGCAGGAATTGCGAGGTCGAGCCGGTATCGTCCTCCTGATAGAGGCCGGTCAGCACGATGTCGG
>JALDYH010000194.1:0-7612 GCA_032154175.1 Sphingopyxis sp. | reverse complement strand
CCCGCGACCGAAATCCGGACCGACGATATCGAGGGCTGCCCCGCCTTCTATGGCCGTACGATCAGCGGCGTGACCAACGGCACCGCCCCCGAATGGATGCGCCGCCGGCTGGAGGCGATCGGTCAGCGCTCGATTTCGGCGCTCGTCGACATCAGCAATTATGTGATGTTCGACCTCGGCCGCCCGAGCCATATCTATGATCGCGCCAAGCTGACCGGCGCGCTCGTCGCGCGGCGTGCAAAGGACGGCGAGACGGTCACCGCACTCAACGGCAAGGACTATGTCCTCACCGACACGATGACTGTGATCGCCGACGACAGCGGCGTCCACGACATTGCAGGCATCATGGGTGGCGAGCATAGCGGGTGCAGCGAGACGACGACCGATGTGCTGCTTGAAATCGCCTATTTCACCCCCGAACGCATAGCGCTGACCGGGCAGGCGCTCGCGCTGACCAGCGACGCGCGCAGCCGTTTCGAGCGCGGGGTCGATCCGGCGTTCCTCGACGACGCGACCGCGATCGTTACCGCGCATATCCTCGCGATTTGCGGCGGCACGCCCTCGGCGGTGACGCGCGCGGGCGCTCCGCCCGCCGAGGTGAAGACGGTCGATTACGATCCGTCGCTGTCGGCGACACTCGGCGGCATCGCGATCGCTGCTGATCGGCAGAAGGAAATCCTCGCCGCGCTCGGCTTTTCGGTGATCGACGCGGGCGCTCGCTGGCAAGTCTCGGTGCCGAGCTGGCGCCGCGATGTCGACGGCGCCCCCGACCTTGTCGAGGAAGTCACGCGCATCGTGGGCTTTGACGCCGTCGCGTCGGTTCCGCTGCCGCGCGCCGATGGCGTCGCGAAACCGACCGCGACCGCCGGGCAACTCCTTGAACGCCGCCTGCGCCGCGCCGCTGCGGCTGCGGGCTTCGACGAAGCGGTCACCTGGTCGTTCATCAGCGAGAGCGATGCTGCGCCATTCGGTGGCGGCACGTGGAGCCTCGCTAACCCGATCAGCGAAGATTTGAAGGTCATGCGCCCGTCGCTCCTCCCCGGTCTGCTCGCCGCGGCGCAGCGTAACCAGAACCGCGGTGCAGACAGCATCCGCCTGTTCGAAATCGGACGGCGCTATCTCGCCGACGCCGAGCATCCGACCCTCGCCGTCCTGATGGCCGGCGACAAGCGCGCGCGCGGCTGGCAGGCGGGCAAGGCCGCACCGTTCGATGCCTTCGATGCCAAGGCCGCAGCGCTGGCATTGCTCGAAGCCGCGGGCGCTCCGGCCGACCGGTTACAGGTGATGGAGGCCGTCACCACCGGCAGCATCTGGCACCCCGGCCAGTCGGCGACGCTGCGGCTTGGCCCCAAGGCGGTGCTGGCCGAGTTCGGCGCGCTCCACCCGCTGCTGACGCGCGCCTTCGACGTTGACGGTCCGGTGATGGCGGTCCAGATTTTCCTCGACGCGATCCCGACGAAGCGCGCGAGCGGTCCCGCGCGTGCGGCCTTTACGCCGCCCGCGTTGCAATCGGTGCGCCGCGACTTCGCCTTCCTTGCGCCGACCAGCATCACCGCCGCCGAGCTGATTCGCGCAGTCCGCGGCTCCGACAAGGCGAGCATCGTCGATGCGCGGCTGTTCGACCGCTTCACCGGTCAGGGCGTGCCCGAGGGGCAGGTGAGCCTCGCGGTCGAAATCGAACTGCAACCGCAGGAAAAGAGTTTCACCGACGCCGAACTGAAAGCGATCGCCGACAAGGTGGTTGCCGCCGCTGCGAAGGCCGGGGCGACGCTGCGCGGCTGATCTTCGCATTGCCGGGGATGAAAGGGAAAGTTTGATATGGGCACCCGCCACCTCGTCGACCGCGAAATCGCGCCGATCATCGACCTGTTTCCCCGGGTCGATCTCGACGCAGCGCCGATCGCACAGATTCGTGCCAGGGCGGCGGAGACCTATTCGATCCTGCCGCCGCCGGTGATCGCGCCCGAAAAGCTGCTCGTGCCGTCGATCCACGGCGGGCCCGACATCATGGTCTTCCTGTACCGCCCCGCCGAAATGCGCCCCGGCAGCGGCGCGATCCTCCACATCCATGGCGGCGGCATGGTGATGGGATCGGTCCTGCAGATGCAGGCCGGACCTGCGGCATTGGCCGCCGCCGCGGGCGTTCCCGTCGCATCGGTCGAATATCGCCTCGCCCCCGAGCACCCCTTCCCCGCGCCGCAGGAGGATTGCCATTCGGCGCTGGCGTGGCTCACAGGGCAGGCCGCTACGCTGGGCTTCGATGCAAGCCGGATCGTCGTTGCGGGCGAGAGCGCGGGCGGTGGGCTTGCCGCCGCGCTTGCGATCATGGCGCGCGACCTCGGGGGCCCGGCGATCGCGGGCCAGCTCCTCACCTATCCGATGCTCGATCACCGCACCGGCAGCGACGATTGTCCGTACAAGAATCCCGCGACCGGCGAATTCATCTGGACGCGCGCGAGCAACCGTTTCGGCTGGCGTGCGCTGCAGGGCGATTACAAGGCCGACGACGAACGGCGCGGCTGGTTCTCGCCGAGTCTTGCCGGCGACCTGTCGAACCTGCCGCCCGCCTATATCGCCACGGGCAGCCTCGATCTCTTCTTCGACGAGAATCTCGACTATGCCCGCCGGCTCGTCGCGTCGGGCGTACCCGTCGACCTGCACAGCTATGCTGGTGCGATACACGCCTTCAACGCGATCCCCGACGCTGCGTTGTCGCAACGCTTCAACGGCGGGCTGCTAGCCGCTGCGGCGACCATGGCGGGGCCGGCAAACGGCTGAAACGGCGGCGGCTTTCCACCCCTAAGCCTCAACGCGCTCCGCCATCGCCTTCAGCAAACGCCGCCAATGCTCGCCCAACCTCCGCTGGAACAGCATCAGTTCGAACCCGTGCCGCGCGACATGGCTTTGCGCTATGCTGTCCCACCCGCGATGCTCGACCGTCACGCGCGTTTCGGTGCCGACCGCTTCGAAGCGCACATCGACTTCGGTTGCCCGATCGGCTTCGAAGCTCGGCAACCGCCAGCCGAACGCCAGCCGCTCGCCGGGGAGCCAGTGCAGCACGGCGCCGATTTCCCATTCCTGACCATCGTCGAAACATGTGACCAGCCGACCGCCCGGCCCCGCGGGATCGAAGCGCAGCGCACCATCGCCCTTGCGCGAGAGCTGGAACAGCGGATGACTCGTCCACCACCGGCCAATGTCGCGCGTAAAGGCGGTGAACGCCGCGTCGGGCGATGTCGCGACGCGCAATGCGACGATTACGGCCGCCGTCATTCGCCTTCTCGCTCGACGTGCGCCTTGAACGCGGCAAGCTGGTGCGTCCACAGCGCCTCGGTCTCGGTCAGCCATTGTTTGAGGCCCGCCGTCGCGCCATCTTTCAGCGCATAGATGCGCACGCGCGCGTCGAAAGCGGGATGCCCGTCCTCGACCAGCCCGCCTTCCTTCAGCGCGCGCAAATGGCGGCTCATCGCGGGCGGCGCGAGCCCGAGTTCGCCCGCGAGTTCGCCCGCGCTTCGCGCGCGCTGCCCCAGCAGTTCGACCGCGCGCCGCCGAACGGGATCGGCGAGCGCGGCGAGCGTGCGGTCCACCGCGGTGCTCAATCGTCGAGCCGCGTCTTCGTTGTAAAGCCGCCCTCGGCATCCCATTGCTCGGCGGTCTTTTCCTCGACCGTCACACCGAATGTCCAGATATGCCCTTCGGGGTCTTTCGCGCGGTAGCTGCGGTCGCCATAGAATTGCGTCTCGGGCTCGGCGATGATCGCGGCTCCCGCGGCGCGCGCGCGTTCGCAATGCGCGTCGATATCCTCGCCGACGCTCAGCTGGACGTGCACCGATTGCGTGTTCTTGCCGCCGATCGATGCCGGGCTCTTGTGATCGTCGGACCATTCGTTGCCGATCATCACGACCGAGTTGCCGAATCCCATCTCCGAATGTGCGAGATTCCCTGCCTCGTCGAGCAGCACGAACAGTGGCTCGAATCCGAAGGCATCCTCAAGCCAGCGAAACGCCGCCTTGCTGTCCTGATAGCTGACCGCGCTCGAAAGCCCCTTGCCGCGTGGATGATCGACCATGTCTCTTCTCCCGAGTCGTTCAAATGATTTCCGATTTATAGAATATTTTCAGAGAAATGAAAATAAATGCTTTGAACGGCGATTGTGCTAGGCGGGCGCGATGACCGACGATCTCAGCAAACACATCGAAGAAGCGATGACGTTGGCCGCGGCGCATCTCGGGCAGGGACGCGTCGCCGACTATATCCCCGCACTCGCCAGCATCGATCCGAACAAGCTCGGCTTCGCGCTCGCGCTGCCCGACGGTACCGTCCGCACGTCGGGCGATGCCGACGAACCCTTCTCGATCCAGTCGGTGTCGAAGGTCTTCACCCTCGCGCTCGCCTTGCGCCGTGTCGGCAGTTCGCTGTGGGACAGCGTCGGGCGCGAGCCGTCGGGATCGGCGTTCAACTCGATCGTCCAGCTCGAAAGCGAACAGGGCATCCCGCGCAATCCGCTGATCAACGCGGGTGCGATCGCGACGACCGACCGGCTGATCGATGGACGCAACGGCGATACAGTGGCGGAAGAGATCGTTGACTTCATGCGCGCACGGGCAGGCGACGACAGCGTCGGAATCGATTTCGACGTCGGTTTCTCCGAATCCGAAACCGGCGCGCGCAATCGCAGTCTCGCCCATTTTATGGACGCCTTCGGCAACCTGACGCATCCGGTCGAAACGGTGGTTGGTGTCTATTTCCGCCAATGCGCGATTGCGATGAGCTGTCGCCAGCTCGCCCGCGCCGGCCTCTTTCTCGCCATGGAGGGGCGTGACCCGCTGACCGGCGAACAATTGATCGAACCGCACCGCGCGCGGCGCATCAACGCGATCATGATGCTCTGCGGTCATTATGACAATTCGGGCGAATTCGCCTTTCGCGTCGGTCTGCCGGGCAAGAGCGGGGTCGGCGGCGGCATATTGTGCATCGCGCCGGGGCAGGGATCGATCGCGGTCTGGTCGCCCGCCCTTAATGAGGCGGGGACGTCGCTCGCGGGCGCGGTCGCACTCGAACATTTCGCTTATGCGGCGGGCTGGTCGGTGTTCGACTAGTCCGCATGACCGCCAAAATCGATCTCGACCTGCCGGACCTTCGCGAGGTTGCGGCTTATGCGGCCGATAGTGCGGAGAAAGTGATCGCCATTTTCGAACGCCGCGGCGCGTCGGACCTGCGCCCGCGCGACGCGATTGCTGCGGCAAGAATCTTCGCGTGCGGAGGTCCGCGCGTCAAAGCGCTCCGCGACGCCGCCTGGGCGGCGCACAAAGCCGCGCAGGAAACCGACGACCGGGCGGCAAGCGAGGCGGCGCGATCGGCGATGTGCGCTCCGGCCTCCGCCTTTCTGCATCCCTTGTCGCGTGCCACGCAGGTCCGCCATATCCTCGGCGCGGCTGCACACGCCGCCCGCGCGGCGGAACTGGCGGCAGGCGACGATCCGGTCGTGGGGCTTGGTTTTGTCGAACGCATGGCGCGCGGCACAAATCCCAAGATCATCGAAATATTGTGCCGCTACCCCGAGTCGCCACGGGGTGGAGGGCGAACGGGCGAATTGTTACGGATGCTTGATCAAAAGCTTCGGGGGCCGGAAAGCGGCGGGGCCTAATCGTCGTTCAGCAAGGCCAGCTTCACGCGCGCGGTTCCGCTCCGATGCATGCCGATTTCGCGCGCGGCGGCGGTGCTGACGTCGATCACACGGCCGTGCGCGAAGGGGCCGCGGTCGTTGATACGGACGATCACGCTGTCGCCATTGGAAGTGTTGGTGACGCGCACCATGCTACCGAAGGGAAGCGAACGATGCGCCGCGGTGAGCTGGCCGGGGTCGAAGCGTTCGCCGCTCGCGGTACGGTTGCCGGCAAGCTCGTTGCCGTAGTAGCTCGCTACTCCGCCACCGATTTCGGTTTCGTCGACAATGTCGGCAATCGGATTTTCCGTGACTTCGACTTCTTGCGCTGCGGCCGAAACCGTAAGCAGAAGCGGTATCAGCATGGCTGAAAAGGCCCGCATGACATCATCCCCTTGTCCAGAGGAGGTGCCAAAAGCAGCGGCGGCCTGCCAAGGCAAGCCGCCGCGCGTTGGACTGAAGCGATTTTACGTCCGGATGTGCGATTTGTTCGGTTTTAACGGAACAATAACTGAACTTATACGTCCAGATTCGCCACCGAAAGCGCATTCGTCTGAATGAAGTCGCGCCGCGGTTCGACTTCATCGCCCATCAGCCGTTCGAAGATTTCGTGCGCGACGTCGGCCTGTTCGGCCTCGACGCGCAGCAACGAGCGATTTGACGGATCGAGCGTCGTTTCCCAAAGCTGCTCGGCATTCATCTCGCCCAGTCCCTTGTAGCGGCTGATCGCGAGGCCCTTGCGGCTGTGCGCGAAGATCGCCTCGAGCAGTTCGGACGGGCGCGTGACGGGGCTGGCCTTCGCGTTCGTCGCGGCAGGAACGTCGCCCTCTTCGCCGTCGGAAACCTCGGTTTCGACCTCGGCGGCCGCGCCGGTCGCCTTCACCAGCCGACCGGGGCGGGCATAGCTGTCGGCCTGCTCGGCGGCGAGCTTGTGCATCCGGCGCGCTTCCTGGCTGGCGAGGAAACCCGCGTCGATCGCATGATGATCGCTGACCCCGCGCCAGCGGCGTTCGAGCGTATAACCGCCGCCCTCGACCGCTTCGACGGTCCACACGGCCTCGGCGCCGCCGGTCAATGCGCGCTCGGCGGCATTGAGCCAGGTCGCGGCGGTCGCCGCGGCGCTGTGACGCCCCGCGGTATCGAGATCGGGAGCGAGAGCGCCGGTGAGCGCGAGCGCCTCGACGAGCCCGTGATCGAGGCTGCGCGGAACATAGCGCATCAGCGCGCGAAGGCGCCGGCCATGGTCGATCAGCCCGCGCAGGTCGGCGCCCGAGCGCGCGCCGCCCGGGGTTTCGAGCAGCAGCGCATCGATCCCCGCATCGACGAGGTAGTTTTCGAGCGCGGTATCGTCTTTCAGATAGACCTCGCTCCGCCCCTTCGCGACCTTGTAGAGCGGCGGCTGGGCGATGTAGAGATGGCCGCCCTCGATGATCTCGGGCATCTGGCGATAGAAGAAAGTGAGCAGCAAGGTGCGGATATGCGCGCCGTCGACGTCGGCGTCGGTCATGATCACGATCTTGTGATAGCGCAGCTTTTCGAGGTTGAACTCGTCGCGGATCCCCGTCCCGAGTGCCTGGATCAGCGTGCCGACTTCCTTCGACGAGATGATGCGGTCGAAACGCGCGCGCTCGACGTTTAAAATCTTGCCCTTGAGCGGCAGGATTGCCTGCACATGACGGTCGCGGCCCTGCTTCGCCGATCCACCTGCCGAGTCACCCTCGACGAGGAAGAGTTCGCATTTGCTGGGGTCGCGTTCCTGACAGTCGGCGAGCTTGCCGGGCAGCGAGGCGATATCCATCGCGCCCTTGCGCCGCGTCAGTTCGCGCGCCTTCTTCGCGGCCTCACGCGCCGCGGCGGCGTCGATGACCTTCTGGATCACCGCCTTCGCATGCGCGGGATTTTCCTCGAGCCATTCGGTCATCCGGTCGGCCATCAGGCTTTCGAGCG
>JALDYH010000193.1:0-7669 GCA_032154175.1 Sphingopyxis sp. | reverse complement strand
CCGACAGCGTCGAATATATGGTCAACGCGCATTGCGCCGACGCGATGGTGTGCATCTCCAACTGCGACAAGATCACGCCCGGCATGCTGATGGCGGCGCTGCGCATCAACATCCCCGTCGTCTTCGTGTCGGGCGGGCCGATGGAGGCGGGCAAGGTCGTGCTGAAGGGCAAGGAGGTCGCGCTCGATCTGGTCGATGCGATGGTTGCCGCTGCCGACGAGAAATACACCGACGAGGAAGTGACCGCGATCGAGCGTTCGGCATGTCCGACATGCGGTTCGTGCTCGGGCATGTTCACGGCGAACTCGATGAACTGCCTGACCGAGGCGCTGGGGCTGTCGCTGCCGGGCAATGGTTCGACGCTTGCGACGCACGCCGACCGCAAGGCGCTGTTCCTGAATGCCGGGCGCCTCGTCGTCGAGATGTGCCGCCGCCATTATGAGGAAGACGACGACAGCGTCTTGCCGCGCAATATTGCGACCTTCGAGGCGTTCGAAAATGCGATGAGCCTCGATATCGCGATGGGCGGGTCGACCAACACGGTGCTCCACCTGCTCGCCGCGGCGTTCGAGGCGGGTGTCGATTTCACGATGGACGACATCGACCGGCTGTCGCGCCGCGTGCCGTGCCTGTCGAAGGTCGCCCCCGCCAAATCGGACGTCCATATGGAAGATGTCCACCGCGCCGGCGGGATCATGGCGATCCTCGGCCAACTGGAACGTGCCGGACTACTCCACGCCCACCTACCCACGGTGCACAGCGCGACACTGGGCGACGCGCTGAATAAATGGGACATTTCGAGGACAAACGATCCCGAAGTGCAGAAATTCTTCATGGCGGCGCCGGGCGGGGTGCCGACGCAGACCGCGTTCAGCCAAGACCGGCGCTGGGACGACCTCGACCTCGATCGCGAAGCGGGCGTGATCCGTTCAGCCGATCACGCGTTCAGCAAGGACGGGGGGCTCGCAGTGCTGTCGGGCAATATCGCGCTTGAGGGCTGCATCGTAAAGACCGCCGGCGTCGACGAGAGCATCCTGAAATTTTCAGGGCCGGCGAAGGTGTACGAAAGCCAGGACGCCGCGGTGGCGGGCATCCTGACCGGGCAGGTCGAGGCGGGCGACGTCGTCGTCATCCGCTACGAAGGCCCGAAGGGCGGGCCGGGGATGCAGGAAATGCTCTATCCGACAAGCTACCTCAAATCGAAGGGGCTGGGCGCCGCCTGCGCGCTGGTGACCGACGGCCGCTTTTCGGGCGGCACGTCGGGGCTGTCGATCGGCCATGCCTCCCCTGAGGCGGCCGAGGGTGGCACGATCGGGCTGGTCGAGAATGGCGACATGATCGAAATCGACATCCCGAAACGCACGATCAACCTGATGATCGCCGATGATATCCTCGCCGAACGCCGCGCCGCGATGGAAGCGAAAGGCGATGCCGCCTGGCAGCCCGCCAAGCCGCGCCCGCGCAAGGTTTCGGTAGCACTTCAGGCCTATGCTGCGATGACGACGAGCGCCGCGCGCGGCGCGGTGCGCGATCTGTCGCAGCTAAAGGGGGGCAAAGGATGATATCGAAGCGGGGCGCGATCCTTCCGCTGTTGCTGCTTGCGGGATGCAGCGGCGCTCCCGACAATGGCGAACTAGCCGAAGCCGAAGCGCGCGGATCGCGCGAGGCGGCTGAAAACGGCCGCATCGAATGTGCGCTTGAGGGCGCAAAGCTGTTCGACCGCACGTGCACCGTCGAAGAAATGAGCGGCAAGGGCGGGGCGATCCTTGTCGTCGGGCGCAGCAATGTCGGCTATCGTCGGCTCCAGATCACGACCGACGGGCGCGGCGTCGTGTCGGCTGACGGGGCCGAACCTGCGAAGGTCAGCATCGTCGGCGACAATATGATCGAAGTGGCGGTCGGCCATGACCGCTATCGCCTGCCCGCCAATACAGGCGGCGCGAAATAGCGCAAATCATGCTAGGCGTATGGCGATGCCCGTTCCCGCCGATGCCCCGATCCTGACCACCAACGCGATGCGCGAGGCCGAGGCCGCCTGCGCGATTCAGGGTACCTCGCTTTCGGAATTGATGGATTTTGCGGGCGCAGCCGTTGCTGATACCGCGTGGCGGATGTCGGCAGGGGCACCGATTCTGATCCTCTGCGGCCCCGGCAACAATGGCGGCGACGGCTATGTCGCGGCAAAGTTGCTTGCGGAGCGTGGCGCGGCGGTGCGCGTCGCTGCATTGGCCGAGCCCGCAACTGATCTGGCAAGGACTGCGCGCGCCCGGTGGAGCGGGCCGGTCGAAGCGCTGAACGGGCGCCTGGAACCCGCGTCCTTGATCGTCGACACGTTGTTCGGCGTCGGACTGTCGCGGCCTGTCGCCGACGATCTCGCGGTCATTCTCGGACATTTTTCCGACCGGCGCATCTTGGCGGTCGACGTCCCGAGCGGTGTCGACAGCGACGGCGTGGCCGACTGGATGCCTCCGCTCACCGCCAATGTGACGCTGGCGCTGGGTGCGCTCAAGCCGGCCCATGTGCTGTTACCGACAGCGCCCGTCTGTGGTCGTGTCCTGCTCGCGCCGATCGGGATTTCGGCGAACAGGGCGATGCGCACGCTGCCCGTGCCGCAGATATCAAGACCGGACGCCGCCGCGCACAAGTTCACGCGCGGCATGGTTCTGGTCTTCGCGGGGCCGATGCGGGGAGCCGCCGGCCTGACCGCCGCGGCCGCGTTGCGCGCGGGGGCGGGTTATGTCGTGCTCGACGGCAGCGAGCGGGCGCCCTTTTCGGCGATCGTCACCGAGAGCGACGAAAAGTTTGGCGAACGGCTCGATGATCCGCGCATCGGCGCGGTCGTTATCGGGCCCGGATTCCCGGCGGGTGACGAGTTGCTGTTCGATGTCGAAGCGGCGCTCGACTCCGGCAAGCCGCTCGTCCTCGATGCTGCGGCGATCGACGCGGCGCTGCCGCGTTTGTCCGAGACGCCGCGCAAGGCGATCCTCACCCCGCACGAAGGCGAGTTCGCACGCGCCTTTCCCCAGCTCTACGGCAGCAAGATCGACCGGGCGAGGGCTGCGGCGGCGCGGACGGAGGCGGTGGTGATCTACAAGGGCGCCGATACGATCATCGCCGCGCCCGATGGACGGGTTGCTGCGGCTTGGCCCGGCAGTTCCTGGCTCGCGACGGCGGGGACGGGCGACGTGCTCGCAGGAGCGTGCGGCGCGATGTTGGCGCGCGGCGGCGATGCCTTCGATGCTGCCGTTGCGGCGGTGGGCTGGCATATCGCGCAGGCCGCGCGTATAGGCCCCGGCCTTGTCGCCGACGATCTGGTAGGAATTTCCCCTGTATGACTGAAGCTGCGCTGATCGAGCGCATCGCCGCGCGCGGCGATGGCGTGACGGGAGACGGACGCCATGTAACGGGCGGCGTGCCGGGCGATCGCGTCCGCGACGACGGCATCATCATTCCCGGACCGAACCGCACCGAGCCGGCGTGCCGCCATTTCGGCAAGTGTGGCGGCTGTCAGTTGCAACATGTCGCCGAACCCGCGCTGGCCGCGTTCGTGCGCGACCGCGTGGTCGGCGGGCTCGAGGGACAGGAGGTGCCTTATGGCGACGTGCTGCCCGCGCAGCTGTCGCCGCCGCAGAGCCGCCGTCGCGCCGTGCTGACGGCGCTCCGGACGGGGAAGCAGGTTGCGCTGGGCTTTAATGCTGCGCAGAGCAACCAGATCGTCGATATGCGGATGTGCCCGCTGTTGCTGCCCGAATTGTTTGTGCTGATTGCGCCGGTGCGCGAGTTGCTGACGATGATCGCGCAGCAGCGGCGCCCGGTGAAGGTCAAGCTGCAGAGGCTCGACCAGGGCGTCGAACTGATCCTTGAGGGTGTGAAAGCCGAAGGGCTCGACGCCGCGATGGCGCTGCAGGACTTTGCCGGTACGCACAAACTCGCGCGCTTTGCGATCGATCAGGGCGATGGTCTCGAAATATTATGGCAGCCCGAGCCACCGACGATGTGCTTTGGCGACGTCACCGTTGAAGTGCCGCCGTTTGCTTTTCTGCAGCCGACGACGACGGGACAGATTGCGCTCGTCGATGCGGTGATCCGGGCGATCGGCGATGCTCCGACCGTGGCGGACCTGTTCGCGGGCGTCGGCACCTTTGCACTGTCGGTGCAGGCAGGGCGAAAGGTTTACGCCGCCGAAGGCGCGCGCGATGCGATCGCTTCGCTGACGGGCGCCGCGAACCGCGCCCGCGCTCTGGTGGCGACCGAGCATCGCGACCTGTTTCGCAGGCCGCTGGTTCCCGCCGAGCTGGGCCGCTTCGGGGCAGTTATCCTCGACCCGCCGCGTGCGGGAGCGGAGGAACAGGTCAAGGAACTGGCGGCGTCAACGACGCCGGTGATCGCTTATGTCAGCTGTAACCCCGCGAGCTTTGCGCGCGATGCGAAGATGCTCGTCGAGGGCGGCTATACGCTCGATTGGGTGCAGCCCGTCGGCCAGTTCCGCTGGTCGACCCATGTGGAACTGGCCGGACGGTTTTCCAGATAGGCTGTCGCCCCCGCCTTCGCGCAGGGCGACGGCATTGATCAGTGCAGCACGAAGCCGATGAAGGCGTGGACGCACAGCGCGAGCAGCGCGAGGCTTGCCAGCGCAAAGATGCCGAAACGCCAGAGCACCCGGTTGACCGTCACCTGCACCAGGCTGTGGACGATGCGGAGCGCGACATAGGCCCAGGCGATCTGTGCGTTGAGCCCGCCGCCCATACCGCCGATCGCGAGCGCCAGCGCGACGGCGTAGAAGACCGTCGGCTGTTCCATCAGATGGTTATAGTTGTGCGCTTTCCATTGCACTTCCTGCGGCAGCACATCGTCGAGGCCCTTGCCGGTACCGCCGACCATCTTTGCGGCGTCGATCTTCGCGCGCTGCATCGCCGGGATACGCGTCGCATACATCCACACCCACATGACCATCGACCAGAGTGCAAGCGTCGCGACCGGCCCCAATATTGCGTTCGTATCCATATTCTTTCCCCTCAACCCAAAGTGGCAATGACCGCGAGCAGCGACAGCGCGAACAGACACAGCGTCGCGACCGAGAAGATCATGAAACGTACCGGGATGCGATTGACCGTCGACTGCCACAGGCTGTGGACGATGCGGAGCACGACATAGGCCCAGGCAAGCCCGCGCGTCAGGTCGGTGCTGCCGCCCGACAGGTGCAGGAAGATGATGACGGCGTAGAAGATCGTCGGCTGTTCGCACAGATGCGTGTAATTATGCGATTTCCAGTTAGTCAGCGGCGGCAGAACGCCCTCCAGATCGGCGCCGCGTCCGCCGGGCGGCGCGGCCTTCAGGTCGATGCCGACTTTGGAAAAGGCCTTGAAACGCGTGATCCCGGCCCAGACCAGCATGATCAGCGTCCACAGAACGAGCACCGCGCCGGGCGCAAGCAGGCTTTCAGACATATAGCTTCCCCCTTTTTATCTTGGGGCGATGCTAGGGTGCGCCCCCGACATTGCAACCGGCGAAGTTCAGCGCGCCAGTTCGTCGCGGATCGCTGTGCCGTCGCCGTCGACGCGCGGTGCAAAACCAGGGTCGCGCGGCGGCATCGCCCCATATTTCACCGGCGGCTGCATTTCATGGAAGGCGCCGACATCGGGATGCGTGCGGTGGCGGAAAAAGCCGGTGGCCGACAGATGCGGATCGTCCTTGATGTCCTGAAGATCGCGCACCGCCATCGCCGGAATATCATTCTCGGCAAAGAGGGCGAGCCATTCGGCGGTAGTCTTCGCCGGCGTCTTGCGCGCGATCTCGCTGTAGACGATCGGCATGTGCTGGCCCTTTGCCTTGGCCGCCTCGAACTCGGGCGTTTCGGTGAGGCCGTCGCTGCCGAGCAGGCGCATCAGCCGCGCGGTCGATTCGGGGGTGTAGGGAACGATCGCGAGATAGCCGTCGCGGGTAGGGAAGGGCTGTCGCGTCGGATCGAGCTGGCGCGGGTAGCCCGCGGGTCCGATCGGCGGGTCGAGCGCCGCATCGCGCAGATGCTCGACGAGCATGAACGAAGTGAAGCATTCGAACATCGGCACCTGCACTTCCTGACCCTCGCCGGTTCTGAGCTTGTGGACGAGTGCGGCGAGGATCGCCTGCGCGCCGAACTGGCCCGCGACCTTGTCGGCGATCAGCGACGGGAAATAGCGGGGCCGCGGGTTGCCATCGACGCGCGGTAGCAGACTGGTCGTCCCGCTCGCCGCCTGGATGACGTCGTCATAGGCCTGCAGGTCGGCGTAGGGACCATCCTGACCAAAGCCGGTGCCGTGGACATAGATGATGTCGGGCTTGATCGCGCGGCATCCGTCATAGTCGAAACCGAGCCGCGCGATCGCCTTGCCGCGGACGTTGTGGAAAAAGACGTCGGCGCCCGCGATCAGGCCGCGCAGCACTTCGGCGTCGTCGGGCTTCTTGAGATCGAGCGCGATCGAGCGTTTGCCGCGATTCACCGTGAGGTGGATCGATCCCATCGTCGGATCGGGAACGCCATTGCCGAGGTAGCGCGACACGTCGCCGACTCCCGGCGTTTCGACCTTGATCACCTCGGCGCCAAGGTCGGCGAGCATCTGGGTCGCATAGGGTCCGAAGATGACCGTGGTGAGATCGACAATCCGGATCCCTGACAACATTGGCGTACGTCCTCTCTCTGCTTCGCCGGGAGGATAGAATGATTGCAAAGTAAAACGGAAGAGGGCTTCCGCGATTTTCCTTATACAGCCGCCGGTGCCGCATCGCCGCTTCCATTTCCGGCAGCATAGGCCGCCGATATCCGGCGATAGGATCGCGAACGCAGCGCGATGATCGTGAGAATCACGCCGAGCAGTCCCGCGATGGTAAACACGACTGCGATGCCGCGTTCGGGACCGCGGCCGTACCAGTCGCCGATCGTCTGCGCCCCGGCCCCGTCGGTCATGAAGGGGACGAAGACGAACTGGGTGAGCGGCGCGATCAGGAAGGCGGTCAGCGGCGAGGCCGCGAGTTCGACCGACTGGGCGAAACCGAAAACGCGTCCCTGGCGCTCGAAGGGCACGACCTTTTGCAGGGTCGTCTGCTCGGCGGCCTCGGCATAGGGTCCGAGGAACATCCATATGAAACAGCCGATCGCCAGCAGCGGGATCGACGACTGGATGGTAAAGACCGCCGCGACCGCCCAGGTGACGAGGTTGACGAGCAGCAATGTCCTTACCGGGTTCGCACCGAGGCCGGTGCGCGATATGAGCGCACCGCTGAGGATGAAGGCGCTCGACGTCACCGCCCACAGCAGCCCCCATGCCTCGACCTTCATCAGCGACAGGCCATAGGCGTCCATCAGGGCCATGAAGACGCCGCCGAGCAGGTTGTTGAAGGCAGCGAACAGGATCAGCGCGAAAAGGCCGGGGATGCCGCGGACGATACGAAAGGTTCCGGCAAGGTCGACGCGCCGGGCCTCGGCATGCTCTTCGGTCTCGCGCGGCTCGTCGATATGGACGAAGAGCAGGTCGATCGCGGCAAGCAGCGAAAAAGCGATCGCAAAGGCCAGCGTCGCGACCATGCCGCCCCATGCGACGACGAAGCCGCTGATCGCCGAGGTGGTCAGGAAGCCGATGCCGCTGACCATGCCGACGAGGCCGTTCGCCTTGTCGCGCCGGTCCTCGGGCAC
>JALDYH010000192.1:0-7709 GCA_032154175.1 Sphingopyxis sp. | reverse complement strand
TGCATCTGACCGGCAAGGAATATCAGATGCTCGAGCTGCTTTCGCTGCGCAAGGGTACGACGCTGACCAAGGAAATGTTCCTCAACCACCTCTATGGCGGAATGGACGAACCCGAACTGAAGATCATCGACGTCTTCATCTGCAAACTGCGCAAGAAACTCGCGCTCGCTTGCCACGGCGAAAATTATATCGAGACGGTCTGGGGTCGCGGTTACGTCCTTCGCGACATCGATGACGAAGGCAATGAGGTACGCCGCGTCGCCTGACGCCGCGTCGCTTCAAGGATTTACCGAGGGAACCCGGCGCGGAGCGATCCGCGCCGGTTTTCTTTTGCGCACCGCTATTGCCGCTTGCTGTTCCAGACGCTTCGGCCGAAATGCGCAGGCTGGGCCGCGCCGAGCACGAGTCCGGGCCGGCGCGCGGGGGCGCTCGGCGGCGGGATGATCTCGAAGCCCGAGGCGACCGCGTGCGTCGCCGGTGCGCTGCCGCCATGCGCGGCGCGGAGCAGATTGGTGTCAATTGCCCGGTCGGTTTCGATACCGAATTTTTTGTCGACGACCCAGCGCACGGTGCCGAGCATCGGGTCGTGGCCGGGAAGAAAGACGGTGATGCGTTCGCCGATATTCAGCGCGGCGGGCCCCTGTCCGCCGATGCCGGTTTCCGACACATTGCGGATCGTCACGTCGAATTGCCCGAGCCGCGCGCACGCAAGCGCACCCTTTACCAGGCGCGACTGACGCGGCTGGCGCTTGTCGGGAGGGACGGATGAGGCCGGGGAAGCCTCTGGACTGGACATGCGCGACTCATCTCTGTCGGCAGACCCCCACGTCGGCCGAATATTGTGGTCCGGAAATAGCCGTAAAGGCGGAAGGTAAATTTTCGTATAGCGTCTTCGGTAATTATTGGGCCGGTGGCAGGCCGCCGAAGGTGACGATGCTTTCGCTACCGTCCGCCGAAAGCGCTGAAACGCCAAAGAAATTATCGTCGACAATCACGCCGGGCAGGACGAGCTCGGCGGGTGCTTCGGATGGGACGAGCCGGCTGTCGGACCAGTCGCTGCTGTCGGCGCGGCGCCAGTAAAGCCGATAGGCGGCGGCGCCCTGGACCGGTGCCCACTTCACCGTGGTGTTCGAGCTGACCGCGCCGTCGATGCTGACGCTCGCGGGGGCGGGCGGTGCGTCCGCCAGCTCGCCGGCGAGTGCGACGTTGAGCGCGGTCACGCGCGCCAGATAGGGAAAGTCCATCTCGTCGACGGTGTCGCCATATTTGCGGGTCCCTTCGGTGCGCAGGTCCTGATGCTGATGATCATAATCCTCGATCCCGACGGTGAAGCGGATCGCCGGATAGCCGAGTTCCAGCGAGGGCAGGTGATCGCCGCCGCGGCGGAAGCGGTCGGGACGGCGGACCGCCAGCACTTCGAGACCGATCGCGGGGTTATGCTCCCCCGCCCTGATCGCCGCCTTGGCGAGCGCGCGCGACGGGCCGTCGTCTTCGCCGCCGATACCGCGCCGCGCGAGTTGCGCAGCCAGATCCTCCGATGCGCGAATGCCCTCGCTGAACACCCGTACGCGGTTGTCGACGATCGTGCCGTCGGTGCCATGTGTGCCGCCGACGATGTCGTTGTTGAGCATCGCCGCGACCTGCCAATTCTGGTCTTTCGCATGTTTGGCGAGCAGCTTGCCGCCCCACAGACCCTGTTCTTCGCCCGACAGCAGCGCATAGACGATCGTCGCGCGATGCTTCTGCTTCGAGAGCAGGCGCGCGGCCTCGATGACGAGCGCGGTGCCCGAAGCATCGTCGTTGGCACCGGGGGCGTCGGCGGTGAAATTCATCGGATCGGTGACGCGGCTGTCGATATGGCCGGCGATCATGATGACATGCGCGGGGTCGCCGCTGCCTTTCTGGATCGCGAGGACATTTTCGACGATTACGCCCGTGGGCGCGCGGGGTCCCTCGAAGCGATCGGCGATGCGTTCGACCTTCAGGCAGCCACCGCACGCTTTCGAGATACGCCCGAATTCGTCAGCGCCCCAGTTGCGCGCGGCGCCGATACCGCGCTTCGGATCGGTCGTCGACGACAGCGTATGTCGCGTGCCGAACGAGACGAGCTTTTCGACCGAGGCCTTCAGCCGTGCCGGATCGGCGGCGGGCGTTTCATTCCTGGCAAAGGCGGGGAGCGGAGCGGTCAGCAGAAGGGCGGCGAGCAGGCTGTGTTTGATCATGCCGCTTCATGCGCCGGGCCCTTCGCCGATGCAAGTCGGCGTAACCGTGACGCGCGCGGTCGTCCGCCGACGTGCCAAACAACGCCCGCCGCGTGCCTGGGCACGGGCGGGCGGGAGTTTGCCATGTTTCAGACGGTCAGCGATCAGCCGAGGCCCGAAAATTTGATATTCTGGACGCGGCCATAGCGGATGTCGCAAGTGAACTTGCCCTTGTCGTACGATCCACCGCGACCCCAGCGGCCGCCGTAACCGTCGCGGACGATGACGCGGCCCTTGACCTTGTAACCGTCGCGCTTGCGGTCGATGCTGGTGACTTCGGTCACGTCGGTGCGGCCATAACGGCGGCTGCCGCGTTCGACGGAATTCACGCACTGGCTGACCGCGCTGCGGCTGTTGCCATAGCGGTTATAATCATAGCCATAACCGTAACGCGCATCGTCATAGCGTCCGCGATAGCGATCGTTGTAGCGGCCGTCGCGGTCGTAGCGATCATTGTCGCTGCTCGCCAGGATGGCTGCGAGGCCGCCGAGCACAACGGCGCCGGCAATGATCTCTCCCGCACCGATCCCGTCGCGATCGTGGCGATCGCGCGCCGCGGCGGGGGCGGCGCTCATCAGCATTGCGCCGGCGGTGGCCGCACCAATTGCGGCCTTGGCCAGGTTGGTCTTGATAGCCATGGTTCGGTCTCCTCAAAAGCGCAGGCGGCATGTCGCGGCCTGTTGAGGATGTTCTACCGGTTCGGCCGTGACGCGGCGCTGAACCCGGCGCTTATCTGGCGTTCAGCCTTGGTTTTGCTGGCGTTCATAAAAAATCCTCCCTGCGCCGAAGGCGTGGGGAGGGGGCGGCACCCTTCGACTGCCTTGCGGGCGCTCGGGGTGGACTGCGCCGAAGGCGCGGGATGACGGAGGGGCAATGGCGCGACGTTCCGGCCCTCCACCACTCGCTTCGCGAGCGGTCTCGCTCCCCATCGCTTCGCGACGGGGAGGATCAGGAATCAGCCGAAGCTGACATCGACGACGCGGCCATTGCTGTAACTGCAGCCAAAGCTGCGAACGTCATCGCCGGAGCGCGAGGCGGTGCCGGTGACGTACCAGCCGCCGTTGTTGGGTTGGGTATCGAGAATGTTGTCGACGCGGGCGTCGTCGCCCATTTCGGCCTCGACCGCCCAGCCGCACGCGTCGGCGGCGCGCGATTGGGCTTCGCCATTGCCATATGGCTGCACGTCGCGCGCCTCGTCTTGCGGTTCGTAGCGCGGTACATCCTGCCGCTCGTCGTCGCGATAGGGCGGTTCGTAGCGATAGTCGGGCGCGCGCTCGCGCCTGTCCTTGCTCGCGGCGCTGGCGATCGCGGCGATGGTGCCGATAATCAGCAGGCCGCCAAGCACATCGCCGGTACTGACCCGGTCGTGATGGCGATAGCCCCAGCCGCCGTGGCGTCCGCGCGCTTCGGCGGGGACGGCGCTGAGGCCGACCGAGGTCAGGACGATTGCCGCCGCGGTGGTGAGGCTGGTCAATTTACGCATCGAGGAGAACTCCCCTGAGGCAGGCCCGGACGGTCCGGCCCGCAATGGCTGTGGTCTACGCGCACGATGCTTTCGCGCCGCTGAACCGTTGCCCCGACGCGATGAACAGAGTCTTGCAGGAGCCGTTCTTTCATCGTCATCCCGGATCGGCCGAGGATGACGGACGAATAACGGAAAGGCCCGCCATCGGCGAGGATGGCGGGCCCTGGACCAGATATAGGTGACCAGACCTATCCGGGTATATCAGCAGACGCAGCGCGGCTTGGGTCTCGGCTTCCATTTCTTCTTCGCGACATAGCGTTTCCGCACCGGGACATTTTCATAATAGGTGCGGGTGCTCGTCTCGACCGTTTCGGTCACGACCGGCGCGCCATTGGTGATGATCGTCGTGACCACGACGCCCGGCGTGTAATAGCCATAGCCGTACCCGTAGCCGCCATGCTGGTAAGTCGTCGAATAGCCGCCGGGATAACCACCCTGATAATAGCCGCTCTCGTATGAACCGCGGCTCGACCAATATTGCTCGCACTTCCGCTTGTCCGACGCATTGCCGATCGCCGAGCCGGCCAGCGCGCCGAGTCCGCCGCCGATCAGCGTGCCCGCGGTGCGATCGCCGCGTCCGGCTATGCGGTTGCCGGCGATGCCCCCCACGAGCCCGCCGACAACCGCGCCGCCCACTGTGCCCCCCCGGCCACAGCGGCGTTCCATCTCTTCGTCGTAACGTGCGTCATACCCGCCGCGATAAGCGGGATCATAGGCGGGCGGCGGCGGATAGCCGGCGCCATGGCCTTCGACCGTGCCTTCATAGCGGCCGTCGTAGCGACGGCCATCGGGCGCTTCATAGGTGCCATTCCAGGTGCCGGTCCAGCGGCCCTCGGCGTCATAGGTGCCGTCCACATGGCGATAATCGACCTCGCTCGGCACGCGGTCGGGATAGCCGGTGTAGACGCGGGCGTCGGGATCGTCGGGATTGCCATAATCGAGCGACGGGCGCGGATCGTTGCCGAAGGCGGCGCTGCCGGAGAGATCGGTCGCCGCGCGCATGTCGGTCACCGGCGTTTCGGCGCCGGCGCGTCCCGCCAGCAACAACGACCCCGCGGCCATTCCCAACAACACAAACGTACGCATGACAAGCTCCCTGTTCCCTCGGCCTGAACCGATTGGTTAACAGCTTGTTAGCAAAATCGGCGCCTTTTCGCGAACCCGTTAACCGTGAAGCTTACGTCCCGTTTTGGGTCAGATCATGAGAGCGAACTGCGGCTATCGTCCGAAGTCAGCCGTCGCTCCCGCGAAGGCGCGGCGACGGCAAAAGAAAAGGGCGGCCATCCTTCCGGAGGCCGCCCTGATCATTCTCGGGGACAGGCGCGCTTTACGCTTCGGCCATGTCCTCGTCATACTGTTCGACCGGACCCGAGTCCTGGCCCTTGGCATCGACGTCGCGGTCGACGAATTCGATGATCGCCATCGGCGCCGCGTCCGAGGCGCGGATACCGGCCTTGATCACGCGGGTGTAGCCGCCGTTGCGGTCCTTGTAGCGCTCGGCGAGGACGTCGAACAGCTTCTTGAGCTGCGTATCGTCGAGCAGGCGGCTGTTCGCGAGGCGACGGTTGGCAAGGCCACCGCGCTTGGCGAGCGTCACCAGCTTTTCGATATAGGGACGCAGTTCCTTCGCCTTGGCGACGGTCGTCGTGATCTGCTCATGCTTGATGAGCGAGGCCGACATGTTGCGGAACAGGGCGGTGCGATGCGCGCTCGTGCGCTGCAGCTTCCGGCCACCCGATTTATGACGCATGATATAGTCCTTCGTTTGTCAGAGGGGCCGTTCGAGGTACCCCAAGCCAGGTCGATTGCGGGCCGACCCCTTCCCGTTGGTGGCCCCGGCCGAAGCCGGGGCGCAAGATCAGCCGAGAAGTTCCTGTTCGAGCTTCTTGGCCATTTCCTCGATATTTTCCGG
Source organism: Sphingopyxis sp. (assembly GCA_032154175.1). Taxonomy (GTDB): domain Bacteria; phylum Pseudomonadota; class Alphaproteobacteria; order Sphingomonadales; family Sphingomonadaceae; genus Sphingopyxis. Next base: position 2,011 of record JALDYH010000192.1, on the reverse strand, counting down.
CGGCCAGCCGGGGATGTCCATGCCGAGGCGCAGGCCCATCGACGACAGCACTTCCTTGATTTCGTTCAGGGACTTGCGGCCGAAGTTCGGCGTGCGGAGCATTTCGGCTTCGGTCTTCTGAACGAGATCACCGATATAGATGATGTTGTCGTTCTTGAGGCAGTTCGCCGAACGGACCGACAGTTCGAGCTCGTCGACCTTCTTGAGAAGGAAGCGGTTGAGCTGGTTGACGTCCGACTCGTCGGCGGTGGTCGACGGAGCCGCCATGCCGATCAGGCCGCTGTCGTTCATCGCTTCTTCGAAGTGGACGAAGACCTGGAGCTGGTCCTGGAGGATGCGCGCGGCATAGGCGACGGCGTCTTCCGGGGTGATCGTGCCGTCGGTTTCGACGGTCAGGTTCAGCTTGTCATAGTCCAGTTCCTGGCCGATGCGGGCATTGTCGACCTTGTAGGCGACCTGGCGCACGGGCGAGTAGAGCGAGTCGACCGGGATCAGGCCGATCGGCGCGTCGACCGGACGGTTGGCGGTCGCGGGGACATAGCCCTTGCCGGTGTCGGCAACGAGTTCCATGTTCAGCGTGGCACCGTCGTCGAGGTGGCAGATGACGTGGTTCGGGTTCATCACCTTGATGTCGCCCGACACCATGATGTCGCCGGCCTTGACGGTCGCGGGACCGGTTGCCGAAAGCTGGAGCCGCTTCGGGCCTTCGCCTTCCATCTTGAGCGCGATCTGCTTCACGTTGAGGACGATGTCGGTGACGTCTTCACGCACGCCGGCCAGGCTCGAGAATTCGTGGAGAACATTCTCGATCTTGATCGACGTGATAGCCGCACCCTGGAGCGACGAGAGCAGCACGCGGCGCAGCGCGTTGCCGAGCGTCAGGCCGAAGCCGCGCTCGAGCGGTTCGGCGACGAAGGTCGCCTTGCGCTTGCCGTCGCTGCCAGCCTTGATTTCCAGGTTGCTGGGCTTCTTCAATTCCTGCCAGTTCCGGATATTGACAGTCATGGATTTCCCTTTGCTTTGGGCGGGACGGGCGGGGGTCGGCCACCTGTCCAGCGAGGAGTTTTGTACGGGCGGCGCTCCGGCGGAGCGCGCCCGAAAGACGTCAGACGCGGCGGCGCTTGGCCGGGCGGACGCCATTGTGCGGGATCGGCGTCACGTCGCGGATCGACGTGATGTGGAACCCGACGGCCTGCAGCGCGCGGAGAGCCGATTCACGACCCGCACCGGGGCCCTTGACTTCGACTTCGAGCGTACGGACGCCGTGTTCGGCGGCCTTCTTGCCGGCGTCTTCGGCGCAAACCTGCGCCGCATAGGGGGTCGACTTGCGGCTTCCCTTGAAGCCCATCATGCCGGCGCTCGACCAGGCAATCGCATTGCCCTGCGCGTCGGTGATGGTGATCATCGTGTTGTTGAAGGTCGCGTTGACGTGGGCCACACCCGACGAGATATTCTTGCGTTCGCGCCGACGAAGGCGCTGCGGTTCACGAGCCATGATGCTATCCTAAATCCTGAATTCCTGAAGCTGGCCGTCGGTACCTTCCGGTGACCAACGGCGAAAAGTAAGGAAGCGCGCCTATGTAGACGCGCTCAAAACCTTACTTCTTCTTACCGGCGATCGCCTTGGCCTTGCCCTTGCGGGTGCGCGCATTGGTGTGCGTGCGCTGGCCGCGGACCGGAAGGCCCTTGCGATGACGCAGCCCGCGATAGCAGGCGAGGTCCATCAGCCGCTTGATGTTCATCGCCGTGTTGCGGCGAAGGTCACCTTCGACCGTCAGGTCGGCGTCGATCGTTTCACGGATCTGCAGCACTTCGGCGTCGGACAGGTCCTGGACGCGGCGCGACTGGTCGATGCCCAGCTTGGTGGCGATGTCGACGGCAGTCTTGCGACCGATTCCGTGGATGTAGGTGAGCGCGATGATCACGCGCTTGTTGGTGGGCAAGTTGACGCCCGCAATACGTGCCATTGGTAACTTTCTCCTGCTCCACAGGGCGCGCTGGCAATCGGCCC
>JALDYH010000191.1:0-7715 GCA_032154175.1 Sphingopyxis sp. | reverse complement strand
CGCGGCCATAGACGCGCTCGTCCCACGCCATGCTGTCCTTCAGCGCCTGCATCGCGTGGCCCGTGCGATCCTGATCGCCGCCCCGCACCCATATGCCGAGTTCGACCTCGCGCCCCGACATCGTCGTGAAGCTGTCCCTGTTGACCACAAGGTCGCCGGCGACGAGCGCGAAGAGATAGCTCGGCTTCGGCCACGGATCCTCCCACAGCGCCCAATGGTCGCTCCCGTCTTCGCCCTGTTCGACGCAATTGCCGTTCGACAGCAGGATCGGGAACGCTGCCTTGTCGCCCTGCATCCGCACCTTGTAGCGGCTGAGCACGTCGGGGCGGTCGGGGTGAAAGGTAATGCGGCGGAAGCCTTCGGCCTCGCACTGGGTGCAGAGCAGGCCGTTCGACGCATAAAGCCCCGACAGCTGGGTATTCGACGCCGGGTCGATCACCGTATCGACCTCGACCGTCGCTGCCGCACGTTCGCCGAGGTCGACGATCAGGTCGCTGCCGTCCATCCGCCAGTCGTTCCACACCTCGCCATCGACGCGCACCGCCGCGGGAGTCAGCCCGTCGCCGCGCAGCGTGAGCGGCACCGGGGCGTCGGCGTCGCGCACAACCGACAGCGCCGCGCCGACCTTCGTCGCGTCGATCCCGAGCGCGAAATCGAGCGCGATGTCGGGGATAGACCAATCGGGCGCGCGATAATCGCTGCGATAGATGGTGACGGGGATGGCGGGGGCTGAGGAGGCATCGGTCATCCAATCGATCTAGGCATCGCGACGCGCACGCGCAATAAGGCGCACGATGGGACAGATGCTGATTTTCGGAATGGGTTATGCGGCGAGCCATCTCGCCGACCGTCTGCGCGCACGCGGGTGGGAGGTGACGGGGACAACACGTGACGGGCACGAGGGGAGTATTGCTTTCGGCGACCACGGCGCTGTGCTGGCCGCGCTGCGGTCGGCGACGCATATCCTCTCCTCGGTTCCCCCGGTCGATGGCGAAGACCCCGTGCTCGCGCGCTACGGAGAGGCCGTCGCGCTCGCCCCCGCAACATGGGTCGGCTATCTGTCCTCAACCGGCGTTTACGGCGACACGGGTGGCGCGTGGGTCGACGAAAGCGCACCGATAATGGGCCGCCGACCCGACCGCAACACCGCCGACGCCGCGTGGCAAGCCCTGCGAAGCGACACCCGCGTCTTTCGTCTGCCCGGCATCTATGGCCTAGGCCGCTCGATCCTGGGTCGCATCCGCGAAGGCCGCGCGCACCGCATCGACTTGCCCGATCAGGTCTTCAGCCGCATCCATGTCGACGACATCGCCGGCGGCGTTATGGCATCGTTCAAGGGACCGGCGGGCGTCTATAATCTCGCCGACGACGAACCGTGCCACCAGAATCTGCTCGTCGAATGGGGCTGCGCAATGCTGAACGCCCCGCTGCCACCGCTGCAACCGCTGGACGAAGCAGGCCTGTCGCCTGCCGCTCGTGCCTTTTACGTCGAGAACCGCCGTGTCGCGAACGGCAAGGCGAAACGACTGCTTGGTTGGACGCCGCGCTATCCGACGTTTCGGGAAGGGTTAGCCAGCCTCATAAAGTAACTCAGATCAGTACATCAACGGTGTGGATCAGCACGCCGACCAGCCCGCCAACCAGCGTCCCGTTGATGCGGATATATTGCAGATCGTCGCCGACGGCATTTTCCAGCCGGTCGGTTATCGTCTTCGCATCCCAGCCGCGAATCGTGTCCGACACCAGCTTGAGCGCGGTCTCGCCATAGCTGTCGACGACGCCGACCACCGCGCGCCGCGCATAGCGGTTGAGCGTGCGCTTGATGCCCGCATCCTCGCCCAGCATTGCGCCGAACTGCGTGACGAGCTCGCCGATCCGGCCCGCGAGCATCGTGTCCGGGTTGCGCGCGGCCTTGAGCAGCGCGGCGCGGCCCTGTTCCCACAAACCGTCGAGCCAGCGCTTGACCGCCTTGTTCTCAAGCAGCTCGTCACGGACCCTCGCGACCTTCGCCTTCACCTCGGGGTCGTGCTGGAGGTCGAGCGCCATCTTGGCGAGCCCTTCTTCGACGCGGATGCGCAGCGGATGCGTCTCGTCGACCGCCATTTCGCTGAGCAGCTTCGACAGCCCCGCGACGATGCGGTTCGAGATGCTTTCGTCGAGCCCCGTGAAACGCACGATCGCATTCGAATTGTCGTGCACCATCTGGTGAATCAGATGCTCGTTGAGTTCGAGTGTCTTCGATCCCCATTTGACCATGGCGTCGAGCAGCGGCTGATGCCGTCCCTCGGCGAGCGCCGCTTGCAGCGCCTGCCCCAGGAGCGGCGCGACGTCGAGTTCGCGCAGGCGGTCGGCGATCGCCGATTTGACCATGCCGCCGAGCCTTTGCTGATCGAGCGCGCCGAGACCGTCGGCGATGATCCGCGATGCGCCGAGCCGCAGCCGCCCGCCGCCCTCGCCCGGTTCGGACAGGAATTTGCCGACTGCGCCGGCGACGTCGACCGTCTGCATCTTGCGCGCGATCAGGCGCGGCAGCAGGAAATTGGTGAGCAGGAAGCGCGCGAGCGTGTCGCCGATACGGTTCTTGTTGCGCGGGACGATGGCAGTGTGCGGGATCGGCAACCCCATCGGGTGACGGAACAGCGCAGTGACCGCAAACCAGTCGGCAAGCCCGCCGACCATCGCCGCTTCCGCAAAAGCACGGACAAATCCGATCGCGGGATGGACGTCCTGATAATATTTCGCGCCGAGAAAGACGAACGCCATGACGACGAGCAAGCCCGTCGCGACGACGCGGATATTCGATCCTCTCGCCGGAATGGCGACGCCAATCGGCCGGGAAAGCATGCGGTCGGTCATGCGAACCAAATGGCGAAATACCGTAAAGGTTGCAACCGGCGCAGTCGTTTACCGCGCCGGCCCGCCCCCATTACTCCGCCGGTTCGGACGCAGGCACGCCGTGCGGCTTCGTATCGTCGCCCTTCCGGTAGGTCAGAAGGTTGCTCGAGAAGAAGCGGCCGAGGCGCTTTTCGATGCTGTCGGCAAGGCTGAAGCCGGCCGGGACGATCAGCAGCGTGAGCAGCGTCGACAGAATCAGGCCGCCGATCACGACGACACCCATCGGCTGACGCCACGCGCCGTCGCCCGACAGCGACAGCGCCGTCGGCACCATGCCCGCGACCATCGCGACCGTCGTCATGACGATCGGCTGCGCCCGCTTGCGCCCGGCATCGAGCAGCGCGGCGTTTTTCTCGACACCATGATCCATCTCCTCGATCGCGAAATCGACGAGCAGGATCGAGTTTTTCGCGACAATGCCGAGCAGCATGAGCAAGCCGATATACACGGGCATCGAAACTTCCATGCCGGTGATCCACAGGCCGAGCAGGCCACCCAGCGGCGCGAGCAGCAGCGACGACATGTTGACCAGCGGCGACAGGAAACGGCGATAGAGCAGCACCAGCGTCGAGAAGACGAGCAACAGCCCCGATACCACAGCGATCATGAAGTTGGTGATCAGTTCGGCCTGCCACTTGGCATCGCCCTGGATGACCTTGCGGATACCCTGCGGCATCGTCTTGACCGCTGGTAGCGCATCGATCTTTTTCTGCGCATCGCCCGTCACCAGTCCCGGCGCGAGATCGGCACCGATCACGATACGCCGCGTCTGGTTGTAACGGCGCAGTTCGGTCGGCCCGGCGCCGAAGCCGATCGATGCGACCGACTTCAGCGGCACCGTCGTCCCGCCTGCGGTCGGGACCGGCAGGTTCTCGATCGTCGCCAGGCTGCGGCGCGAATCTTCGGACAGCAGCACGCGGATCGGAATCTGGCGATCCGACAGCGAGAATTTCGCCGCATTCTGGTCGATGTCGCCAAGCGTCGCGATGCGGATCGTCTGGCTGAGAGCCGCAGTCGTCACGCCGAGTTCGGCGGCGAGATCGAGACGCGGCGTCACGATGATTTCGGGCCGCGGGATGTCGCCTTCGATGCGCGAGCCGCGGAGTTCCTTGAGCTTCTCCATCTGCGACACGATCAGGCGCGCATGTTTTTCGAGCGCGACCGGATCGTCGCCGCCGATCACGAAAGTGATGTCGCGTCCCGAAAAACCACCCGACTGGCTCTGGAAATTGACGCGCGCGTCGGGGATTGCTGCCATTTTGGGCTGCAGGCTGCGTTCCCATTCGACGCTGGTGACGTCGCGCTTCTTCTTCAGCGTGATATAGACGCCGCCGTCGTTGACGTTGACCTCGTAAAAGGCGTTCTCGACATTCTTGTCCTTCGACAGGATCGCGTTGATCTGGTTCGAGATATTCTCGCTCTGGGCGAGCGTCGAGCCCGGCGGCAGTTCGTAGCGGATCTGGCTGTAATCGCTGTTGATCGTCGGCTGGAACTGCTGCGGCAGGATCATCAACAGCCCGACGCTCATGCCCAGCGACAAGATGCCGATGCCGACGATCCATACGCGATGGTCGAACAGGCGCGCCCACGCGCGCTGGACCATGAACTTCGCCCAGTTGGTAAAGCCCGGCTGACGCATCCCGATCAGCCATGCGAGCGCGCCGAGCAAGATGATCAGCAGCGCGACACCCACATAGGTGAGGACCGCATCGACCGGTGTCTTCAGCAGGAAGTACATCGCCGTATTGGGCTTGTCCTGCCCGATCGGAACCGGCTGAAAATAGACGTAGATCGCGTAGAGCACCGACAGTCCGGCGAGGATCAGCGGCACCGCCAGATAGGCGAGCCTGGTCGGGTGTGCTTCGTAACGCGCGCGCACCGCATGATGCTTCTTGTTGTCGAGCGTCCACGCAAGGATGCGTTCGTAGCGATCGACCCACGGTCCCGAAGCATGGTCCTGTTCGCCCTGCGCCGACAGGAAATAGGCGGCGATCATCGGGGTGATCATGCGCGCGACCGCGAGGCTGACGAGCACCGCGAAGACGACGGTCAGGCCGAACTGGATAAAGAACTGACCCGAGATACCCGGCATCAGCGCGACGGGCAGGAAGACCGCGACGATCGACATCGTCGTCGCGACGACCGCGAGGCCGATTTCGTCGGCAGCGTCAATCGACGCCTGATAGGCGGTCTTGCCCATGCGCATGTGCCGGACGATATTCTCGATCTCGACGATCGCATCATCGACGAGCACGCCGGCGACGAGGCTGAGTGCCAGCAGCGACAGGCCGTTCAGCGAAAAGCCCATCATGTCCATGAACCAGAAGGTCGGAATCGCCGAGAGCGGGATCGCGAGCGCGCTGATCAGCGTCGCGCGCCAGTCGCGCAGGAACAGGAACACCACGACGACGGCCAGGATCGCGCCTTCGATCATCGCGAGCATCGAGCTGCGATATTGCTCCTTCGTATATTCGGTACGCGTGAACAGGATCTTGAATTCGACCTGCGGATTCGCCTTCTTGATCTCGGCGAGCTTCTTCATCGTCTCGTCATGGATCGTGACGTCCGACGCGCCCTTCGCCTTCTCGATCGAGAAGGACAGCACCTGCTTGCCCTCGATCTTGGCCAGGTTGCGCTGTTCGGCATAGCCGTCGCTCACCTTGGCGACATCGGCGAGGCGGATGGTCCGGCCGTTGCCGATAGAAATGCGCGTTTCACCGAGCTGGAAGGCGTTTTCGGCGTTGCCGAGCACGCGCACTGCCTGTTCGGAACCGGCGATTTCGGTGCGCCCGCCCGCCGCGTTGACATTCACCTGGCGGAGTTGCTGATTCACCTGACTCGCGGTGAGGCCATAGCTTTGCATACGCGCGGGATCGAGGATGACACGGATTTCACGATTGACGCCGCCCGAACGGCTGACCTTTGCCATGCCCTGGATCGACAGCAGTTCCTTGGCGATCGTATTGTCGACGAACCAGCTCAGCTGTTCGAGCGTCATATCCGAGGTTTCGACGGCAAAATAGGTGATCGGGCCGCCTACTGCATCGACGCGCACGACCTGTGGTTCGAGAATACCCTCGGGCAGGTCGCTGCGGATCTGCTGCACGGCCTGATTGACGTCATTATAGGCGCGGTCGATCGGCGTGCCGATTGCGAACTGCACCATCGTGCGGCTGTTACCTTCGCCCACATAGGAAGAAAGCTCGTCGACGCCGCTGACGGCGCGCACCGCAGCCTCGATGCGCTGGGTAACCTGCGTCTCGAGTTCGGACGGCGCGGCGCCGGGCTGAACGACAACGACCTGAACCATCGGGAATTCGACGTCGGGATTGTCGTTGACGTCCATCCGGTTGAAACTGACGACACCCGCCAGCAACAGCAGGATGAACATCACGATCGGCGGCACCGGATTGCGGATGCACCAGGCGGAAATGTTGCGAAAGCTCATGATCAAACGCCCTTGTGCACTAAATCTCTACGCGCGCCGCCGGCCGGTTATTGCGACGATTTCTGAACTACCGGCTTCACCTTGTCACCGGGGTTGAGGAAAGCACCTGCCAGCGCGACGACCCGCTCGTTGCCCGTCAGGCCCGACGCGATCGACACGCCGCTGTCGGTTACCGTACCGACCTTCACCGGCTGGCGCTTGATCATGTTCTTGCCATCGACGATCAGCACAAAATTGCCTTCGGGGCCGCTCTGTACCGCGCTTTCCGGAAGCAACGGCGCTTCCGCCGTGCCCGCGATCAACCGCGCATCGGCAAAACCACCCGGACGCAGCGCCTCACTGTACGGAACCGCAATGCGGACGGTGCCCTGGCGCGTATCCATGTTGATGACCGGCGACTTCTGCCACACCTGTCCTGCGATCCGGACGTCGGTGCCGACCGGCGTCACCGTGGCCCGCGTGCCCACCTGGACGCGGGCCAGATCGGCCTCGGCCATCTGCGCCAGCATTTCCATCTCTCCGCCGCGCGCCATGCGGAAAAGCACGCCGCTGCCCGCACCAACGATCTGTCCGGGTTCGACCTGGCGGGTCAGCACAAGGCCCGCCTCGGGTGCAACGATGTTAAGCCGGCTATTCCGTGCGGTGGCCTCGCCATATTGTGCCTGCGCGACGCGCACGCGCGCGTTGGCGGCATCGCGCGTGGCGCGCTTGCGGTCCATGTCGGCCTTGGAGATGAAGCCGCGCCCGACAAGCGCCTGCGCGCGTTCGAGTTCGGCCTGCGCAAGATTGGCATCGGCCTGCGCGACACGGATCGACGCGGCAAGGCTCGCGGCTTGTTGCACCTGGACCGAGCGATCGATGACCGCAAGCGTCTGCCCCGCACCGACCCACTGCCCCGGTTCGACGAGGACGCGAACAACCTGCCCGCCCTCGCCGGCGACGCCAACGGGCATTTCGCGGCGCGCCGCGATCGTGCCGTTGGCGGAAATCGCCGCCTCGACCGACACGCGGCCGGGAATGACCACGGTGACATTCGGGATCGCAGCGCCGCCTTGCCCTTCGACTTCGGCCGCGCCCTTGCTGTGCGTGAAAGCGTAATAGGCGGCCGCCAGCGCGAGTGCGATCAGCACCAGCGCGACGATCAGAAACGTCCGCTTGCGCCGGCTGTCGTCGGCGTCTTCATAAAAGCTTTGCGTGCCCGCCAGGCTGTCCATCACATCCACTTTCCGCTCGTAGTTCACGCCGAAAACCCTCCCTGCCTTGCGCGGCATCATGCTGTGACAGGCGCAAGCACGCCGGTCCCCTCGACCCCGCACGACAGGATCAATCCTCTGCGAGGTGTATTACCTAATTAAATCACCACTGGCAAGAG
>JALDYH010000190.1:0-7734 GCA_032154175.1 Sphingopyxis sp. | reverse complement strand
TGCCTTCGAGGACGTGGAGCCCCTCGATGCTGAGCATCGCGCCGACGGGCGGAACCTTGCCGCGACGCGCGGCGAGCAGGGTGCCGATATCGTCGGGCGTATCGACCGCGCGCAGCTTGCCCGCCGATGCCGCAACCGCACGGTGCAGCTTTTCCGCGTGCCAGAGCGAGCGTTCGAGCAGCGAGTTCCACGTCCGCACCGGCTGGAGCTGCGCGATCACGAGGCTGGTGATATTGTCGGTGTCGCCGCTGTTGGCGTCGTAATTCTGCCCCTTCGGCGACTTGGTCGTGCTCGCGAGGATTTGCAGCGCGACATTACCGTCCTCGAGCCGCGGCAGGTCCATATGGCCGCGGCCGGCACGATCGAGGATGTTCCGTTTCCACAGCAGGGTGTCGCTGTGCAGGTCGACAATCGTCAGCGTCCGGTGCAGCGCTTTCGCGTGCGCGCCGACCGTCGGCAGCGGCTTGCCGTCGATCTGGTTCGTGCCGCGCTCGATGATGCCTGGCGCCAGCGCAAAAAAGGCGAGCGCGGCGACCGCGACGACGAGCAGGGTGCCGAGGATCCAGCGACGCATGGCCTATTTCCTTGTCAGCGTGACGAAGCTGTACGCCGGGCGGCCGGCATCGTCGGCGGGGTGGTCTTCGCGCGCCGTCTCGCGCCACCCGGCGGTATCGGGATAGTCGATCACTGCGTCGCCTTTCGGTTCGAGCGCGACTTCGGTGAGTTCGATGCGGTCGGCGAGGGGAAGGAAGAGGCGATAGATTTCGGCGCCGCCGATCACCATCACATGCGGTGCATTGGCGAGTTTGAGGGCTTCCTCGATCGTCGCCACCGGCTCGGCACCCTCGTCCTGCCAGTCGGGGTCGCGGGTGAGGACGATGTGGCGGCGGCCTTCGAGCACGGCGGGCAGGCTGTCGAAGGTCTTGCGCCCCATGATCATCGGGCGCCCCATCGTGATCTGCTTGAAGCGGCGGAGGTCGGCGGGCAGGTGCCACGCCATCTTGCCGTCGGCGCCGATCACGCCATTGGCGGCGCGCGCGAGGACGAGCGTGATTTCGGGACGATTCATGCGGGAGAGGCTCCGACCCAGGTGGCGTGGCCGAGCTTGCGGCCGTCGCGGACCTCGGCCTTGCCATAATGATGGACGTGGCACGCGGGGTCGGCGAGCAGGTCGGGTACCGTCTCGATCCCGCCGCCGATGAGGTTGTGCATGACGACGGGCAGCGCGGCGGTATCGGTGCTGCCGAGCGGCAGGCCGGCGACGGCGCGAATATGATTTTCGAACTGGCTGACCACCGCGCCCTCGATCGTCCAATGGCCGCTGTTGTGGACGCGCGGCGCCATTTCGTTGAACACCGGGCCGTTGTCGGTGGCGAAAAACTCACCGGTGAGGACGCCGACATAGTCGAGCTCTTCGGCGATCCTCGCCATCAGCGCGCGCGCTTCGTCCTGCTGGTCGAGGACGATTGGCGGGGGTGGCAGGGCCGAGGTCGCGAGAATGCCATCCTTATGGACGTTGACCGGACTGTCCCAGAAGCGGATCTCGCCGTCGATCCCGCGCACCAGAATGACCGAAAACTCATGCGCGAAGGTGACGAAACCTTCGAGTACCGCGGCGTGACGATCGATGCCGTCCCATGCGGCGTCGGCGTCGGCGGCGGTCATGATGCGCGCCTGTCCCTTGCCGTCATAGCCCATGCGGACGGTCTTGAGGATCGCGGGCGCACCGATCTGTTCGAGTGCGGTGTCGAGCGCGGCGCGGTCGCGCACCGCCGCGAAGGGTGCGGGGTGGCCGCCGAGCCCGGCAACAAACTTCTTTTCGGCCAGCCGGTCCTGCGCGATTTCGAGCCCGGCCGCGCCGGGGCGCACCGCGACATGGCCCGACAGGAAGCGGACCGTGTCGACGGGCACATTTTCGAATTCATAAGTGACGACGTCGCAGGCAGCGGCAAAGGCGGCAAGGCGCGGTTCGTCGTCCCACGCGGCCTGGCTGTGATGCGCGGTGACTTCGGCCGCGACGCTTGTCGCGTCGGGGGCATAGATATGGACCCGGTAACCGAGCTGCGCCGCCGCAACGGCGAGCATGCGGCCGAGCTGGCCGCCGCCAAGGATGCCGATCGTCGAACCGGGAGGCAGCAAAGGATCAGCCCTCGCGCACGGGGATCGGAGCGACCGAGGCGGTCTGCGCGTCGCGCCATGCGACCAGCCTGTCGGCAAGCTTCGCGTCGTTGTTGGCGAGCAGCGCGGCCGCGAACAGGCCGGCGTTGGTCGCGCCCGCCTTGCCGATCGCAAAGGTCGCGACCGGAATGCCGCCGGGCATCTGGACGATCGAATAGAGGCTGTCGACGCCGCTGAGCGCCGCCGACTGGACGGGCACGCCGAGCACGGGCACGCGCGTCATCGATGCGACCATGCCCGGCAGGTGCGCGGCGCCGCCGGCGCCCGCGATGATCGCCTTCAGCCCGCGGTCGGCAGCGCTCTTGGCGTAGTCGACGAGACGGTCGGGGGTGCGGTGCGCCGAGACGATCTGCACTTCGTGCGCGATGCCGAATTCCTCGAGGATCTGGACCGCGTGCGCCATCGTCGGCCAGTCCGACTGGCTGCCCATGATGACACCGACCTGCGGGGCGGTTTCGCCCATCCTGTATCCCTCCTGCCCCGGCCCTCATCACGCGATGAATCGCCGCCGCTTTCCCCCTAGCGACTGTGCCGCGCGCGAGCAACGCCATGCGATTGATGCCGCCGCGTTTACCGATTGGTATCAAGTCATGGCTAGAGTTCCCGTTCAATATCCGTCGGCATCCGGCCGGGGGACGTGGGCTCGTTTCGGGGACGTGGGATGGATAGCGTAGGGGGGGCACGGATCGCGGTCGATCAGATCGGCGTCATATCCGTCGACTCCATCGAGGACCAACTGCGTGAGATACGCCGCGAACGCGACGCCTTGCGCCGCGAAAACCGCGTATTGAAGATCGCCGTCGCCGAGCTCGAGCGCGTATCCGAGCGTGACACGCTGACGCCCTTGTTCAACCGCCGCTATTTCCTGACCGCGATCCACCACCGCATGGCGCGCTTCGAACGGCACGCCGAACGCGCCGCGGTCGTCTTTATCGACGTCAACCAGCTCAAATATATCAACGACAGCTTTGGCCATGCCGCGGGCGACTTCGCGCTGATGGAAATCGCCAAGCGGCTTGCCGGGTCGATCCGCGCGACCGACGTCGCAGCACGCATCGGCGGCGACGAATTCGGGCTGATCCTCGACCAGTCGAGCGAGGACGGCGCACGCACGCAGGTCAATCGGCTCTGCGACGTGTTGACCGCAGCGCCGGCCGAATATGACGGGCACGAGATTGCGCTGTCGGCGTGCTTCGGGGTTGCGATGCTGCAGACCGGAATGACCGAGTCCGATATATTGGCGGCCGCGGATCGCGACATGTATCGCAGCAAGCAGGGGCTTGGCGGTCTCCCCGGGCATCGATAGTCACCGCTAACCGCGCGTTAACCAAAAGAGCGCATCGTTCCCGGACAGAACAGGGGGTGGACGATGCGAAACCAGACCGACCCATATCTCGACATCCAGAACCGGATCACCGGGCAGATCGGCGCGCTGGCGGAAGCGCTGCCGCACTGCGCGCTTGCGCAGATCGTGCAGGGGATCGACGACATCCGCTGCCTCGCGCGCGACAATGGCTTTGCCGCGGTCGAAACGCTGGCGAGCCGGCTCGAATCGGCGGTTGCGGGCGGCGGCTATCGCGCCGCGATCCTGACCTATCTCGATGCGATGAGCGACGCTGCGGGCGCGCCGCAAGGGCCGCTGCCCGCCACCGCGCAAGAGGCGTGGCTGGCGTCGGTCGCGGTCCGGCTGGGGCATTGACGCCCGCCGCCTGACGATCCAGACGACATATATGGATGCAATCATGCTCGCGCTGGTGGCGGTGTTGCTCGCCAATGCCGACGGGCGCAGCGGGATCGCGCTGTCGCGCCTGCTGAGCGCGCGCCGCGACCGGCGCGTTACGGTTTGTATCGCCTTTGGCGCATTCATCATCAACGCGGTGATCGCCGCGGTCGCGGGCGCGGTCGCCAACGGCCTGATCGGGCAGGGGGTTGCGGCGTTGCTGGTCGCGCTCGCGATGCTGTCGGCGGCAGTCGCGCTGTTGTGGCGCGATCGGCCGGCATCGGGTGAAACGGGCACCGACGATGCGCCCCTCATGCTCGCGGGGCGGATGCTCGCCGCACAATTCGGCGATCGCAGCCATTTCCTGATCGGCGCGCTCGCCGCGACGAGCGGCGCGGGGCAGTGGGCGGCCGCCGGCGGGCTGGTCGGCTGGACGCTGGCAATGCTGCCCTTCCTCGCTTTCGGCCCGGCGCTCGCCGAACGGCGCGCGATACGGGGCTTGCGCTGGGCAGCGGCCGTTATCCTGATACTCTGGGGCGCCCGCACCGCGCTGGGTGCTTTCGGGTTGATCGGCTGACCGGTATATCTGGATAGGGTTTCATCGTTTTTATCGATGAAGCTCACCCAAAGCTTCAATGGGAAAGCGGCGTGCGGGTTCGCTATATTGGCAGGGCAACAGAAAGGATGTTCCCATGTCCGAGAAAAATGACAATGCTCCCGCCGTCGCCGATGCGCTCAACGCGCTGCTCGCCGACAGTTTCGCCCTCTATCTGAAGACGAAAAACTACCACTGGCACGTGCAGGGACCGCGCTTTCGCGAACTGCATTTGCTGTTCGACGAGCAGGCGGCCCAGATTTTCGCGACGACCGACCTGATCGCCGAGCGCGTGCGCAAGAATGGCGCGCCGACGCTGCGTTCGATCGGCGATATCGGCCGCCGGGCGTCGATCCGCGACGACGATAGCGCGGGCGCGGACGCCGAGGCGATGATCCGCACGCTGGCGGGCGACAACAAGACGCTCCTCGCGCAGCTCAAGGATGTGAAGGCCGCGGCCGAAGCCGATGGCGATATCGCGACGAGCGGGCTGGTCGACGGCTGGGCCGACGAGACGCAGCAGCGGATCTGGTTCCTCGAGGCAACGCTGGGATATTGACGATCGCCCCTTCCGGTGAAGGAGGGGGCGTCGGCTTCCGGCCGAAAGCAGCCCGTCGCAAACCGGCGGCATAAACAAAAAGGGCGGCTCGCGAGCCGCCCTTTTCGTTTTTCCGGTTATCCCGCCGATCAGTCCTGATGCGGCTGGATGTTCACCGCCGCGAACTTGCCGCGGTCGTCGACTTCGATGTCGAACGCGACGCGGTCGCCTTCGTCGAGGCCCGTCATGCCGGCGCGCTGCACCGCGCTGATGTGGACAAAGGCATCGGCCTGTCCATCGTCGCGCGCGATAAAGCCGAAGCCCTTTGTCGTGTTGAAGAATTTGACGGTGCCCGAGGTGCGTTCACCGGTCAGCTGACGACGTCCGCGGGCGCCGCCCGGTGCGCCGCCGGGACCGCGATCGTCGCGTGCGCGCGGAGCGAATTCCTCGATCGGCATCGGTTCGCCTTCGATCTTGAGATCGATGGCCGAAACCTTGCCGTTGCGTTCGACGAGCGTGAAGGCCATCGGCTGGCCCGAAGCGAGGCCCTGGAGGCCCGCCTGTTCGACCGCGCTGATGTGCACGAACACGTCTTCGCCGCCATCGTCGCGCGCAACGAAGCCGAAGCCCTTTGCCGCGTTGAAGAATTTCACCGTACCCTGGCCTTCGCCGACGACCTGCGCGGGCATGCCGCCGCCACGTCCGCCGCCGAAGCCGCCACGATCGCCACCACCGAAGCCGCCGCCACCGCCGCGGTCGCCACCGCCGAAGCCGCCACGATCACCGCCGCCGAAGCCGCCGCGATCGCCGAAACCGCCGCCCCGGTTGCCGCCGCCATAGCTGTCGCCGCCGTAGGGTGCAGGTTCGAAGCTGTCGAAATTGCCGAAATCATCGCGCTTGCCGCGCCCCCGCTGGCCGCGGCGATCCTTGTTGAAACTCATTGTCTAATAGTCGCTTTCGGTTCGTCCATCACCCATTCGACCGGTGCCTTGCGCCGGACGGGGACGCAGTTCACCATGGGCACAGACTCGCCCCGTGCCTCTAACGGCGCAATATATAGCCTAAATGAACGCCATCTGCGAACGGAAAATTCAACCCCGCGTTCAGAATAAAGCGCGCTTTGCCGCAGCCGTGCGGCGGGCGGTCCAGCTCCGCGAAAACCAGTCATTGAGCGGCACGGCCGCTTCGCCTAAGGCGGGCTTTATGACTGTCTATTTCCACGAAGAAGATTTGCCCGAAGGCGCGATGGGGCCGGGCGCGGTTGCGATCGATACCGAGACCATGGGGCTGAACCCGCTGCGCGACCGCCTGTGCCTCGTCCAGATCAGCGATGGATCGGGCGACGAGCATCTCGTGCGCTTCAAACCCGGCAGCGCCTATGACGCGCCGGTGCTGAAGGCGATATTGACCGACCCCAACCGATTGAAACTGTTTCATTTTGCACGTTTCGACATCGCGGCGTTGCAGCAGGCACTCGGCGTCGTGACGGCGCCGGTTTATTGCACCAAGATCGCCTCGAAGCTGATCCGTACCTACACCGATCGCCATGGGCTGAAGGAACTGGTGCGCGAACTTCTGGGCCAGGAAGTGTCGAAGCAGCAGCAGTCGAGCGACTGGGGCGCTGCCGAGCTTTCCGATGCGCAGCGCGATTATGCCGCGAGCGACGTGCGCTTCCTGCACGCGATGAAAGCGATCCTCGACGTGCGACTGGCGCGCGAGGGACGTACCGAACTCGCGCAGTCCTGTTTCGATTTCCTGCCGACGCGCGCCGCGCTCGACCTCGCGGGTTGGCCCGAGGTCGATATTTTCGCGCATAGCTGACGACGGCGATTCGCCAGAGGTTCTGATGCCAAAGGTTTCGATGAATGTCCGAACGCGCCGATCTTGATCGCACGATGCGCCGCATGTGGGCGGCGAGCGGGTCGAGCCACGACCGCGTCGTGCGTCTCCTGCGCTACGGCCTGCCGCTGGTGATCGGCGTCGTCGCGGCGGTGCTCGTCTTTTCGCCTTTCACCCAGCGCGCCGAGATCAGCTTCCTGCTCGCCAAGGACAAGGTCGACATGGCGAGCGAACGGATGAAGGTGACGCGTGCCGAATATCGCGGCCAGGATGCGAAGGGGCAGCCGTTCGCGCTGCTCGCCGGCAGCGCGGTCCAGAAAAGCTCGGCCGAGCCGGTCGTGCGGATGACCGACCTGTCGGGGGCAATCAAGCTGGCCGACGGTCCGGCGACGATCGTCGCCAAGGACAGCGCCTATAATATGGATACCGAAAAGGTCGCGGTGCCGGGGATATTGCAGGTCAAGAGCACCGGCGGATACCGGATCGACGCGAGCAATGTCGCGATCGACCTCAAGACGCGCAGTCTGGTCGGGCAGGGCGGTGTCAACGGCACGTTGAACATCGGCCAGTTTTCGGCCAACCAGCTGACCGCCGACCTCGACCGGCGGGTCGTGCGCCTGCAGGGCAATGCGCGGCTGCGGATCAATCAGGGAGCACTCAAATGAACCGGCTTTCGCCAATGAAGAGCCTGATGCTTGCGGGCGCGGGCTTTGCGCTGACCAGCCTCGCCCTGCTGTCGGCCGGGAGCGGCGACGCCGCGCAGGCGCAGGCGCTCGCCAACCACAACAGCGGTGCGCCGGTCGATTTCGCCGCGGGCAGCATCGAGGTGCAGGACCGCGCCGACCGCGTCGTGCTGGAGGGGAG
>JALDYH010000189.1:0-7735 GCA_032154175.1 Sphingopyxis sp. | reverse complement strand
AACTGCCCGACGCCTTCCTGCGCCGCTGTTTCTTCCACTATATCAAATTCCCCGACCGCGACACGATGGCCGAAATCGTCGAGGTCCACTTCCCGGGCATCCAGAAGACGCTGGTCAGCCGCGCGATGGATATCTTCTATGAAGTCCGCGACGTTCCGGGGCTCAAGAAAAAGCCGTCGACGAGCGAACTGATCGACTGGCTGAAGCTGCTGCTCAACGAGGATATGCCGCTCGAGGTGCTCCAGAACCGCGACGTCGGCAAGGCGATTCCGCCGCTCCACGGCGCGCTGCTCAAGAACGAGCAGGACGTGATGCTGTTCGAAAAGCTCGCCTTCATGGCGCGCCGTCAGGGCAGCTAAGCCGCCCGTCAGAGCTGGTAAGCCACCTCGACGTCGCCCCAGCGGCGGCCGTTGATCACCGCCGGCATATAGACGTTGCGTACGGTCAGATAATTGATCCCGTCGCCTTCCTGACGATAGACCGTCATGAAGAAGGGCGCGGTGCTGCGTTTCGCCGCGGCATCGGTCTCGTCATAGAGCAGGCGGCCGTTGCGGCAATGCGCCGTGTCATGCTCGATATCGCCGGTCGGCGCGCGCGAACAGTCGGTGATATGCGTCGGCAGGAAGCCATTCATGTCGCCCGCCGATGACATCTTGATCTCGGGATGACTGGCAACGATGCGATCGAACAGCGGCCGCCAATGGGCGTCGGCCCAGTCGCAGAGCGTCGTGCGGAAGCGTTCGGGGTTCGAGTTCGGCACGCGGACATAATTGGTGTCGAAAAGCTGCTCCATCGACAACTCGCCGTGCGCAACCGCGCGTTCGGCCAGCCCGACGAATTCGTCGCGCACCTTGGCGGCCAGTGCGACGATCGCCGAATCCTGCGGGCTGACACCCGCCGAGATCACTGCGTTGAACATGCGGTTCGACACATGCTCCATCGACAGGATCGAATCGCGCGTGCCATCCAGTGTCGAACTGTTGTCGCGGACCGATCCGACGACGCGGTCGAGCGCCTCGCGCACCTTCGCACCGTTGGCGTGCACCATGGCCGAGCTTTGGGCGATGCGGTCGCTCTGGTCGTCGAGCAGCGCGACAAGGTGCGTCGCATCGTGCAGCGCGTCGGTGATCGTTTCGAACTGCGCCTCTGCGCGGCTCGACTGTTCGACCCCCGACTGGATTTCGGTGACGAGCCCGCTCGCCTCGGCGGCGAGGCTGCCGATGCTGCGGCGGATTTCGTCGGTGGCGCCGCGCGTGTTCTGCGCCAGCTTCTTCACCTCCGCGGCGACAACGGCAAAGGTACGCCCGGCATCGCCTGCGCGCTCCGCCTCTATCGCGGCGTTCAGTGCGAGCATGTTCGTCGTCTTGGCGATCGATTCGATCGACTGGCTGACCTGCTGCACCTGCTCCATCACCGCGGCGAAATTGGTGACATGCGTGCCAAGCCGCGCGACAAGATCGATGACCGAGCGGAATTCACTGACGGCGGCGTTGACGCGCTCGGCGCCGGTATCGAGCTGTTCGCACGCCCGCGCCGACAGCAGCTTCGCCTCGTCGGTCGAATCGGCGATCTGCCGCTGGTCGGCCTCGAGGCTCACGACATATTCCTCGAGCCGGCCGAGTTCGCCGATCTGGCGATCCATCTGGTCGGTCGCACGCTTGATCCGTCCGGCGGCATCGCTGCACCCCACAGCGAGCTCGCCGCAGTCGCTGGCGACCGATTGGTCGAGTATCTGCGCCATTGGATTGATCGGATCAAATTTCATTGGCTTGCCCACGTCCCTGAATGATCGAGGAGATATGCCGGACAATGGTTAACGGGGGATCAACTCGGGCTTACTTTACGTTCACGTAAAGTGATTGCGCGAAGCCGCTGAACGCGATACCCCATGCTTCATGTTTTTCGGCTTTCTCGACGAGCTTCGCGCCGCGGGTATTCCCGCCAGCCTGAAAGAGCATCTGATGCTGCTGGAGGCGCTCGACCGCGAGGTAATCGATCGCAGCCCAGAGCAATTCTATTACCTCTCCCGCGCGATCTATGTGAAGGATGAGGGGCTGCTCGACCGCTTCGACCAGGTCTTCAACAAGGTCTTCAAGGGGATCATCTCCGATTACGGCCAGAACCCGGTCGACGTGCCCGCCGACTGGCTGAAGGCGGTCGCCGAGAAATTCCTGACGCCCGAGGAAATGGCGGCGATTGAGTCGCTCGGCGACTGGGACAAGATCATGGAGACGCTGAAAGAGCGGCTCGAGGAGCAGCAGAAGCGCCACGAGGGCGGCAGCAAGTGGATCGGCACCGGCGGTACGAGTCCCTTCGGCAACTCGGGCTATAACCCCGAGGGCGTCCGCATCGGCGGCGAGAGCAAGCACAAGCGTGCCTTGAAGGTCTGGGAAAAGCGCGAGTTCCAGAATCTCGACAACACCAAGGAACTCGGCACCCGCAATATCAAGATCGCGCTCCGCCGCCTGCGCAAATTCGCGCGCGAAGGCGCGGCCGACGAGCTCGACATTCCGGGCACGATCGACGGCACCGCGCGGCAGGGCTGGCTCGACATCAAGATGCGCCCCGAACGGCGCAACGCAGTCAAGCTGCTCCTCTTCCTCGACGTCGGCGGATCGATGGACCCGTTCATCAAGCTCTGCGAGGAATTGTTCAGCGCCGCGACGACCGAATTCAAGAATCTCGAATTCTTCTACTTCCACAACTGCCCGTACGAAGGCGTGTGGAAGGACAACAAGCGCCGCTGGTCCGAACGCCACCAGATGTGGGACATCCTCCACAAATATGGCCATGATTACAAAGTGATATTTGTCGGCGACGCGTCGATGAGCGCCTATGAAATCACGCATCCGGGCGGCAGCGTCGAGCATTTCAACGAGGAATCGGGCGCGGTCTGGCTCGGGCGGATCACCCATGTCTATCCCGCCGCGGTGTGGCTCAATCCGGTGCCCGAGGCGCATTGGGGCTATACCCAGTCGGTCAAGCTGATCAAACAGCTGATGAACGACCGCATGTACCCGCTCAGTCTCGCGGGCCTCGACGACGCGATGCGCGAGCTGACGCGAAAGCATTGAACGGCGCATGACGCTTCGCCGACGATTTCGACGCTGGTTCGGCCGTTACGAAATCAGGGACCCCCGGCCGATTGCGGCGGACGCGCCCTATACTTTCGACCTTCCGTCGGAAAATGAGCTGCTCGCTGTTGCGCCGGGCGACCTCGTCAAGCTGTTGTTCCGGTCGATCCCGGTGGGCGAATGGGAAACCGAACGCATGTGGGTCATCGTGGCTGACGCCGATGGCCCGAATCTGGCCGGCACGCTCGACAATGAACCCGCCGATATGCCGCAGCTCAAGGCCGGCGACCGCATAAGCTTCGATCGCGGCCATATCATCGATATCAGGTGGGACGAGGATCGCGCGACGCCGCCCCCGCCTGCCCCCGACAGCCGCGACTATTGGGACCGCTGTTTCGTCGACAATGCGATCCTTGACGCCCGGCAGAAGGTCGAGTTTCTGTATCGCGAGGAGCCGGACCCGCCGCGCCAAGGTGACCAGTTCCCCGACAGCGGCTGGCGGATCGAGAGCGAGCCGCCCGGGCCGTTCGACGACGGCAATCCGCCTTTCAGCTATGTCGCGCTCGGCGCTGTGCTGAACCGCGACGACAGCTGGTTGCACCTGATCGACGAGCCGGTCGGTAGCGCCTTCGAGCGTGATCCGGGCACGGGCCAGTTCGTCCCGGCCCAAATGCCGGTTGACGACCCCGAGTAAAACCGCTCGAAATCACCTGTCGGTCCGGCTAATCCCCGGCGATGATCGACCTCCCCCTCATCACCATCCTTTTGCTCACGGGCTTCATCAGCCTGATCGGCGCACTCGCTTACGCCGCGCGTATCGCGGGGGTGCGAACGCGGCGTATCGCGATGTCGTTCGCGCTGTTCAATATCCTCGTGCTCTTCTCGCGTACCTCGAACAGCTTCCTCGGCCCTTTTCTCGCGAAGCGGATCGAAATGCGCATCCACGATGGCAGCGGGACGTCGCTGTTCATCGACATGCAGCTCGTGCTTGCCGCGGCCAGTATCGCGACGCTGGTCGGCATCCTGCTCGTCCCCACCGGGCAGCGCATGTTCGCCGCCGCGATCGGCTGGTATCAAGACAACCGCTCGACGACGAAACTCGCGCTGAAGGCGGCAAGCCCCAGCGGACTGCGCACGCTGCGCCGTTCGCTGACCCTGCCCAGCCTTGCACACCTCAGGGGGTGGCAGATGCCGAAGGGGATCGGCTGGGGCGTGCTGGTCGCCAACTGTCTCGCGCAGTCCTTGCTCGCCGTCGGCGTCGTTGCCTCGCTCTATGCCGGCTATCTCGCGCCCGAATTTCGCGTCACTGCTTCGCAGCTTTCGGCGCTGATCAACGGCTTCGCTACGATCCTGCTCTTCGCCTTCATCGACCCGCAGCTCTCGGTGATGACCGACGACGCGGTCGAGGGCAAAGTCGACGAAGCCGATTTCCGCCGCGCCATCACCTTCATTTCATTGAGCCGCCTTGCCGGTACGATCCTCGCGCAGGCGCTGCTCCTCCCGGCCGCTGCGTTGATTGCCTGGGTCGCCGTCTATGTCTGAAGGCGGACGCGGCCACAGCCGCTTCCATGCCGTCCGGTCGCGGCTCGAGGCGATGGCGGTCGAACCGGGACCGCGCGGCTGGTTCTTCGAATTCCTCGCCTTCGGCTTCAAACAGGGCTGGGCGTGCCTGTTCGGCGGCCTGATGCTGTCGCTGCTGCTCGGCACGCATCTCTTCTGGCCTGACGACGCGCCGCTCCACCGCTATGACGCGATCACGATCGGCGCAGTGCTGATCCAGCTCGGGATGCTCGCCTTCCGTCTCGAAACGCCGAAGGAAGCGGTCGTCATCCTGATCTTCCACATCGTCGGAACGGTGATGGAGCTGTTCAAAACTGCTGCGGGGTCATGGCAATATCCCGAGGCAAGCCTGCTCCATATCGGCGCGGTGCCGCTCTTCTCGGGCTTCATGTACGCCGCGGTCGGCAGCTATATCGCGCGCGTCTGGCGTATCTTCGACTTTCGATACACAGGATATCCGCCTGCGTGGGCAAGCTACGTCTTGGCCGCCGCGATCTATGTCAATTTCTTCGCGCACCATTGGGTCTACGATATCCGCTGGCTGCTCTTCGGCGCGACCGCGCTGCTCTTCCGGCGCTGCCATGTCTGGTTCCGCCCGCTCCACGTCCACCGCCGCATGCCTTTGCTCGTCGGCTGGGGGCTTGTCGCGCTTTTCATCTGGTTCGCCGAAAATATCGGCACCTTCGCCCGCGCCTGGACCTATCCGAGCCAGAACGATGGCTGGCACATGGTCGGCGTCGAAAAGCTCGGCAGCTGGTATCTGCTGATGATTATCTCGTTCGTGCTGGTCAGTTTGGTCCAGCGACCGAAGCTGCCCGACTAACCGAACGGCTTGTCAATCGACGGCGGCGGTTCGCTGAACCACTTCGGCCCGCTGCCGGTCATATAGAAACAATCCTCCAGCCGGATTCCGAACTCGCCGGGGATGTAGATGCCCGGCTCGTTCGAAAAACACATGCCGGGCGCAAGCTTCGTCGTTTCGCCGTGCACGAGGTTGACCGGCTCGTGGCCGTCGAGGCCGATGCCGTGCCCGGTGCGGTGCGAGGTGCCGGGCAGCTTGTAGCCGGGTCCCCAGCCAAGACTTTTATAATAAGCGCGCACCGCGTCATCGACCTGACCCGCGGGCGTGCCGAGCTTCGCCGCGGCAAAAGCGACGTCCTGCCCCTTGCGCATCTGGTCCCAGACCTGCCGCTGGCGCGGCGTAGCCTTGCCGTAGACGAAGCTGCGCGAAATATCGGATTGATAGCCGTGGACGGTCGCGCCGCAATCCATCAGCACGACCTCGCCGCTCTTCACCGCCTGCGGCTTGCCCGACCCGTGCGGATAGGCGCTCGCCTCGCCGAGCAGGATCAGTTCGAATTCGCTCTTGCCGCCGAGCGCCTCGGTCGCGGCCTTCATGATCGCGCCGATGTCGGCGGGGGTCATCCCCGCCTCGACCCGCGGCGCGGTGTGGCGATAGGCGGCGAGGGTGATGTCGGCGGCGATCTGCATCAGCGCGATTTCGGCGGGCGACTTGTGCATGCGGCAGCCACGCACGACGGGCGCGCCATTGACGACCGTCGCCTGCGGCATCGCCTTCTCGAGGCCGTCGACGGCGAAATAACGCACCGTTTCCTCGACACCGATCTTGCCCTTGGCCAGCCCGCGCTCGCCGAGCCACGCCCCGACCGCGGCGAGTGGGTTCTCATCCTCGTTCCACGTCAGCACCTCGGCCTCGATGCCCAGACTCTCGCGCACCGAGGGTTCTTCGAAGAAGGGCGTCACGACCGCGACCTCGCCCTCGCGCGTCAGCACCGCAGCCGTCAGCCGCTCGCTGCGCCACCATTCGATCCCGGTGAAATAGATGAGGCTCGACCCCGGCTCGATCAGCAGTGCGCCGATATCGTTCGCGCGCATCAACTCCTTCGCCTTGGCGATCCGCGCCATGCGCTCGGCCTTGCCGATCGGCACCGCCTTCGCGGCGAGATTGGGAAGACCGGCCGTATCGGCGGCGAGCACCGGCGCGGGCAGTGCCGCGGCCAAGCCGGCCAGCGTCGCAGTCCCGAGAAATTGCCGTCGCTGCATCATCGTCCCCTTCGTCAGTAAATCAGCAGATCGGCGATTTCCTCGCGCCACGCCGCCTCATCGGGCAGCGCGAGCGCATCGAGATCGCCCGCCGCCGCTCCCGTATCGTCGACCCACTCGCGCAGGCCCGGGCCGCCGTTGATCACGTCGATCGCGAGCACATCGTCGGTATATTCATATTTGAAATCCTTGCCGCGCCAGATCGGATAGTCCGGATAGAGGCTGCGGATCGCCTTGAAGCCTAGCGCCTGCACGCGCCACGGCTGAAAGGCGGCATCGTCGTACCACGGCCCGTCGGCATGGATATGCACGCCGCTGTTGAGCTGGCCGACATGTTTGTGAAAGGTCGGCTGGAACCAGATATCGCGCAGTTTGCATCCGCCTAGCCACTGGGGCGCCAGTCGCTGCATTTCGGCGATCACCGCCTTGGCGTCGATGTCGGGCGCGCCGAAGAGTTCGAGCGGGCGGGTTGTACCCCGGCCCTCGCTGAGCGTCGCGCCCTCGACCATCACGGTCCCGGCATAGGCGCGCGCCATGTTGACGTTCGCGGCGTTCGGGCTGGGGTTGATCCACACGCGATCCGTGGGCCAGCCGAAGCCGTGGCCCTTCGGATCCCAGCCTTCCATTTCGATCACGCGATAATCGACGTCGAGACCGAAGTGGCGGATGAACCAATGCCCCATCTCGCCCATCGTGAGGCCATGGCGCATCACCATCGGCCCCGCGCCGACGAAGCTTTCCCAGCCCGGACGCAGCAGCGTGCCCTCGACCGGGCGGCCTGCCGGATTTGGCCGGTCGAGTACACAAACCGCCTTGCCATGCTGCGCCGCGGCTTCGAGGATGTAGAGCAAAGTCGTCACATAGGTGTAGATGCGGCAACCGAGGTCCTGCAGATCGACGAGCATCACGTCGAAGGTGTGCATCGACTGTCCGCTCGGGCGCCGCACCTCACCATAAAGGCTGAAGACCGGCATGCCGTACGTCGGATCGGTGAAGTCGGGCGACTCCATCATATTGTCCTGAAGGTCGCCGCGCAC
>JALDYH010000188.1:0-7773 GCA_032154175.1 Sphingopyxis sp. | reverse complement strand
GTCCGCTGGCCCAAGCCCATTGAAAATTATAGCCGCCCAGCCACCCGGTGACATCAACGGCTTCGCCGACCGCATACAGTCCCGGCACGCTTTTGGCCATCATTGTTTGCGAGGATAGGTTTGCAGTCGAGATTCCGCCGATCGTGACCTCGGCTTTGGCAAAGCCTTCGGTGCCGTTCGGCCGGAAAATCCAGCCCGCGAGCTGCGCCTCGGCTTCGGCGAGTTTGCGGTCGGCTTGCGCGCCGAGTTCTCCGGGAAGCGCGAGGCGTTCGGCGAGCGTTTCGGCAAGACGGTCGGGAAGCATCGCGCCGAGTGCCGAACGCAAGGTGGCGCGCGGGCGGGTGCGTTTGGCGTCGAGGAGCCAGCCCCGCGGGGCATCGGGCAAAAGGTCGATCGTCACGGGTTCGCCGTGGCGCCAATAGCTGCTCACCTGCAGGATCGCGGGACCCGAAAGGCCGCGATGGGTGAACAGCGCAGCCTCGCGGAAGGCGGCCTTGCCCGCGCGCGCCTCGACCGGTGCGGCGATTCCCGACAATTCGCGGAACAACACATCGTCGCCGCCGAGCGTCAGCGGGACAAGCGCGGGGCGCGGCTCGACAACCTTCAATCCGAACTGGCGCGCGAGATCATAGGCGAAGCCGGTCGCGCCCATCTTCGGGATCGACGGGCCGCCCGTGGCGATGACGAGCGCTGCGGCGGTGAAATATTGGTCGCCGAAGCGGATGGTGAATTTGCCGTCCGCGTGGGTGACGTCGCTCACCGGCTGGCCTGTGCGAACATCGACCCCGCCCTTGGTGGCCTCTTCGAGCAGCATCGCGACGATCTGCTTTGCCGATCCGTCGCAGAAGAGCTGCCCGAGCGTTTTCTCATGATAAGCGATGCCGTGGCGCTCGACGAGCGCGATGAAGTCGGCGGGGGTGTAGCGCGCCAGCGCCGATTTGGCGAAATGCGGGTTCGCAGAGAGGAAGCGGTCGGGAGCGGTGTTCACATTGGTGAAGTTGCAGCGCCCGCCACCCGAAATCAGGATTTTCTTGCCCACCGTATCGGCATGGTCGAGCAACAGCACGCGCCGCCCTCGCTGCCCCGCGACTGTGGCGCACATAAGTCCGGCCGCGCCGGCACCCAGCACGATGGCGTCATAATTGGCGGTGGTCATCGGATTGTCAGTGCAGCTTTGCGATCGACAGGCCGTCGGCCTTGGCCCGGACCTTCACCGATTCTTCGCTGCGTGTCAGCGCCTTGGCGATCGCCTTCAACGCCATGCCCTTTTTGGCGAGCGTATGAAGCTTGTCGATTTCGGCCGGGGTCCACGGCTGCTTGTGACGTTCGAACTTGTCTTTCATGCCTGCGTCTCCGGATCGGTTTCGACGACGAGGATATCGATCGCATCCTCGCGGTCCTGATATTCGACGCTTTCGCCCGCCTCGGCCCCCATCAGCACACGTGCGAGAGGGGCCGAAAAAGCGATGTGACCGTGCGCCGGATCGGCCTCGTCGCCGCCGACGATCGTGATCGTCCTTTTCGCCTTGTTCAGCCGGTAGGTCACGCGGCTGCCGATGCCGATGCGGCTGTCCCCGGGCGGGGTCTGCACCTCGGCGGTCGATTGGCGGGTGTGGTAATAACGCAGGCGGCGTTGCAGTTTCTTGCGCGCATCCTCATCGGCGGTTTCCGCTATTTCGCTTTCGAGACGCGCAACCTCCTCGCCAAGCAGCCGCAGCCCGCGCGGAGTCACGAGGTTCGGGCCGACCGCGATGGGCAGCTCGAATTCGGGTTCCTTATGCTCGTCGTCGCTCTCGCGGCGAAAGGCTACGCTCATGGTGAGGCTTTCGGTTTCGGGGGAGAAATCGCCCTTTGTACGCCGAAGGTGGCGATAAGATGGCAGGTGTCGCTGGACAGGCCTGGCAACCGTGTGTTATGCAAACAATACACAGAGGAGATTTGCGATGCGTAACTGGATGATGGCCATTTTACCGCTGGCGCTTGTGACCGGCTGCAACGGCGCGGCGCCGGGCAACGAGAAGCAGGCCGAGCGGAGCGGTCCGCCGGCCAGCGTCGGCCCGATCACGAGTCAGGCATACGATCTGACCGGCTTCACCGGCGTCGAAGTCGCGGGTCCCGACGACGTCACCATTCGCCAGGGCGAGAAATTTTCGATCACCGCGCGCGGGCGCAAGGAAACGCTCGACCGGCTGGAGATCAAGCTTGACGGATCGACGCTGTCGATCGGACGCAAGCGCGAGGGCTTCAGCTTTTCGAACCGCGATGACGACGATCTCGATATCGCGATCACCATGCCGCGGTTGGCCAAGGTGCGCCTGACCGGGTCGGGAACGATCGACGCCGACGCCGTCGACGGCGACTCGGTAGAGGCGGTCGTGACCGGATCGGGCGACCTCAAGGTCGCGAAGCTGAGCGGCAAAAGCGCCGAGATCACCGTTTCAGGATCGGGAGATATCGAGATTGCCAGCGGTAC
This sequence comes from Sphingopyxis sp., assembly GCA_032154175.1. Classification (GTDB taxonomy): domain Bacteria; phylum Pseudomonadota; class Alphaproteobacteria; order Sphingomonadales; family Sphingomonadaceae; genus Sphingopyxis. Next base: position 5,300 of record JALDYH010000188.1, on the reverse strand, counting down.
GATCACATCGGGCGAATTCAGCGTCACCGGGTCGGGCGACATCGATGCTGACGGGCTTGTCGCGACGACGCTCGAGGTGTCGGTCACCGGGTCGGGCAATGTCGATGCGCAGGCAACGGGCAAAGCCGACATCAGCATCCTTGGCTCGGGCGATGTGAAGCTTGGTGGCGGGGCATCCTGTTCGACGCGGCAGATGGGGTCGGGCACCGCGACCTGCAACTGATGACGCGCTGGTGCGGCCTGCTCGAACCGGGTAAGGCCGCACCATGACGCTCGCCACACGATGCGCCGCGATTGCGGTCGCCGCCGCCCTCCTTGCCGCCGGCCCCGCGTGGGGTGCCGAAAAGCGTTATGGCCTCACCAGTTTCGAGACGATCGAGGTGAGCGCCGATGTGACGGTCGAGGTCGTGAACCGCGCGCCCGTCAGCGCGGTGGCAACCGGACCGCAGGACGCGCTCGACCGCCTGAGCGTCGAAGCGCGCGACGGCAAACTTGTGATCAGCGAACGCCAGTTCGCGGGCGACGAAAAGCGCCGCGGTCCGCGGGGGCCGGTGGTGGTTCGCGTCAACGCCGCCAATCTGCGCTCGGCGACGCTTTCGGGGGCGGGTTCGCTGGCGATCGACAAGCTGAAGGGACAGAGGGCTGTAGTCGGGCTTCGCGGACCAGGGCGACTGACGGTTGGTCAGATCGGTGCCGACCGGCTCTCCGTCGTGATGATCGGGAATGGGACGATGACCCTCGCTGGTGCCGCCAAGAATGCGCAGATGACGCTGTCGGGCGCGGGCGCGGTCGATGCCGGCGCGCTCGCGGTCGACGAACTGATCGGCGAGAGCGAAGGCGCAGGCGATCACATTTTGCGTGCGGTAAAAAGCGCCGCGATCACCGCGCGCGGGATCGGCAAGACCGTCGTGCTCGGCAAGCCGGTCTGCACCGTACGCAATATCGGCAGCGGTTCGGTGCAGTGTGGTCCGGGGAAATAGCCTAGTGCGCTGATGCCGCGCCCAGTCCGTCGATCTTCTTCGACTGGCGGACGATCAACCCCGGGAACCAGCGCGCGAGCCGCGACAGGCGCTTTGCCATCTTGCCGACCGTGGTATGGACGCTGGTCCCGTGCACTGCCTCCCACGCCGCTTCGGCGACGCGTTCGACAGGGACAATCTCGAACCCGCTCTGCGAAAGGCGATTGCGCGCGGGTTCGTTGCTGTCGGCGCTGACCTGGTCGAGCAGGGGCGTATCGATAAAGCCCGGCATCAGCGAGCGGACCTTGATGCCATGTTTGGCGAACTCGATCTCGAGCGCTTCGGTCAGTCCGCGCACCGCGAACTTGGTCGCGGAATAGATGGCGAGGCCAGCAACGCCGTAAAAGCCCGATGCCGAGCCCGTGTTGAGGATCGTCGATCCCGGTGTCGCGCGAAGCAGCGGCAATGCGGTATAGATGCCGTTGACGACGCCGCCGAAATTGATCGCGATCAACCGGTCTGCCTCGGCCGGCGGCATGTCGGCGAACTGGCCGCCGGTACCGATGCCGGCGTTGTTGAACAGCACATCGAGGCGGCCGCCACTCTGCCGGGCGAATGTCTCGAGCGCGGCCTTCCACTGGTCGCGGTCGCGCACGTCCATGACGTGGCGCGACGACGCGCCTTCGGGAAGCAGGGCGGCGGTTTCATCGATTCCGGCGGTGTTCACATCGGCGATACCGACGAACCAGCCCTGACCGGCGAAATGGCGTGCGACCGCGCGGCCGATACCCGACCCGCCCCCGGTGATGAAAATCGCCTTCCGTGCCATCCGACCCTCCTTACATTGATGTCAATGCGACAAGATGCGAAGTTGACGTTTCCGTCAAGCGGCAATCGCGGCTTGGCAAGGCGAAGAGTGGCTCGCTAAGAGGGCGCCGATGATGACCCGCGGTCTGCGCCTGATCTTTCTGTTCGTGCTGCTGCTTTGTGCCGGGCTGACCGTGCCGGCGCGCGCCGAAGTGATCGTGAGCTTTTACAGCCATGACTTCGGCGATCGTTTTCCGCACGCTTTCATCGTGATGAAGGGAAGGCTGGACGCGACGGGCGAGCTTGTCGACAGCAGTTACGGTTTCACCGCGACCTCGGTCAGCCCCGCGATCCTGTTCGGATCGGTAAAGGGCAAGGTGGAGGCGTCGGAACCCGATTATATCGCGAAAAGCGACCGGCAGTTCGATGTCACGATCGACGACGCAATCTATGCGCGGGTCATGGCGAAGGTCGCCGAATGGCGCGACCGCGAACAGCCGAGTTACAGCCTGAACAAGCGCAACTGCGTCCATTTCGTGATGGAGCTGGCCGAGGTGGTCGGGCTGAAGGTCGATCGAAAGAGCAAATTGTTCAAGAAGCCGAAGAGCTTCCTGATCGAGGTGCGCGGATTGAACCCCGAACTGGCTGGCCCCGCCGCTGCGCCGCCAGCCCCCTAGACGAGCCGCCGCTTTCACCCTATGTTCAGGGAACGGGGCGCAATAATCTGGGCTCCGGACGTATTGAGGGGCGATTCTTGCGGTTATTGTTGACCCTTTTGGCATTGCTGACCGGCCTGGCGACCGCCGACCGGGCAGTTGCCGCGCCTGCCGTGCCGGCAGCGATGGGGTCGCTGGTCATGTTCGCGGAAACCGCGGGCAAGGCCGAGACGAGCGATGCCGAGCGTCGTCCGACCACCGCTGCGCCGACGCGGCGCGTTTCGAGCGGTGGCGGAAAACCGCGCAAGGCGGCGCCGCCGCATCTTCCCGGTCTGCTCACCGGCAGCGACCGCGCACTCGAATAGAGTGACGTTTTTGCGCCTTTTGTGAGGCGCCGCCCCGCTATGGGGCTTTTTTCATATATTCGCGCGGCCACAAGCGCCGCCAATTCATTCTAATCCCGAGGAAAATTCCATGTTTGCTGGCCTTGCCAAGAGCCTGTTCGGCTCGTCCAACGACCGTTATGTCACTTCGATCCGCAAGATCGTCGACAAGATCAACGCGTTCGAACCTGCGATGCAGGCGCTCGACGATGCCGGGCTACAGGCGCAGACGCAGAAATTCCGCGACCAGCTTGCGGCGGGCGAGACGCTCGACGACATCCTGCCCGAAGCCTTTGCGACGGTGCGCGAGGCGGCGGTCCGTACACTTGGCATGCGCCATTTCGATGTGCAGATGGTGGGCGGCGTCGTTCTCCACCGCGGCGAGATCGCCGAGATGGCGACGGGCGAAGGCAAGACGCTGATGGCGACCTTGCCCTGCTATTTGAACGCGCTCGAAGGCAAGGGCGTCCATGTCGTCACCGTCAACGACTATCTCGCCCGCCGCGATGCCGAATGGATGGGCACCGTCTATGGCTTCCTGGGGCTGACCACGGGGATCATCGTCCCGAACCTCAACGAGATGCAGCGTCGCGACGCCTATAACAGCGACATCACCTACGCGACGAACAACGAGCTCGGCTTCGATTACCTCCGCGACAATATGAAGTTCGACCGCCAGCAGATGGTCCACCGCACCTTCAACTTCGGCATCGTCGACGAGGTCGATTCGATCCTGATCGACGAAGCGCGCACCCCGCTGATCATCTCCGGCCCGACCGACGACAAGTCGGAGCTCTATATCCGCGTCAACGAGGTCGTCCTCAACCTGACCGAGGATGATTATGAAAAGGATGAAAAGTCCAAGTCGATCAACCTGACCGAGGACGGCACCGAGCATGTCGAGCGCCTGCTCGAAGCGGCGGGACTGCTTCAGGGCAACAACCTCTACGATATCGAGAACACGCAGGTCGTCCATCACGTCAATCAGGCGCTGAAGGCGATCCAGATGTTCCGCATCGACACCGACTATATCGTCAAGGACGGCAAGGTCGTGATCATCGACGAGTTTACCGGCCGCATGATGGACGGGCGCCGCTGGTCGGACGGCCTGCACCAGGCGGTCGAGGCGAAAGAAGGCGTGCAGATCGAGCCCGAGAACCAGACCCTCGCGTCGATCACCTTCCAGAATTATTTCCGCATGTATCCGAAGCTTTCGGGCATGACCGGCACTGCGGCGACCGAAGCGGCCGAATTCTTCGACATTTACAAGATGAATGTCGTAAACATTCCAACCAACCGCCCGATCGCGCGCGTGGACGACGAAGACGAGTTTTACAAAAATATCACCGACAAGTTCGGTGCGATCGCGAAGACGATCCGCGAGGCGAACGAGCGCGGCCAGCCGGTGCTCGTCGGCACCGTGTCGATCGAAAAGTCCGAGCTGCTGTCGTCCTTCCTCGAAAAGGACGGCGTACCGCACAGCGTCCTTAACGCGCGCTTCCACGAGAGCGAGGCGCATATTGTCGCGCAGGCGGGCCGTACCGGCGCCGTGACGATCGCGACGAACATGGCGGGCCGCGGCACCGACATCAAACTCGGCGGCAACGAGGAATTCCGCATCGACGACGAACTGAAGGACCTGCCCGAAGGCCCCGAGCGCGAGGCGGGTATCGCGCGCATCCAGGCCGAGGTTGCCGCCGAGCGCGAAGCGGTGAAGGCGGCTGGCGGGCTGTTCGTGCTCGCGACCGAACGTCACGAAAGCCGCCGCATCGACAACCAGCTGCGCGGCCGCTCGGGTCGTCAGGGTGACCCCGGCCTGTCGAAATTCTACCTCTGCCTCGACGATGACCTGCTGCGCATCTTCGGCCCCGACACGCTTTTCTCCAAGATGATGAACAAGAATCTGGAGGATGGCGAGGCGATCGGGTCGAAATGGCTGTCGAAGGCGATCGAGACCGCGCAGAAGAAGGTCGAGGCGCGCAACTACGACATCCGCAAGCAGGTCGTCGAATATGACAATGTCATGAACGACCAGCGCAAGGTCATCTATGAACAGCGCGGCGAGATTATCGACAGCGAGACCGTCGACGACGTCATGCTCGCGATGCGCGCCGAGACGGTAAACGCGATCATCGCCGACGCGTGCCCGCCCGGCAGCTATCCCGAACAGTGGAACATCGAGCAGATGAAGGAGCGCGTTGCGAACATCCTCGATCTCTCGCCGCCGATCGACGACTGGATGCAGGAAGATGCGGTCGATGCCGAAATATTCGAGGAACGCATCCAGGCGCAGGCCGACGCGGTCGCGGCCGAAAAGGCGGCGCTGGTCGACGAGGAAACATGGAAGGGCATCGAGAAATCGGTGCTGCTCCAGACGCTCGACCATCACTGGAAAGAGCATCTCTCGACGCTCGACGCGCTGCGCCAGGTCGTCTTCCTCCGCGCCTATGCGCAGAAGCAGCCGATCAACGAATATAAGCAGGAAGCCTTTGCGC
>JALDYH010000187.1:0-7836 GCA_032154175.1 Sphingopyxis sp. | reverse complement strand
TATATCCGGCGCTTGCAGGCAGGGCAGAGCGGCTTTACCTGTTTCGCATCGATCACGATGTCGCGCTGATTTTCGCTCCTTCTCAGGCGATGTCGGTTCAGCCGCATCGTCAGACAAAGGAGTTTCCGTGAAACTAGCTTCGCTCAAAAAAGGTCGCGACGGCCGCCTGGTCGTCGTTTCGGACGATCTCGCCTGGTATGCCGACGCGGGTCAGATCGTGCCGACGATGCAGGCGGCGCTCGACAATTGGGCCTATGCCGCGCCGCGCCTTGCTGCGCTGGCCGAAGACCTCAACCACGACGCGATCCCGAAAGAACGGTTTCACGAACGCGACGCGGCATCGCCGCTGCCGCGCGCGTATCAATGGGCCGACGGCAGCGCTTATGTGAACCATGTCGCCTTGGTGCGGCAGGCGCGCGGTGCCGAAATACCCGACAGCTTCTGGCACGATCCGCTGATGTACCAAGGGGGCAGCGACGCTTTTCTCGGCCCGCGCGACCCGATCCCGCTCGGCGATCCGGCGTGGGGGTGCGATATGGAGGCCGAGGTCGTCGTCGTGACCGGCGATGTGCCTTCGGGCATCGACGCCGTCGCCGCACGCGAGAAAATCCTGCTCGTCGGGCTGACCAACGACGTGTCGCTGCGCGGACTGATTCCGGCCGAACTTGCCAAGGGTTTCGGCTTTTTCCAGTCGAAACCGTCGAGCGCGATGTCGCCGGTGTTCGTGACACCCGAAGTGCTCGGCGAGCGCTGGAAAGATGGCAAGCTGCACGGCGCACTGTGCGTCGACCTCAACGGGCAGCCGCTCGGCCGCGCCGATGCGGGGGTAGATATGACCTTCGATTTCGGTGCGCTGATCGCACATGCCGCAAAGACACGCGATCTGGGTGCAGGCACGATCATCGGGTCGGGCACCGTATCGAACCGTGACGCTGACGGTGGCCCGGGCAAGCCGATCGCGGCCGGCGGCCTTGGCTACAGTTGCCTGGCGGAAGTGCGGACGGTCGAAACGATCCAGCAGGGTGAGCCCAGGACGCCATTTATGCAAAAGGGCGATACCGTTCGCATCTGGATGGACGATGACCGGCATCACAGCATCTTTGGAGCGATCGAACAGAGCGTCGGCTGATAACAAAGGAGGGCGGAATTGCTTCCGCCCTCTTTCGATTTCGTACCGGTCTTGCCGCGTTATTTGGCGCCGAAGCTGCCGCCGGACATCGCGTCGCTCAGCGAACAGGCCGCCGGACCGAGAATGACGATGAACAGCACCGGCAGGATGAACAGGATCAGCGGCACCGTCATGATCGCAGGCAGACGCGCGGCCTTTTCCTCGGCGCGCATCATGCGTTCGTTCCGGAATTCGGCGGACAGGACGCGAAGCGCGCTGGCGAGCGGCGTGCCGTATTTCTCGGTCTGGATCATGGTCGTGACCACGCTCTTCACCGCTTCCAGATTCACGCGGTAGGCGAAATTCTCGAACGCCTGACGGCGCTCGGTCAGGAAGCCGAGTTCGATCGACGTGAGCGCGAATTCTTCGCCGAGTTCGGGATAGGCGCGTCCCAATTCCTTGGATACGCGCGAAAAGGCGGAGTCGACAGTCAGGCCGGCCTCGGCGCAAATGACGAGCAGATCGAGCGCGTCGGGAAGGCCCTTGCGGATTGCGGTCGTGCGCTTCTGCCGCATATTGTCCACAAAGAGATCGGGCGCCTTATAACCAAGGATCAACGCGCCCATGGTATAGGCCGAACGCTTGAACGAAGTCAGGTCGGGCCACATGTCGATCCAATAGATCAGAACAAGGGCCAGTCCGCCGAAAAGGATGGGCAGGACCATGCGGCCGAAAATGACCGCAACCGCGAGATCCTTTGACCGGATGCCGGCCTGCGCGAGCTTTTGCTGGACTTCCTTGACCTGGCCTTCCTGCAGCACCTGCAGCCGCCCGAGAAAGGTGCGCATCTTGTCGGCGGTCTGGTTCTTGCGGACCAGCCGGGCACGGCGTTTCGCGGTCGAAGCCGTGATACCCGCCTTCAACTGCTCGCGGCGATCGTTCAGCGCCTTGACGCGCTTGGTCATCGGGTTGCGAACGGTCAGCGCGTTGTAGAGAGCGAACAGCACGGCGAAAACACCGACCGCCGCCATCAGGGTACCGGCCCATATGACGTCGACGCCAAGCAGCGTCGGGCCGCTTTGCGCGCCGGTGAAAGCCGCAGATAGAAGGAGGCTGCTGTTCACTGTCTCTGCCCCTCAGATTTCGAAGCTGATCATTTTGGCCATGATACCGGCGCCGATGCTCATCCAGATGAGGCCGCCGATTCCCGCGATAATGAGGCGTTCTTCGTAAAAGAAGCCTTCAAGGTAGCCGGGGTTCATCATCCAGACGATGCCGAACACGAAGAATGGCAGCGCGCCGACGATATAGGCGGATGCCTTTGCTTCCGATGACATGGCACGGATCTTGAGCTTCATCTGGGCACGCTTGCGCAGAACTTCGGACAGGTTCGCCAGCGTCTCCGCCAAATTGCCGCCCGTTTCACGCTGGATCTGGATCGTGATGCAGAAAAACTGGAATTCGGGCGTACCGAGCATGTCGGCAGATTCCTGCAGCGCCGCTTCCATCGTTTTACCGATACGGATGCGTTCGATGACACCCTTGAATTCCTCGCCGACGGGCCCCGGAAGCTCCTGGCTGACGACCTGGAAGGTTTCGGTGACCGGCAGGCCGGACTTCAGGCCGCGTACAAGCAGGTCGATGGCGTCGGGAAAGCGCGTATTGAATTGCGTGACGCGCTTTTTGATCGTCATGCCGACGACGAGATAGGGCAAGCCGAGACCGAGGAGCAGCCCGACCAGCACGGCCATCAAAAATGGCGCCCGGACGATCAGCATCCCGCCTGTTCCCACGACGAACATGATCATCGACGCGAACATATACTGGGTCAGCGTCCAGCTCTTGCCGGTTCGGCGTATGCGCTTTTCCAGCTCGTCGCGGCGCGGCAGCAGATTGGTCAGCGCCGAGTTGCCCCCGCGTCCCGACGCCTGGATCGTCTTGCGCATCTGTGCAGCCACCACTGCTTCGGTCGAGGCCGCGTGGCGGTCCTTGACCATGGCCAGCCGGCGCGTCTTTGCCTTGCCGGCCGAAGGTCCGTCGAGCAGGATCACGAGCATGGCGAAGGCCAGAAAGGCCCCGGCGATGATAAGGATGACTGGCAGATTCATGGTCAGCTGTTGTCCGCTTCTATCGCTGGAAGGAGTGACGGTGCTTCGGACGCACCGTCAAGCCGCCTGTTTTGCGCCCTTTTTTGCCAAACCGAGCTTGCCGAGCAACGAACCGCCCGATTTGCCCTTCGCGGAAGAAATCTGCGCTTCCTCGGCCTCGATGTCGGCGCCGTCGAGTATCAGGCGCATCAGATTGTTCCACACCAGTGCCGATTTCGTGCCCTTGCAGGTTTCGGCATAGGATTTGCCAAGCTTTGCCGACTGACTGACCAGCTTCGGATCGAACGGAATAACGATATCGATCTGGCGCTCGATCGAGGATTCGAACTCCTTGCGCGACAGTTCGCCCACAGCGGTCTGGAACTTGTTCGCGACGAGCAGCACCCGGGCGCCGGGTATGTTCTGTTTGAACCAGGACAGAAGGCGGATCGTATCGCGCGCGGCGGCGAGCGTCACATCGCTGACCAGCAAGATCGTGCCCGCTTCGGATACGAGGTGCGGGAAGGGGATCAATACCTGGCGCGGTATGTCGACGATCGTCATCTCGAACGCGCTACGAAGCTCTTCTTCCAGCTGGAAGAATGCCGAACCGTCGGTCATCACCGGCTGATGGATCGGCGCTTCGGCCGATAGCAGGCTGAGCTTGTCCGACGCGCGTACCATGGCGCGCTCGATGAAGAGCCCGTCGATACGGCTGGGGTTGTCGATCGCGTCGATCAGGCCGCGCCCCGGTTCGAGATCGAGCGTCAGTGCACCGGTACCGAAATGGACATCGAGATCGAGCAGCGCCGTCTGACGGCCTGCCTGTTCGCTGATTGCCCAGGCGAGCGAGGTCGCCACCAGCGAGGCACCCACACCGCCGCGCACGCCGACGACACCCATCATGTGATGCGGCTTGTCATCGTGCATGTCGGAATGTTTCGGCGCCGACAGCATGGCTTGCGCCATGGTGAGCGATTCGCGCACCTGTTCGAGCGATAGCGGTTTCAGCAGATAATCCTGGATCCCGCTCGACAGAAGGTCGCGGTAGAGGCGAACGTCGTTCACCTGGCCCGCGGCGATCACCACCGTGCCGGGTTCGCACACTTCGGCCAGTGCGTTGATGTCGTTGATCGGATCGCCCGATTCCGACATGTCGACGAACAATATGTTCGGGCTGGCGGAAACCGACAGCGACTGCACGGCGTTGCGCAGGCCGCCCTTGTTACATTTTTCGACCGGCCAGCCCATGTCGTTGGCGGCGGCGCGGATCAGCTCCAGCGTATCGTCATCGCAGACGAAGGCATTGAAGGGATCACGCAATCCTGCCGATTTGAAAGGAGCGTTCACTTGCCGCCTCCGTTGGTTGCTACGCCGGCAAGCGGGCCGGCGCCGGTCTGGGGTTTTGTGCGATAGGTCTGGATAGCCCGCGTCGCGGCGGACGGATCATGTCCCGTGTCGTTGGTGCCCTTGATCAGATCATTGGGGTCGGCGACCATCGCGGCCAGATTGCTGTTCGTCGCACAGCCGTAGTTCGAGGATGTCGCGTTGACCGGATTGATCGAAGACTTGCTGTCCCAGTTGGGGCAACCCGGCACGGAAGCCGAAGCCCGCGTCACGACTATGCGCAAATGCCCCTCCGGAACCGCTCCGGTGGTCACCGGGGCCTCGGCATTGAGCATCAATCCGCGGCGTTCGACCATCGAACGGACAGTCGCCTGCGCCGAGGTCGCTCCGTAGAGCGAGGAATCCTCGATCGCGATCCGGTCGCCATAGCGGATGCCCATCGTGTCGAACCAGCCCTGCAGGCGGCCCTGTTCGCTGGGTGGCAGTTCGCCGTTCGAGGCGGCGACGTCGAATTGATAGATGTTGTTGCGCACGACGGGCTGATGCACCGATTCCAGGGTGCGGTTGCTGAACGCGGCGCCGGTGCAGCCGGCAAGCGACGTGGCCAGGGCCAGGACCGTCCAAGTTGCGATTTTCTTCATCACTTTGCTCCTGAAATCCAGCGCGTCACTTGATGCTGAAGCCGGGCGACGCGTCGCCACCGGTCCGCGGACGATCGGCGTCGCCAACATTGGTGTCGAGCCGCGGTTTGGGACGATCGCCGCCGGTCACGCCATCGCTCGTCTGGTTGAGCAGCAGCCGCTGCAGGTCGTTCGGATCCCGATAGGCGTCGGTCGGAAGCTTGATGTCGTTCGCCGACACCGGCTGGACCAGATAGGGCGTCACGACGATGACCAGCTCGGTTTCACCGCGGCGGAAGCTGTCCGATTTGAACAATGTTCCGAGTACCGGAATGTCCCCGAGGCCCGGGATCTTGTCGATCGCGCCGATCGAGCGGTTGTTGAGCAATCCCGCGATCATGAAGCTTTCGCCCGAGCCGAGTTCGACGGTCGTTTCGGCGCGGCGGATTGTCAGTGCAGGCACCTGGAAGCCCTGCATTTCGATCGCCCCCTCGGTCGACAGCTCCGATACTTCGGGGCGGACGCGCAGGCTGATACGCCCGTTCGACAACACCGTCGGCGTATAGGCGAGGCTGACGCCATATTTGCGATACTCGATCGTCGTGCTGGCGAAGTTGCCGGGGATCGGGACGGGGAATTCGCCGCCCGCGAGGAAATCGGCCGTTTCGCCCGAAATGGCGGTCAGGTTCGGCTGCGCCAGCGTCGCGACCATGCCTGACCGTTCGCCGATGTCGAGCGAAGCGATCAGGTCGAGACCGAACAGGCGTCCCGCTCCGGCAAGGCTGTTCACGCCGGCGGGCGTTTCGACATTATAGGTCGTGCTGCCATCGGGGTTATAGGTGATCGTGCCGGCCTTGCGGCCGCGAAAGACACCACCCAGAAAGCCGCCGGTGCGGTCCTGCGTCAGGACGTTCCCGCTGATTTCCTTGACCAGCGAACGGTTCACTTCCGCAATGCGGACCTGCAGATTGACCTGCAGCGGTGTCGCCGTGCGCAGCCGCGACAGCACCTTGGTCTGCTCGCCGACGAAGGCCTGGACCAGGCGTTCGGCTTCGGCGGCGTCGTCAGGCGACTGGACCGTGCCGGTGAGCAGCACAAAACCGTTCATCGGGTTCGCCGAGATGCTGGCTTCCGGCATCGCGAGCGAAAGCATCTGGTCGATGGTTTCGATGTTGTTGCCGACGCGGGCGACGGTCGAGAAGACAACCCGGCCACTGGCGTCGGTGGCATAGATGCTGGTTTCGCCGGGCTTCTTGCCAAAGATATAGAGCTGGCGACCCGAGCGTACCTGGACGTCGGCGACGGCATCATCGGCAACGAATATATCCGACATCGACGCGGGAAGGCTGACCAGTCGCCCGCGGCCCACCGACAATTCTATGCTGCTGCTGGCGTTCTGGATGGCCTGAGCCATGGCAGGCTGCGAAGGTGCCGCAGCCAATGTGGCTGCCACCAGGCCGATGGCCAGGGTGCGAGCCAGAGCCGTCGCCTTGAAATTGGCTTTGCTGTTCATCTTACTTACCCCCAACCGGAACTTCGGTCACCTTGTCGCCGCGGGTCACGCGCACGACCGGACCGGTCGGTGCGGCCGCAGGACGCCCCCCATAGGACGATGCAGAACCGCCGCCGTTCTCGGACTGCGTCTGCGAACGCGGAGCCGACACGCGGCCGCGGACCGGGATCCAGAAGCGCGACACGTCGCCGCCCGTAGTTACCGACGAGCGGCTGGCGGTCGGACGCGCTGCGGCCTCGGCCAGCATCTTCTTTTCCGCGACGGAACCGCCCTTGGTCGGAACGTTGATGTCTCCCGACGCGATGGCAGCATCGAGGTCGCCGGCGCTTTCGGCCAGCGGACGCAGTGCGAGCGACAATTTGCCCATGTCCTGCGCGACGGCGATTTTCTCGGCGATTTCGGGCGTGGCCTCGAGCGTTACCGAGCCGAACGTGCGAACAGGGGTCTTGCCCGTTTCGTCCTCGGCATCATAACGCTGGTCGGTCGCCAGAACGCGGACGTTGCGAACGATGGTTTCGGCGGTGAATATCTGCTTGTCGGGATAGGAACTGCCTTCCTCGACCGCGATCGTCTGCGCGAGCACCACGTCGACGCGGTCGCCCGGAAAGACGAAGCCGGCGACACCCTGTTCCTGGCTGACCTTGACCGTGACGGCACGCATGCCCGGGCCAAGCGCCGCAGCGAGGAAGCCGCGATCGTCGGGATGGACCAGCGCGCCCTGGGTCAGGGGCTGGCCCGCGGTAATCGGATAGCGCACGACGGTGCCGACCAACGTGTTCACGTCGGTCTTGTCCTTCAGGAAATAGGCCTTTTCGACCAGTTCCTTCGGCCAGGGCTGAAACCGGAAGCTGTCCGGGCCGACAATCGTGCCGACGGGCAGCTGCCGCGTCGCCACGAGGATCGTCGGACCGGTAATCTCCGGCGCTGCCGCCGCACGAGCGGAAGGAGCCCCCGCTCCGCGCATCATCTGGTTGACCCCGAACGCTGCGGTGATGGCAATCACCAGCGCGCCGACAATCAGCATAATCTTTCGCGTATCCATGACGATTTTTCGCCTCCTGCACCAACCAGAGCCGGTGGTGCTTGCCCTCAGGTCGAACCGATACCCTGAAACTGGTTAAGATATTGTTGGTGAAGCGCCCAAAGGCCCGCTGCGGCGAT
>JALDYH010000186.1:0-7910 GCA_032154175.1 Sphingopyxis sp. | reverse complement strand
CCTTGTCGCCCATCGTGCGGATATGCTCGGGCTTCGGCCCGACGAAGATCATGTCGTGCGCTTCGATGATCTCGGCGAAACGTTCGTTTTCGGACAGGAAGCCATAGCCCGGATGGATGGCGTCGGCGCCGGTGATCTCGGCCGCCGAGATGATTGCCGGGATGTTGAGATAGCTGTCCTTCGCCGCCGGCGGGCCGATGCACACCGCTTCGTCGGCAAGGCGGACGTGCATCGCGTCGGTGTCGGCGGTCGAATGGACCGCGACGGTCTTGATGCCCATTTCGTGGCACGCACGGTGGATGCGCAGCGCGATCTCGCCGCGATTGGCGATCAGGAGCTTTTCGATAGCCATGTTTTGATCAGCCGATGGTGAACAGCGGCTGGTCGAATTCGACCGGCTGGCTGTTCTCGACATGCACGGCCTTCAGCGTGCCCGACGCCGGCGCGACGATCGGGTTCATGACCTTCATCGCCTCGATGATCAGGATCGTGTCGCCGGCTTTGACTGCCGAGCCGGCCGCCGCGAAATTGGGCGCGCCGGGTTCGGGCGAAAGATAGACGGTGCCGCCCATCGGCGATTTGACCGCGTCGGCGAAGCTGTCGGCGGCCGGGGCGGCGGGCGCCGCGGCGACGGCCGGCGCAGCGGCGGCAGGTGCCGCAACCGGCGCCGGTGCATAAGTCACGGGCGCTGCGGCGGCGGTCAGCGTACGTGCGACGCGGATCTTGCGCTCGCCGTCCTCGACCTCGATTTCGGACAAGCCGGTGTCGTCGAGCAGCTCGGCGAGCGTGCGCACGAACGCCGGATCGATGTTGATGCCATTGTCTTTATGGTCACCCATGAGAGTTTTTCCTGTTGTTGCGGCGCCGTTGTTCCGGCGGCCTGACCCCGTTTTTTGATGCGCCCTCTTGTCAGAGACGGGCGGCGGCGTCCAGCGCCAGCGTATAGCTGTTCGCGCCGTGCCCGGCAAAATGCGCGACGGCTGCCATGCCGACATAGCTGATATGGCGGAATTCTTCGCGCGTCATCGGGTCAGACAAATGAACTTCGATCACCGGCACCTTGATCGATTTGATCGCGTCGTGGATCGCGACCGACGTGTGCGTATAGCCGCCGGCGTTGAGCAGCACCGCCTTGGCGCCCGCGACATAGGCCTCGTGCAGCCAGTCGATCAGCACGCCTTCATGGTTGGTCTGCCGGCATTCGAGCCGCAGCCCCAGTCCGGACGCTTGCGCTTCCAGCCGGGCATGAATGTCGTTCAGCGTGTCATGGCCGTAAATCTCGGGCTCGCGCGTCCCCAGCAGGTTGAGATTGGGGCCACTCAGCACATAAACGGTTGGCAGATCGGGCAAGCTACGGTCTTTCGGTTGCGGGAGGAGGCGCTCCCCCTATATGGGCTGCTCGGCAAAAGGCAAAGCAAGGCGGTTTCCCCAGTGATCTCGGTCATCCTCAACGGCGAAGCGCGGCAGGTGCGCGAAGGCAGCATCGCCGACCTCGTCGCCGCGCTGGGACTCGACGTGAAGAAGGTCGCGGTCGAGCGAAACCGCGAAATCGTACCGCGCTCGACGCTCGCAGACGTCGCACTCGCCGAGGGCGATGCACTGGAAATCGTCCATTTCGTGGGAGGCGGTTGATGCCGGTCGGACGGATCGTGCCCAATCGCTATGCCGACGACGCCGGGACCGGCGCAGGTTTTTTCAACGATGTGTTGGGGCTGGAGACCGCGATGGCGATGGACTTCATCACGACCTATCGTTCGGCTGCGCAGCCGATGGCGCAGATCAGCATTATCGCCGGCGATCCCTCGGGGTTGCGGCCCGCCTATTCGGTCGGCGTCGACGATGTCGATGCGGTCCACGCGCGCGCGGTCGCGGCGGGACACGAGATATTATACGCCCTGCGCGACGAGCCTTGGGGCGTCCGCCGCTTTTTCGTTCGCGATCCGCTCGGCGATATCGCGAATGTAGTACAGAATAAGGATTGAATGTGGACAAGACCGACACTTGGACTGTCGCCGGCCGGACATTTACGTCGCGCCTGATTGTCGGCACCGGCAAATATAAGGATTTTGAGCAGAACGCCGCTGCCGTCGCTGCCTCGGGGGCGGAGATCGTCACCGTCGCGGTGCGCCGCGTCAACGTGTCCGATCCCGCGGCGCCGATGCTGACCGATTTTATCGATCCGAAGAAGATTACCTACCTTCCGAACACCGCGGGCTGTTTCAACGCCGACGATGCGATCCGGACGCTGCGCCTGGCGCGCGAGGCGGGCGGCTGGGACCTGGTGAAGCTCGAAGTGCTCGGCGAAGCGAAAACGCTCTATCCCAACATGCGCGAAACGCTGGAGGCGACCGAGGTGCTCGCGAAAGAGGGCTTCCTGCCGATGGTCTATTGCGTCGACGATCCGATCGCCGCGAAGCAGCTCGAGGACGCGGGCGCGGTGGCGGTGATGCCGCTGGGCGCGCCGATCGGGTCGGGACTGGGCATCCAGAACCGCGTGACGATCCGCCTGATCGTCGAGGGTGCATCGGTGCCGGTGCTCGTCGACGCGGGCGTCGGGACCGCGAGCGACGCGGCGGTGGCGATGGAACTCGGCTGCGACGGGGTGCTGATGAACACCGCGATCGCCGAGGCGAAGGATCCGATCCTTATGGCGCGCGCGATGAAGCTCGCGGTTCAATCCGGGCGCGATTCCTATCTCGCGGGACGGATGGGCGTTCGCCGTTACGCGGACCCGTCGAGCCCGCTGGCGGGGCTGATTTAGGCGGCCGGTCGCGTCAGTCCGGATAGACTTCCAGCCCCATGGCTGCCAGCAGATGCGCCTGCTGGTCCGCCGACACGATCAGGCCCTCAAGGTTCGCCAATTCCCTGAGGTTCAGGTCCGTCACATCCGCGCCGCGCAGGTCGGCGCGGGCGAGTTTGGCGCCGGCGGTCAGCGCGAGGACGAGGTCGCTCCCGCGAAGGTCGGCCCCTTCCAGATCGGAATCGAACAGGACCGCTTCGCGAAAATTGGAGTTTGAAAGGTCGCATCCGGGCATCCGGACGCCATTCAGGTCGGCGAACTCGAGGTTGCAGCCGTGCAGCCGGGCGGCGGTCTTGACGAGTTTACGGCTGAACGCCCGGCTGAAATCGGCCTTGTGAAATTCGGCGCCCCGCATATTGCATGCATCGAATTCGACGCCGAACAGCGTGGAACGATCGATCCTGGCAAAGGAAAGATCGCAACGACTGAACCGTGATTGATCGAGACGCGAGAAGGCGAATTGCGCGCCGAGATGGCCGGCGTCGTCGATGAAGGAACAATCCTCGAAAATCGCATCGCGCATATCGACATTCGCAAAGCGGCACCGGATCAGGCGAGCCTGCGTCACGCGCGCATCCTGCAGGCAGCTTCCCCTGAACTGCACGTCGCGCATCACGCATGCCGTCAGCGTCGCGCCGGCGAGGTCGATCTCGGCGAAGTCGAGGTCCGACAGGTCAGCGCCCTCGATGATACAGCCAGGTTCCAGTTTCACCGCCACCCTCCCATGGTCGAGCCCCGGCGGGCGTAGAAATTCCATCCGAACATATCAAGAACAAATATGCGCGTGGTCGATGGCCTGTTTCCCGAAAGAGTTGGATGGGCGCGGGTCCGGTTACCCTTTGGCGGGAACGCTTTGTCCCGCGCGCCGGAACATCCGCCACGACGACCCGTTGATCCGGCGAGAGGCACTGCCGCCTCCGTAGAGCCAAGGAGATCCCCGATGGGTGAATTCACCGAAAAGGCGAAAGGCCTCGCCAACGAAGCCGCTGGTAACACCAAGCAGGCGGTCGGCAAGGCGACCGATAACGAGCGTCTTCGTGCCGAAGGCGAGGCGCAGGAGCGCAAGGGCGAAGCCCAGAATCTGAAGGGCAAGGTCCAGGGCGCGCTCGGCGACAAGATCTGACGGGCCTGCTCGTCACGCCAACTATGAAAAAGGCCCCGGAACCGGGGCCTTTTTTGTGTCCGTGTACGCTGGCCTATTTCCCGCCCGACGCAACCAGGTCGACGTCGGTCATGCCGCCGTCGCGGCGCAGCATCACGACATAGGCGAGATCGCCCTTGGTGCCGCCGAGCATGTGCTCGCTGCCGTTGACGCGGTGGTCGCTGGTGTAGCCCGCGCGGATCGCCATCGTGTGATAATAGTCGAGCACCGCCTGCATCGAAGCCGCGGTCTGGAAATTGACGACGCGGATGTTGCATTTGCCGCCGGCGATTCCCGCGGCCTCGCGCAGCGTCGCACGCGGATAGACCTTGAACGCGGCGGGCAGGCGGTCGGCCCAGCCATTGCTGTAGGTCAGCTTGGCATCGCAGTTGCCTTTTTGCTGATCGCGCGCGAGTGCGCCGATCGTGACGGGTCGCTTCTGCGCCTCGCATCCGTCGCATCCGGCCTCGAAAGGCAGAGCCTTTGGCGCCGTCAGCAATTTGCCCGCGGCCTGTGCCGCCGCGGCTTCGGCGGCAGTCGCCGCCTTGCCGCCCGCGATGCCGGGAACGCCGCCATCGACGGGCTTGTTGCCCGGGCCGACGGCATTCTGGTTCGACTGGCCGGTGAGTTTGGGATCGACCATGATCTTGTCTTCGAGCGAACCCTTGATCGCCGGATCGGCGTTCGTCAGCCCGTCGTCGAGCGGCGAGAGTTCGGCCTTGGCATCGGGGTTGTCCCGGCAGCCGGCGAGCGGCGCCGCCGCCATCAGCAAGCCGGTAACCAGCCATTTTCCGCGCAACTTCATCGCTAACACTCCCTTAATCCTTTACCGGGAATGCCCGATTTTAGTCAAAAAGGCCCAAAAAAAATGCGTTAACGGGCAAGGCTTTGTTGGCCGGAAACTGTCTCGGAGCGAGACGGAAAGGGTCCGGGCCGGTCCTCACACGAACTCCTTGCGCTTGATGCGCCACGCGTCGGCGCTTTGCGTCCACGCATCGACGGGGGCATCCTCGAAGGGCGCGGGAAGACGGGTCGGGCCGCTGTTCGTCGCACCGAGCCGCTTCGCGAGGGCTTGCGATCGGGTGTTGGCGGGGTCGATGCTGTGCATCAGTTCGGGCCATTTCAGGAATTCGACCGCGAAGTCGCACGCCGCGACGCTGCCTTCGAGCGCATAGCCCCTGCCGGCGAATTTGGCGCGGACGCCATAGCCTATCTCGGGGGCGGGCCAGCCGTCGGGTTCCCATGGACCGAGGCGCCCGACCCATTCGCCGGTCGCCCTCTCGATCACCGAAAACATCGAAAAGCCGCGAATATGCCATGCACCGGCCAGCGTGCACCACTGGCGCCAGGCCGCCGAGCGCGGGCTGGTGCCTCCGATGAAGCGCATCGTCTCTTCTTCGGTGCACATTGCGGCGAAGCCGTCGAAATCCTCGGTCGCGGGTGGACGCAGGATCAGCCGCTCGGTGACGAGCAGGGGGCCGTTCAACATATTACTCTCCCGCAGCGATGGGCCGACGCTTCTGCGGCAAGAGGGCGGGTTGGGCAAGCGGATACGCTTGAGGGCACCGGTGGTTAGACCGGTGCCCTCGCCATCAGCGTGCACGGGCTGGAGGGGTCTCGAACCCGTACGCGAGACGGTGTGCGATTATTTAGCGGCAGCGATATTTGTCGCGATCAACCTCGCGTCCGATCAGCGCACCGGCACCGGCACCGATGACCGTGCCGAGCAGCTTGTCGCCGCCGCCCGCGATTTCGTGGCCGGCGAGACCGCCGACGGCGCCGCCGATCAGAAGGCCGGTCGTGCCGTTGTCCTTCTTGCAGCGATAACGGCCGTCATTGTCGCGCCATACGCGGGTGTTGCGATTGATACGCTCGTCGCGGGCATAATAGCGGCGATCCTTGCGCTTCTTGTAGAAACCCGATGACTGGTCGAGCTGATGAAAGCCATCGGCCTTGGCCGGGGCCGCGATGCCTGCATAGGCGGGCGCGGTCAGGGCGACGCTGGCGGCGGCAAAAGCGCCCATCAGGCCCTTGGTGAAATTACGCATCATAAGTCCTTTCCTGGTTCGGCGCCTCGTCCCGTTCGATCGGGACCGGGCGCTTCGGTGGAGAAACGAGCCGGGTCTGGAACCCGTTGCATGAACCCTAGGCAACAAGACGAGGCGAGTGTTTTCATCGACGAACCGAAAGGCTCTTGCCGCATCGGCGGCGGCGTGCGAAAACCCGGTCATGCTCAATATCGGATCGCTCGTCATTGGCGCCATCGCCTTGGTTCTGGCCGTTTTTGCGTTCATCCCGCTGCTTGGCTGGGCGAACTGGGTGATCGTGCCTTTCGCCGTCGTCGGCCTCGCGCTCGGTGCGATGTCGGACAGGACGAGCGGGCGCAACCTGAACATCGTTGTCATCGTCATCGGCGTCATTCGCCTGATGCTCGGCGGCGGCATCATCTGATCATTTAGATCGTCCAGAGAGCTATGGCACAGACACCGGCACCCGCGGGGAGCAATCAGGGCGGGCTGCCCTATGCGCTCGCCGCCTATGGGGTCTGGGGTTTCGTCCCGCTCTTCTTTAAACTGCTCTCCACCGTCCCGCCGGTCGAGGTGCTGGCGCAGCGCATCATCTGGTCGCTGCCGTTCTGTTTTCTCATCATGCTCTTCCGGCGGCAGATCGGCGAGTATCTGACCGCGCTGAAAGACTGGAAGGTGTTGCGCCTGCTGATTGCGAGCGCGGCGCTGATTGCGGTCAACTGGCTCGTCTATATCTATTCGATCTTCACCGATCATGTCCTCGCGGCGAGCCTCGGCTATTATCTGAACCCGCTCGTCAACGTGATGCTCGGGATGATCTTCCTCGGCGAACGGCTGTCGCGGCTGCAACTCGTCGCGGTCGTCATCGCGGGCGTGGGCGTTGCGATCCTGCTCGCGGGCGCGCTCGACACGTTGTGGATCAGCCTAACGCTTGCCTTCTCGTTCGCCTTCTACGGGCTCATCCGCAAGGTCGTGCCGGTGGGGTCGCTCCCGGGGCTGACGGTAGAGACGACGGTGCTTCTCGTGCCCGCGCTCGCGGTTTCCGCCTGGTATCTGTGGGTCGGAGACGGGCGCGGTTTCGGTTCGGGCGGGTCGGTCAGCCTGCTGCTAATGGCGGGGGGTATCGTCACCGCGGTGCCGCTGTTGCTCTTCGCGACCGCGGCGCGGCGGATGAGCTATGCTGCGCTGGGCTTCGTCCAGTATCTCGCGCCGACGGTCCAGTTCCTGCTCAGCCTGTTCGTGTTCGGCGAGCCGCTGAAACCCGTGCAGCTCGCCTGCTTCCTTTTGATCTGGGTCAGCATCGCGGTGTTCAGTTTCGACATGCTGCGCAAGATGCGCGCCGAACGGATGATCGAGGTGGCTTAGATTCCTTCGTCATGCCGGACTTGATCCGGCATCCACCGGGGCGCTGAAGTCATGGACCCCGGATCGGTCCGGGGTGACGAAAAAGAGACTTAAACGAGCCGCCAGCCGAGCGTTTCGCCGGCATGGAAGGGGACGACTTCGCCGACTCGTTCGGGGACAAGTGTTTCGCCGCGTTCGAGCGTCACCGTGCCGGTGTTGAGCGGCAGGCCATAGAAATTCGGGCCATGCTCGCTGGCAAAGCCCTCGAAGCGGTCGAGCGCGCCTTCCTCGTCGAACACCTGGATATAGCTTTCGAGTGCATAGGGCGCGTTGAAGATGCCCGCGCAGCCGCACGATGCTTCCTTGGTATGCACCAGGTGCGGCGCGCTGTCGGTACCGAGGAAGAATTTCGGCGAACCCGATACGGCGGCGGCACGGACGGCGAGCCGGTGATGTTCGCGCTTGGCGACGGGCAGGCAGTAGGCGTGCGGGCGGATTCCACCGACGAGCATCGCGTTGCGGTTTATGTGGAGGTGCTGCGGCGTGATCGTCGCGGCGACATTGGCGGGCGCGTCGGCGACGAACTGCGCCGCTTCGG
>JALDYH010000185.1:0-7911 GCA_032154175.1 Sphingopyxis sp. | reverse complement strand
GCCCAGGCGCCGCTCGACATATGGTTGGTCGCCGACACGCCCTTGCCGCCTTCGACCAGCGGCCAGACTTCACGCCCGCCATAAAGGATGGGCTTCAAACCTTTGAACACTCTAAACCTTCTCTCTCTCCGCCAGCTCGCGCCCGCGAACCGGCCCCCGTTGCCGCTTGCGTAAGCGGAAATTCGGCCCTCTTGTCAATCGAAGCCGACCCATTCGCCGCTGAACGGCCCATGACCTTCAAGCGCGCGAGCATAGAGCTTTTCATAGGCGCCGACCATATTTGATTCGTCGAACTGTTCGGCAGCGACGCGCCGGTTGGCAGCCCCGACGTCGGCCCGCAGCGCGGCGTTTTCGCTCATTCGTGCAAGCGCCGCGCGAAAAGCCGCCTGGTCGGCGGCGATATAGGGCCGGTTCGCTTCTGATACCATGGCGGCGACATCGCCCACCGCCGGACTGACGACGGGCAGTCCCGCCGCCATCGCCTCTACAATTGCGATCGGCATCTGTTCGCTCTGCGACGACAGCGCGAGCAGATCGAATTGGCCGATCCAGCGCGCGGGTTCGGCCATGAAGCCCGGCATCACGAGGCGGTCGGCCAATCCGCACGAGGCTGCCTCGGCAGCAATCGCCTCGCGCTCGGGCCCTTCGCCGACGATCACGAGGCGGACGTTCTGCGGCAACGCCGCGACCGCGCGAACGAGCCGCGGCAGATCTTTGACCTTGCGCAACCCGGCGACGGTACCGATCACCACATCGCCTCCGCGGCGGCTGAAACCCGGGATCGCAACGCCCGGGGCGCCGGCATAGCGCGCGGTATCGATCCCGTTGGGGATCAATCGCACCTTCTCTGCGGCGCCCCATTCGTCGGCCGCGATTTGCTTGAGCAAAGTCGACGGAACCACGACGGATTGCGCGGTGCGCAGCGCCACGCGGCGGAAAAGATTGCGCTTCCAGTTGCGCCGGACACTCTCGTCCTCGTTGAAGCCGTCCTCGTGATGGATCAGTTCCGGCATGCTGTGCCACAGGCGCGAAACATGGACCCGGCGCGCCATGACCCCGTCCATTGCGCCCCAATTATAGCTGAGCACGAGCTCGAACCGCGTCATATAATCGGCAAGCGCGCGATAACGGGGCAGCGACGGCTTGCCGTGCAGCGGCGGCGCATCCTTCGGGAAATCGGCGACGATCCCCGGATCGATCGCATCGCGCGCGCCCAGCGCGTCGGGCATCGCCGACAGGATCGTGTGATGCGCCCGGTCGCCCATCAGATTCATCAACCGGACCGCGCGCGCTTCCTTGCCGCCGAGCGAGAAACTCGAATGGAGGTGCAGGATACGGATCGGCCAGGGCGTTTCGGGCTCGTCGGCGCTCACGCTTTCGGAAGCTCCGCGATCCACGCGTCGATCGCCGCCAGTGCCTCGGGCTCGTCCATCGTCGGTGCATGACCTACTCCCGGCACTTCGACCAGCCGAGCGCGGGGCAGTTCGGCGACCATCTTCTCGCCCGCCGAACGCGCAAGAATGTCCGAAAGCGCGCCGCGCAGGACCAGCAGCGGAATATCGCCCAACGCACGATACACCGGCCACAAGTCGGTCGCGGCATCACCGCCGCCCGCCACGCGCAACGGCGCAGCGATCTGCTTGTCATAATCGGTAACGATGCGTCCTTCGGCGGTCAGCCGGTGAGTCCGCTTGGTCAGCCGAAGCCAGTCGTGGATTCCATAGCCCGGATAAATCGCACCATTGAGTTCGGCAAAGGCGCGTGCGGCGTGCATCCACGTCGGCTGGCTGCCGCCCGCGCCGATGTAATCGCGAATGCGGTCGAGGCCTGCCGTCTGGAGTTCGGGTCCAACGTCGTTCAGAACCGCACCGACGAGCCGCCCCGGCAACGTCGTCGCCATCAGCATCGCGACCAATCCGCCAAGCGACGTTCCGATCGTTGCAAAACGGCCTATCCCCAGCTCGTCGAGCAGTATGACGACATCCTGCACATAGGTGAGCGGGACATAGGTCATCGGATCCTTGGCAAAAGCGCTTTCGCCCCGTCCCCGGAATTCGATCACGATCACCTTGCGATACTGCGCAACATGCGGCGCCACCGCCTCGAAATCGCGAGCATTGCGCGCCAGACCCGGCATGCACAGCACCGGCGGAGCGTTTTCGCTTCCTTCCGGGCCCGCGTAGACGCGGGCGTGTAGCCGGACGCCGTCGGAAGACCACCAATATTGGTCCGACCAGTCGCGGCGGCTGTCCTGTTTGGCCAATATGGCACGTCCCCTTGCTTGGCGTGTTGCGCATCCCGGCACGGGACTCGTCCGCGTCTATCGCCAACCACGTCGCGCGGCGCAAGCAATCCCTCGCGTGAATCTGCCGCAGGTTGCCGCCACCTGCTTTCACCGATAAGAGCCTTGCGACCATGAGCGAGACACTGCTTTCCTTCGAACCCGCAACCGGCGAAGAGCTTTGGCGCGGTCCGGTCAGCAATATCGACAACGAAGTCGCAATCGCGCGCAGTTCTTGGCCCGAATGGGCCGCAAAGCCCGTTACCTTCCGCACCGAAACGCTGCGCCGCTTCGTGGACAGGGTGAAGGCGGAGGCCGAGGCGTTCGCAGACCTGATTGCGCGGGAGACCGGAAAGCCGCTGTGGGAAGCGCGCACCGAGGTCGAATCGGTCACGAACAAGGTCGATATTTCGGTCAAGGCCTATGCCGAACGGACGCCCAATCGCCGCATCGAGGGCGCGATGGGATTGCGCAACGCGGTGCGCCACAAGCCGCACGGCGCGGTTGCGGTGCTGGGTCCCTATAATTTTCCCGCGCATTTGCCGAACGGGCATATCGTCCCGGCGCTGATCGCGGGCAATTCGGTGCTGTTCAAGCCATCCGAAAAAACCCCTGCAGTCGGTGCGAAGCTCGTCGAGTTGTTCCACAGCGCCGGCGTGCCGCAAGAGGTACTCCGCCTCGTCGTCGGCGGCCCCGAAACGGGCAAGGCGCTTGCCGGCCACGAAGGAATCGACGGGCTGCTCTTCACCGGCTCCGCGCGTACGGGGCTCGCGTTGAATCGCCAGTTCGCGGGCCAGCCCGGCAAGATGCTCGCACTCGAAATGGGCGGCAATAATCCGATCGTCGTCTGGGACACCGCCGATATCCGCACCGCCGCGATCATCGTGATCCAGTCGGCTTTCCTCAGCGCGGGGCAGCGTTGCAGCAATGCGCGGCGGCTGATCGTGCGCGACAACCTTGCCGACGCGCTGATCGAGGAGGTGTGCGGCCTCGCGAACCGCCTGATCGTCGATCACCCGCACGCCGATCCCGCGCCCTATATGGGACCGGTAATCGACAATGAAGCCGCCGACGGCCTGACCGAAAGCTTCCTGATCCTGATGTCGAACGGCGGCAAGGTGATCCGCCACATGACCCGCCCCGTCGCGGGCCGCCCCTTCCTCACGCCCGGCATCATCGACGTCACCGCGATGCCCGAGCGTCCCGATATCGAGCTGTTCGGCCCGCTGCTTCAGGTCGTCCGTGTCGACAGCTTCGAAGCTGCAATCGCCGAGGCCAACAACACCGCATTCGGCCTGTCGGCTTCGCTGATCGGCGGTACGCCGCAGCTTTACGACCAGTTCTGGGCCAATGCGCGCGCCGGCGTGATCAACTGGAACCGGCCGACGAACGGTGCATCGTCCGCCGCACCATTTGGCGGCATCGGCCTGTCGGGCAATCATCGCCCCAGCGCCTTCTACGCCGCCGACTATTGCGCCTATCCGGTCGCGAGTTCGGAAAGCGACACGATGCGCGCGTCGATCGGCGTCGGCTTGCGCGATCCTGAAGGGTCGCAACTGGTGACCAAGAAGTATCTGTAGCACGCTTCGTTATGCCGGACGCGATCCGGCGTCCACGGGCCGGGGCGGTATGGCCCGGGATCAAGTCCGCGGTGACGACGAGGGATGGGCCGCGCCGCAATTTTACCTTCACCACCGTCAATAAAGCCTGCTTTGCCATTCGGCGCCCGCGAGATCATCTACGCTGCATGGAAAAGACTCCCCCTCCATCGGGCAAGCTCTGGCTCGTTGGCGCCGGCCCCGGCGACCCCGACCTGCTGACGCTGCGCGCTGCACGGCTGCTCGAAAATGCCGATCTCGTCGTGCACGACGGGCTCGTCGGCGAGGGCGTACTCGCGCTGATCCCGCCGCATGTCGAACGGATTTCGGTCGCCAAGCAGCGCAGCCGCCACACGATGAAGCAGGGTCTGATCAACGAACTGATCGTCCGCGAGACGCTCGCGGGTAGGCAGGTCGTGCGTCTCAAAGGCGGCGATCCCTTCATTTTCGGTCGCGGCGGCGAGGAACTCGACGCAGCGCGCAAGTCCGGCGTCGCGGTCGAGGTCGTCCCTGGCATCACCGCGGCGGCGGGTTGCGCCGCACAGGCCGGTCTTCCCCTCACCCACCGCGAAGATGCCAGCGCGGTCAGCTTCGTCGCCGGCCAGTGCAAGGATCTCACCGACCAGGACTGGTCGGGCCTCGCGGGCCATGGCCGCACGCTCGTCATCTACATGGGCCTCGCGACCGCGACCGCCATCGCTGACAAGCTGATCGCCGACGGCGTCTCGCCCGACCTGCCCGTCGCGGTCATCGAGCGCGGCACAACCGCCGACGCGCGCGTGCTGCGCACCCTGCTCACCGACCTCGGCGACCTCGTCGCGCGCGAAGAGGTCAAGAGCCCCGCCCTGATCATCGTCGGTGCCGTCGCGGCACGCGCCGACGCGTTGGACTGCCTGGGCGCACCCGCGCTCGCCGCTGCAAAAAGGGAATTTTCATGCGACTTTTAACCGGCAACGACCTGAAAACGGGCGCTGTCATCTGGTGGGCCGGGCAGGACTGGTCGATCCATGTCGAGGATTCGGTCGATGTCGGCGAAGCCGGCGAGCGCATACTCGCCGAGGAAGAAGCCGCGCGCCGCGTCAACGGCGGTGTCCTGATCGCCGCCGAGGCGACCCCCGACGGCCCGCGCCCCGCGCACATCAAGGACCGCATCCGCGCCCTTGGCCCGACCGTGCGCCCCGACCTGACCTTGAAACCGGCCGACCCCGACGTCGGCAACTGGGTGATCTGACATGTATCGTTACGACAAATATGACCAAGCCATGGTCGACGCCCGCGTCGAGGAATTCCGCGACCAGACGCGCCGCCGTATCGAAGGCCAGCTGAACGACGACCAGTTCAAGCCGCTGCGTCTGAAGAACGGTCTCTATCTCCAGCTACACGCCTATATGCTCCGCGTCGCCATTCCCTATGGCACCTTCAATTCGGAGCAGATGCGCAAGCTCGCGCATATCGCGCGCAAATATGACCGCGGCTACGGCCATTTCACGACGCGCCAGAATATCCAGTATAACTGGATCAAGCTGGAAGAAGCGCCCGACATCCTTGCCGAGCTCGCGACGGTCGAAATGCACGCGATCCAGACGAGCGGCGAAAGCATCCGTAACATCTCGGCCGACCAATATGCCGGCGCCGCCGCCGACGAGATTTGCGATCCGCGCCCCTGGGCCGAATTGCTGCGTCAGGCGACGACTTTTCACCCCGAATTCAGCTATCTGCCACGCAAGTTCAAGATCGCCGTCATCTCGTCGAAGGAAGACCGCGCGGCGCTGCGCTGGCACGATTGCGCGTTGCGCATCGTCCGCAACGACGCGGGCGAGGAAGGTTTCGAAGTCTATGCCGGCGGCGGCATGGGCCGCACGCCGTTCATCGCGCACCAGATCCGCGAATTCCTGCCCGCACAGCAGATCTTTTCCTATCTGCAGGCGATCCTGCGCGTCTGGAACCTCCACGCGCGGCGCGACAATATCCACAAGCAGCGGATGAAGATCCTCGTCCACGAGCTGGGCGAAGAGGAGTTCCGCCGTCAGGTCGAGGAGGAATTCCAGACCTTCCTCGCGCTCGGCACCGATTTCCCGCAGGCCGAATATGACCGGATCGCGGAATATTTCGCGCCGCCGCCGTTCGAGACCGGGCTTTCCGAGGACATCGACCGGTCGGACCCCGCCTTCGCTTTGTGGGTCGATCAGCAGGTCATCGAACATAAGGCGCCGGGCTATGCGATCGCCAACATCAGCTTGAAACCGATCCGCGGCATCGCCGGCGATATCTCGGCCGAACAGATGGATATCGTCGCCGATCTCGCCGAACGTTACAGCTTCGACGATGTCCGCGCGACGCATGCCCAGAACCTCGTGCTGCCGCATGTTCGCAAGGCCGATCTCTACGCAGTCTGGCAGGCGCTCGATGCGGCGGGACTCGCCGACGCGAACCTCGACCTGATCACCGACATCATCGCGTGCCCGGGGCTCGACTATTGCAGCCTCGCCAATGCCCGCTCGATCCCGATCGCGCAGAAGATCGCCGAACGCTTCGAGGATATGGATCGCCAGCTCGACATCGGCGAACTGAAGATCAAGATTTCGGGCTGCATCAACGCCTGCGGCCACCACCACGCAGGCCAGATCGGCATCCTCGGCGTCGACCGCAAGGGCACCGAGAACTATCAGCTTCTGCTCGGAGGATCGGGCGCGGAGGATACGTCGCAGGCGAAGATCACGGGCCCCGGCTTCGATGAAGCGGGGATCGTCGACGCGGTCGAGCGCACCGTCGAGCGCTATCGCGAAATCCGCGAGCCCGGCGAGCGTTTCCTCGACACCTATCGCCGCGTTGGCCTCGATGCATTCAAGGAGGCCATCTATGGCTGATACCTTCCGTTACCGCGACGACGCGCCGCACGAAGAGCCCGCGATCACGCTCGACAGCTTTATCGAACAGCCGGGCGGCGCCAGCGCGGTGCGCGTCGAGGCGGGCGACGACGTCCGCCAGCTCATCCCCTATCTCGACCAGCTCCAGCTGATCGAAATCGCTTTTCCGCGCTTTCGCGACGGGCGCGGCTTTTCGAGCGCACGCATCCTGCGCGAAGCCGGCTACAAGGGCGAACTGCGCGCCGAGGGCGACGTGCTGATCGACCTGCTCTTCTTCATGCGCCGCTGCGGCTTCGACAGTTTCGCATCGCAGCACGTTCTGAACCCGGTCGACGTCGAGGCGGCGCTGAACCGCTACGGCAACGTCTATCAGGACGCGACCGACGATGCGGTGCCGATCTGGAAGCTGAGGCATGGCTGACGTGAAGGCCTTTTCCCCCAAAGGCGACGAGGGCCGCACCCGCGACCGGATCGACGTGGCGCCGCGCTTCACGCAGGCCGATGTCATTCGCCTCAACAACCTCTTCCGCGGCCAGGACGCCGCGGAGGTGGTGGCGAGCGTGATCGGCGCGGGATTGCTGGGCGAGACCGGGATCGTCTCGAGCTTCGGCGCCGAGAGCGCGGTATTGCTGCATCTGGTGACGCAGGCGGCGCCCGACATGCCGGTGCTGTTTCTCGACACCGGCAAGCATTTCCCCGAAACGCTCGCCTATCGCGACGAGTTGGCCGCGAAGCTGGGGCTCAATATCGTCAACCTGGCGCCCGACCCGGACGATCTCGCGAAGAAGGACGCAACCGAGCTCCGCTGGTCGTACGACCCCGACGGCTGCTGCGAAATCCGCAAGGTCAAGCCGCTCGAAAAGGCGCTCACCGATTTCGACACCTCGATCACCGGCCGCAAGGGCTTCCAGTCATCGACGCGGCAGGGCCTCGCGCGCTTCGAACTCGACGGCAGCACCGGCCGCCTGAAGTTCAACCCGCTCGCCAACTGGACCCGCGAACAGCTAGACGCCTATTTCGAGGCACACGACCTGCCGCGCCACCCGCTCGAGGCCGAAGGCTATCCCTCGATTGGCTGCTCGCCGTGCACGTCGAAGGTCAAGCCGGGCGAAGACCCGCGCTCGGGCCGCTGGCGCGGCTGGGACAAGACCGAATGCGGCATCCA
>JALDYH010000184.1:0-7958 GCA_032154175.1 Sphingopyxis sp. | reverse complement strand
CTCGGCATCGACGACGACGAGCGGGATGTTGTAATGGTCGCGGAACAGGCGCTCGACCTGTTCGCGCTCGTTCATGCGCAGCAGGCCGTGGTCGACGAAGACGCAGGTGAGCTGCTCGCCGATCGCTTCGTGGATCAGCACCGCGGCGACCGCGCTGTCGACCCCGCCCGACAGGCCGCACAATACGCGCTGGCCGCCGACCTGCGCGCGGATTTCGGCGATCTTGGTCGCGCGGAATTCGGCCATCGTCCACTCGCCGCTACAGCCGCAGACGTGCCGGACGAAATTGGCGATCAGCTTGGCGCCGTCGGGGGTATGGACGACCTCGGGGTGAAACTGCGTGCCGTAATAGCGGCGCTCGTCGTCGGCGATCAGCGCGAAGGGCGCGCCGTCGCTGATCGCGACGATGCGAAAGCCGGGCGCGAATTGCGTGACGCGGTCGCCGTGGCTCATCCACACCTGATGGCGCTCGCCGACGTCCCACAGGCCGTCGAACAGCACGCAGGGCTCGGTGACGGTCAGGAAGGCGCGGCCGAATTCGCCGTCGCGCTCGCCGTCGGCGCCGCCGGGCTCGACCTGTCCGCCGAGTTGCTGGCTCATGACCTGCTGGCCGTAACAGATGCCGAGGATCGGGACGCCGCTGTCGAACAGCGATTGTGGTGCGCGCGGGCTGCCGGTTGCGGGGACCGATGCGGGCGAGCCGGAGAGGATGATCCCCTTGGGCTGCATCCGCTCGAACGCGGCTTCGGCGGCGTTGAAGGGGACGATCTCGCTATAGACGCCAGCTTCGCGAACGCGGCGCGCGATGAGCTGGGTCACCTGACTGCCGAAATCGACGATCAGGATGGATTCGCCGATATCGGCTTTTGGCGGAGCGGAAGAGTCTGGAGTCGGCATGGCTGGCCGATAAGGGCAGGGGGCCATGCTGTCCAGCGGTCGATATCGACCGTTCGTGGAACAGGCATGGCCACGACACATTGTTGCGACAATTGCGCGACATAGATGAACCGCGAACAAAGCGCACCGTCAGCGGGCGTTAAGCGCCGTCATGCCAATAAAAAACGAAGACAGAAAAGAAACAAAGGCTCTCCTCCATGAATAGCATCCGTCTTTCCATTTCCGCCCGCGCCGCCTTGCTGGCGGCTGGCGCTTCGTTCGCGCTGCCGGCGATGGCACAGGCGCCGATCGGTCCGCCGGCGACCGCCGCGCTGGCCGAGCAACCGGCCGAGCCCGCCGCCGCCGCGCCCGAAGACATCGAAGATGCATATGACGACTATGACGAGGACGAGATCGTCGTCACGGCACCGCGCCTCGCGGGACAGCTCGATACCGACATCAAGGCCGAGGTCGAACTCGACGAGGTAGCGGTTGCGAGCTATGGCGTGTCGAACGTCTCCGAGCTGCTCGAAGCGCTGGCGCCGCAGACGCGTTCGGGGCGCGGGCGCGGTGGCGGACGGCCGATCATCCTCGTCAACGGGCGCAGGATTGGCGGGTTCGGCGAAGTGCGCAACCTGCCCCCCGAAGCGATAGCCAAGGTCGAAGTGTTCCCGGAGGAAGTCGCACTGCAATATGGCTATTCGGCCGATGAGCGTGTCGTCAACCTGGTGCTCAAGCCCAATTTTCGCCAGATCTCGGTCGAGGGCGAAGGTGGAATCCCGACGCAAGGCGGCCGCTTCCAGAGCGAGCTCGAGCCGAGTTTCCTCGCGATCGGCGACAACGGCCGGCTGAACGTCAACGCCGGCTGGGATCACAAGTCGATGCTGCTCGAAAGCGAGCGCGACCTCGTTTACGACGACCCCGCACAGGCAGCCGAAGCACCGGCGCGCAGCCTCCTCGGCGCGTCGGACGAATATTCGATCGATGCGACGATCCAGCGCAGCCTGAACAAGCTCACCGACGCGTCGGTCAACGTGCGCTTCGACCAGACCGACAGCCTCTCGCTGCTCGGTCCCGGCGTCGGCGGCGTCGACGACCCGCTCGAGCGCGACAGCCGCAACCGCAACCTGACCACCACCGCGAGCGTCAACGGCATGCTCGGCGACTGGCGCTGGTCGGTTTCGGGCAATTATGCCGACGCCGACCAGCTCACCTTCACCGATCGCATCAGCGGGATTCGCGATCGGTTCGAGAGCAGCCAGCAGACGTTCGGGGGTAACGCCAATCTGTCGGGTACGGTAACCGAAGGCTGGGCGGGCCCGATCCGCCTGTCGATGACGGGCAGCTATTCGGGCCTGCGGTTCGACAGCCGGTCCGACAATGCCAATGGCATCACGACCACCGATCTCGCGCGCGATCTGCCGGGTGTGTTCGGCTCGCTGACCGTGCCGTTACTCGACCCCGAATATGAGGTCGGCAATATCGGCCGCGTGTCGCTGACGCTGAGCGGGCAGGTCCAGAATCCCAGCGACTTCGCTGCGCTGAAAAGCTGGGGCGCCAACCTCAACTGGAGCGTCACCGACAATCTGTCGCTGATTGCCAGCTTCAATCAGGACGAAGCGGCGCCCGGTATCGAGCAACTCGGCGCCGCGCCGCTGGTGACGCCCGCAGTCACCTATTATGACTTTTCGACGGGCCAGACGGTGCAGATCACGACGACGACGGGGGGCAATCCCTTCCTGCTCGCCGAGCAGCGCCGCGACCTCAAGCTCGGTCTGAACTGGTCGCCGCCGATGGTCGAGGGGCTGGATTTTTCGATCAATTACAACCGCAACAAAAGCTATGATACCGCCAACAGCTTCCCGCTGCTGACACCCGAGATCGAGGCCGCATTCCCCGACCGCGTGACGCGCGACGCCAATGGTGTGCTGATCGCGCTCGACCAGCGACCCATCAATTTCGACCGCGCCGAGAATTCCCAGATTCGCTGGGGTCTCAACTTCGGCAAGAGCTTTGGCCAGCAGGAGCAGCGCGGCCGGGGGCTGGGCGGCCCCGGCGGGGCGCCGCGCGGCGAGGGTAGTCCTCCGCCACCGGGCGGCGAGGGCGCGCAGCGCGGCGATGGCGACCGGGGAAGCGGCGCCGATCGACCGCGCGGCGGCGGCGGTCAGCGCATGGGTGGTCGCGGCGGTCGCGGCGGCATGTTCGGCGGGCGGCAAGGCGGGCGCTGGTCGGTATCGCTCTATCATACGATCAAGCTGACCGACGAGGTGCTGATCCGTCCCGGCGTTCCCGAACTCGATCTTCTGGACGGGTCGGCAACGGGCAGCGGTGGCGGCAGCAATCGCCACCTGTTCGAACTCGACGGTGGGGTGTTCTACAAGGGCATGGGCATGCGGCTCAGCGCGAAATATGACAGCGGCAGCACCGTAACCGGCGGCACCGCGGGCGACCTGAAATTCGGCGACCTTGCAACTTTCAACCTGCGCTTCTTCGTCGACCTGAACCAGAAGGAGAAGCTGACCGAGAAGCTGCCGTTCCTGAAGGGCTCGCGTCTGCGCCTCGCGATCGACAATGTTTTCGATGCGCAGCGCAGGATCACCGACGCGAACGGCGTCGTTCCGCTCAATTACCAGCCGGGCTATATCGACCCCTTGGGCCGCTATATCGAGCTGGAGTGGCGCAAGACCTTCTAGGCGACGAGACCCGCCGCACCGATCGCGCCTTCGGGCGCCGGATCGGAAGGCACGAAGGTCAGCGCTTTTGCGAATTGCGCGGTGCAGCTTGCCCAGCTGTACCGTGCGCCGAGAGCCTCGGCGTCGGCGCGATCGCATGTCAGGGCGGTGTCGATTGCCAGTGCAAGATCTTCATCGAGCGCCCCGGCGCCGTCTCGCACGATGTCGCCGGGCCCCGGCACCGGAAAGGCGGCGACCGGCGTGCCGCAACTCAGCGCCTCGATGACGACAAGGCCGAAGGTGTCGGTACGGCTGGGAAAAACGAAGACGTCGGCGCCCGCATAGGCCGAAGCGAGCGTTTCGCCGCCGAGCTTGCCGAGGAACAGTGCGCCCGGATACTGCGCCTGCAATTCGGCAAGCGCGGGACCGTCGCCGACGATGACCTTCGTGCCCGTCCGGTCGCAGTCGAGGAAGGCGCCGATATTTTTCTCGACCGCGACGCGGCCGACATAGAGCTGGATCGGGCGCGCCAGACCGTCATAGGCGGGCAGCGGGGCACGGTCGGGCCGGAACAGGTCGTGGTCGACCCCGCGTTCCCACATCATCGTTTGACCGAGGCCTTGATCTGCAAGTTCGCGCGCGAGGCTGCGCGTCGCGACCATGATGTGCCGCGCCGGGCGGTGGAACCAGCGGATAAAACGCCAGACAAATTCCGGTGACAGCGGAAGCCGCGCCGCCACATATTCGGGGAAGCGCGTGTGATAGGCGGTGGTAAAGGGAAATTTGTTGCGGATGCACCAGCGCCGGGCCGCCATGCCGAGCGGGCCCTCGGTCGAGATATGGATCGCCTGCGGCCCAAAAGCGCGGATCCGTCGTCCGACCTTGCGCCACCCTGCCAGTGCGAGCCGGATTTCGGGATAGGAAGGGCAGGGGAGCGAGCGGAACAGGTCGGGCGAAACGATCCCCACCTCATGCCCGGCGGCACGCAACTCCGCGACCGTTGCCTGCAACGTACGGACGACGCCGTTGACCTGCGGTTCCCACGCATCGGTGACGATCAGGATCCTCATGCCCAATGCCTCAAGCCGCGCGCGCGGGTGCGGGAAGTTCGAGCGGCGTCGGCGCGGCGCGGCTCGCGACCTCTTTGGCCCAGTGGAGGATTTCCATGCGTCCGTCGTGATGCTCGACCAGCGCGGTGCAGCCTTCGACCCAGTCGCCGTCGTTATAATATTCGGTGCCCTCGATCTCGCGCATTTCAGCGCTGTGGATATGGCCGCACACCACCCCGTCGACCCCGCGCGAGCGCGCCGCATGCGCGACGACTTCTTCGTAACGCCCGATGAACTGGACCGCGTTCTTGACCTTGTGCTTGGCGACCATCGACAGCGACCAATAGGGGAGGCCGAACGCGCTGCGGATGCGGTTGACGACCACATTGCACTTCATCAGCGCGGTATAGGCAGCATCGCCGACGAAGGCGAGCCAGCGGTGCGCGAGCATCACCGCGTCGAATTCATCGCCATGCACGACCAGCAATTTGCGTCCGTCGGCGGTTTCGTGGATCGCCTCGCGACGGATCTCGACCCCGCCGAAATCGAACCCGTCGAACGGCTTGCACATCTCGTCATGGTTGCCGGGAACATAGACGACGCGCGTGCCGCGCTTTGCGCGCTTGAGCACGCGCCACACGACATCATTGTGCTCGGGCGGCCAGAAGTGGCGCTTCTTGAGCCGCCAGCCGTCGATGATGTCGCCGACGAGGTACAGCGTCTCGCAATCGACATGGTCGAAGAAATCGATCAGCATCGCGGCGTTGCATCCGCGCGTGCCGAGGTGGATGTCGCTGACCCATACCGTGCGATAGCTCCGCCGCTCGCCGATCACCCGCTCGGGAACGTGCGGGTCGGTCGTGAACGGATCGGGAAAGCGGGCGGGGATGGGCAGGGTCGAAATCGATGCCATGTCACACTCCGAAAACAGCCTTTAGCTGCCCCCGGCGTAGACAGGAGATTTGTTACAGCGCGGGAATCAAAGTCGCGACAGTTTGAAGAAAGTTCGGCGACTGGTTTATGACGTTGCCTATTTGACACATATCGGCATTAACCATGATCCAATCAGGTTCGCCGGATCACCAGATTCCTGATTTCGCTCATATCTTCCATGGCAAACCGTACGCCTTCGCGGCCGAGCCCGCTATCCTTCACTCCGCCATAGGGCATATTGTCGACGCGATAGGAGGACACGTCGTTGACGACGATCCCGCCGACATCGAGATGGTCCCACGCCTCCAGTACCTTATGCAGGTCGCGCGTAAAGAGGCCCGCCTGCAGCCCGAATTTGCTGTCGTTGACCTCGGCGAGCGCGGCCTCCCACTCGGTGAATTTCGACAGGATGACGACGGGGCCGAAAGCTTCCTCGCGCACCACGTCTGTATCGCCGGGGACATTCTCGAGTAGCGTCGCTTCCAGCATATTGCCGTCGCACCCGCCGCCCGCGAGCAGCGTCGCACCTGCGGCGACCGCATCATCGATCCAGCCTTTCAGCCGCTGGGCCTCCTTCTCCGAGATCATCGGCCCGATAAAGGTGTCGCGCAGCTTGGGATCACCCGATTTCAACGTCTTGACCTTCGCGGTCAGCATATCGCGGAACTTGTCGTAGATATCCGCATGGATGAGCGCGCGCTGCACATGGATGCAGCTTTGCCCCGACTGATAATATCCGCCGAAGATGATCCGCGCGAGTGCATGGTCGAGGTCGGCGTCCTTGTCGACGACGACCGCGGCATTGCCGCCGAGCTCCAGCACGACCTTCTTTTTGCCCGCCTTCGCCTTCAAATCCCAGCCAACGCCGGGCGAACCCGTGAAGGACAGCAGTTTCAGCCGCTCGTCGGTAGTGAACAGGTCGGCGCCCGCGCGCGTTGCGGGAAGGATGCTGAACGCACCTTCGGGCAGGATGTCGCATTCGGCGAGCACCTCGCCCATGATGATCGCGCCGAGCGGCGTCAGCGACGCGGGCTTCATCACGAAGGGACAGCCCATCGCGATCGCCGGCGCGATCTTGTGCGCGGCGAGGTTCAACGGGAAGTTGAACGGCGAGATGAAGCTGCACGGGCCGATCGGCACGCGCTTCCACATCCCCATATAGCCTTTGGCACGCGCCGAAATGTCGAGCGGCTGGACCTCGCCATAATTGCGTGTCGCTTCCTCGGCGGCGATGCGGAAGGTGTCGATCAGGCGCGTGACCTCGCCCTCGCTGTCGGCGATCGGCTTGCCCGCCTCGACGCAGAGCGCGTAGGCCAGTTCGTCGAACCGTTCCTGAAAACGCGCGACGCAATGGCTCAGCACATCGCGCTTCTCGAAGCTCGCGAGCCGCGCCATCGGCTCGGCCGCGCGGACGGCGCCGGCGATCGCCTCGTCGATCACATCGGGGGTCGCGAGCGCGGTGCGGAACGCAACCTCGCCGGTGAACTTGTCGATCACCTCGAGATCGGTGTTCGGCTGCACCGCCTTGTTGTTGAGATAGAGCGGGTAGACGTCCTTGAGTTTCATTTGCTTACTCCCCCCTCCCGCTTGCGGGAGGGGTTGGGGGTGGGCCAGCGGCGGTGAAGTAGCCCACCCCGCTGCGACTAGCGACAAGCTCGCAAGTCTCGCTACCCCTCCCGCAAGCGGGAGGGGACAGAAAATCAAAGCTCCTTCGACAGCCTCTTGATGTCGTTGTTCAAAATCTGGTCATTCTCCGAATAATCGACCGGGCAGTCGATCAGATGCACCCCCGGCGTATCGCGCGTGTGCGCGAGAAGTTCCTTCAAATGCGCCGCACTCTCGACGCGGTGGCCGTGCGCGCCATAGGCCTCCGCATATTTGACGAAATCGGGGTTGCCATAAGTCAGCCCCCAATCCTTGAAGCCCATATTCGCCTGTTTCCAGCGGATCATGCCATAGCTGTTGTCGTTCAGAATCAGCACGGTGATGTTGAGCCCGAGGCGTACCGCGGTCTCCATCTCCTGGCTGTTCATCATGAAGCCGCCGTCGCCGCAGATCGCCATGACCTTGCGGTTCGGATAGAGCATCGCCGACATCATCGCCGACGGCAGGCCCGCGCCCATCGTTGCCAGCGCGTTGTCGAGCAGCACGGTATTCGGCTTGCACGCAGTGTAGCCGCGCGCGAACCAGATCTTGTAGACGCCGTTATCGAGGCAGATGATCCCGTCGTCGGGCATCGCGTCGCGCACCGACTGGACCAGATGCGGCGGGAAGATCGGGAAGCGTTCGTCCTTCGCGAGCGGGGCGGTATGCTCGACCTCGGCCTTGCGATAGGCAAGCAGGTGGTCGAACTTCCATCCGCCGTTCGGGACAATATCCTCCTTCATCTGCCACACGGCATTGGCGATATCGCCGATCACCTCGATGT
>JALDYH010000183.1:0-8021 GCA_032154175.1 Sphingopyxis sp. | reverse complement strand
CGCTCGAATATTATTTCCAGGAATGGCGCTTCAAGCACATGAAGACCGTCGCGCGGGTGATCGGGCACAAGCCGGGCACGGGCGGCTCGTCGGGGGTCAATTACCTCGTCAAGGCGCTGAGCCTGAGCTTCTTCCCCGAACTCTGGTCGATGCGGACCGAGATGACCGCGCCGCGCGAGGGCGGTGACTATGCCGAGGGGAAGGGCGCATGAGCCGGATCTGGGACATTTCGCAGCCGCTGCACGCTGCGGTGCCGGTGTGGCCGGGCGAACCCGCCTTTGCGCTGCACAGTCATGCTGTGATCGGCGACGGCTGCCCGGTCAATGTCGGCGGCATGTTCACGCCGCTCCACGCGGGCACGCATGGCGACGCACCGCTGCATTATGCCAATGATGGGGTGTCGTCGGCCGACAGCGACCTCGATCCCTATATCGGGCCGTGCGTGTTGCTCGATGTCCGCCACGCGCGCGGCCGGGTCGAGATTGCCGATATCGATTGGGATGCGATCGACGGCGCGACACGCGTGCTGTTGCGGACTTATGAGGAGTTTCCGCATGAAGTCTGGGACAGCGATTTCACCGCGATCGCCAGCGACGTAATCGAACGGCTCGGTTCTATGGGCGTGCGCCTGATCGGCACCGACGCGGCCTCGCTCGATCCCGAACAATCGAAGACGCTCGACGCGCATCAGGCGGTGAAGGCGGCCGACATGCGAATATTGGAAGGTCTGGTGCTCGATGACGTGCCCCCCGGTCAGTACGAACTCGTCGCACTACCGCTGCGCATCGTCGGCGCCGACGCCAGTCCCGTGCGGGCGATCCTGAGGGAAATTGCATGACTGACACGATCCTGACTAACGACGTCGAGGCGCTCGATGCCACTGATCCGCTCGCGCCTTTCCGTGACCGTTTTCACCTGCGCGAAGGCCTCATCTATCTCGACGGCAATTCGCTCGGTGCGCTGCCGAAGGCGACGGGCGAGCGGCTTGCCGAGGTCATCGGCAGCGAATGGGGCGAGGGGCTGATCACCTCGTGGCTCGGCGCCGAATGGTCGACCGCGCCGCGGCGCATCGGCGACAAGATCGGCCGGCTGATCGGA
The DNA here is from genome assembly GCA_032154175.1 of Sphingopyxis sp. Lineage (GTDB taxonomy): Bacteria > Pseudomonadota > Alphaproteobacteria > Sphingomonadales > Sphingomonadaceae > Sphingopyxis. The sequence continues at coordinate 6,923 of JALDYH010000183.1, read as the reverse complement.
GCGGACACGGGCGAGATCGTGGCGACCGATTCGACTTCGGTAAATATCTTCAAGGCATTGACGGCCGCACTTTCGTTGCGGCGTGAACGGACGGTGATCCTGTCGGAAGCGACCAACTTCCCGACCGACGTCTATATGATGCAGGGAATCGAGGCCTTTTCGGGCGGCCGCGTCAAGGCGGTCACCGTTGCGCCCGACGCTGTCATCGAGGCGCTCACCGAAGATGTCGCGGTGCTGCTGTTGACGCAGGTCCATTACAAGTCGGGCCGCGTCCGCGACATGGCGGCGATCACCAAAGCCGCGCACGACGTCGGCGCGCTCGTTATCTGGGATCTCAGCCATAGCGCAGGGGCGATCCCGGTCGACCTCAATGGCGCGAACGCCGATTTCGCGATCGGATGCGGCTACAAGTTCCTCAACGGCGGCCCCGGCGCGCCGGCGTATCTTTTCGCCGCGACGCGGCACCATGGCGCCACGCCGGTGCTGTCGGGCTGGTTCGGCCATGCGCGGCCCTTCGCCTTCGAGGAGGATTATGATCCCGCCGCCGGGATCGAGCGTTTCCAGTGCGGGACGCCACCGGTGCTGGGCCTCTCGGCGCTGGAAGTGGGTGTCGACCTGATTCTCGAGGCCGATATGGCCGAGGTGCGCCGCAAGTCCCTCGCGCTCGGCGACCTTTTCATCGAGCATATGCTGCCCTTGTGCAGCGCTTACGGCTTCGAACTTGTCAGCATGCAGAGCCATGCCGAACGCGGTAGTCAGGTCGCCTATGCGCATCCGCAAGGCTATCAGATCGTCCAAGCGCTCAAGGAATTTGACGTGATCGCCGATTTCCGCGCGCCCGACATCTTGCGCTTCGGGCTGACGCCGCTGTACCTGCGCTACCGCGACATCGTCGAAACCGTCGAGCGGCTCGAAAAAGTCTGCGCGACGCGCGCATGGGACAAACCGCAATATCACCAGCGGGCGGCGGTGACATGAGCGACGTGTCGGCACCCTTCCTGCCCAGATCGCGCGTCGCCGCGGTGCAGGCCGCGCCGATCTTCCTGGACACCGCGCGTACGGTCGACAAGGCGTGCGCGCTGATCGCCGAGGCGGCGGGCAATGGCGCGCAGCTCGTCGCCTTCCCCGAAGTGTTCGTATCCGCCTATCCCTATTGGAACTGGCTGATGACCCCGATCGAGGGTGCCGAATGGCACGAACGCCTCTACCGGGCGTCGGTGCTCGTCGAAGGGCCCGAGGTCGCGGCGCTGTGCAACGCCGCGCGCGATCATGGCTGCACCGTCGTGATCGGAATCAACGAACGCGATCCGGTGAGCGTTGGCACGCTCTACAACACCAACCTCATCATCGGCGCCGACGGCAGCTTGCTCGGGCGCCATCGCAAGCTGGTGCCGACCTGGGCCGAAAAGCTCACTTGGGCGGGCGGCGATGGCAGCTCGATCCGCGTCTATGACACGCCCGTGGGCCCGCTCGGCACCCTCGCGTGCGGCGAGAATACCAACACGCTCGCGCGCTTTGCCTTGCTGTCGCAGGGCGAACTCGTCCACGTCGCCAACTACATCGCGCTGCCTGTTGCCCCCGCCTCATACAATATGGCCGAGGCGATCAAGATCCGCGCGACCGCGCATAGCTTCGAAGGCAAGGTTTTCACGATCGTCGCCTGCTCGGCGGTGAGCCCCGAAATCATCGACGCGATGAGCGCCGACCGCCCGCAGAACCGCGATCTGCTGTCGCGCCCGAACAGCGCCTTTTCGGGCGTCATCGACCCCCACGGCAATCTGGTCGGTCAGGCGCTGATCGATGAGGAGGGCATCGTCTACGCCGATATCGACCTTGGCGAGTGCATTCGGCCCAAGCTGATGCACGACATCATCGGCGGCTATAACCGCTTCGACATCTTCAACCTGACGGTCGACCGGACTCCGCGCGCGTCGGCCCTGTTCGTCGACGAGCCGCAGCCCGCCGACCCCGATGAGGAGACGTCATGATGGCAGGCAACAGCACGATCATCGACCCGCGCGATGACGTACTCGGGCGCGCGCGCGTCACCGATACGCCCGAACTCGAAGCCTTTTATCAGGAGCTTGCTGGGCACAATGCAGGCGCCTTCTGGAAACGCGCGAATGCGATCGAGCCGTGGGAGCCCGAGACGCGCTATCGCCCGACGCTCTGGCGCTACGCCGATATGCGCGACATGTGCCTGCGCGCGCTCGATCTGGTGAAACCTGAAGAGGCCGGGCGCCGCGTCGTCACCCTGCTCAACGACAGCGACGCGGGGCGTGAGAATGTCGCGGTCTGCGGCTGGCTGTTCAGCGGGATGCAGGCGATGCGCCCCGGCGAGATCACGCCCGCACACAAACACACCGCCTCGGCGCACCGCTTCATCATGGAGGGGAAGGGCGCTTATACTGTCGTCGACGGGCACCACATCACGCTGGGCGCCAACGACTATGTGCTGACCCCGAACGGCGCCTGGCACGACCATGGCGTCGTCGCCGGGGGCGAGGTGTCGATCTGGCAGGACGGGCTCGACATCCCGCTGATGAACAGCCTCGAGACCAATTTCTACGCGGTCTACCACCAGCCGGCGCAGACGGCGGCCTTCCCCGCCGACGACCTGCCGCTGGCCTATGGCGGCGCTGCGCTGCGGCCCGAGGGCGTGGCGGCGTGGGAGAAGCCTTATTCGCCGGTAATGGTCTACCGCTGGGAAGCGACGCGCGACGCGCTGTGGAACCTCGCCAAAGTGTCCGAGGGCACGCCGTTCGATGGGCATATGGTGCGCTATTCGAACCCGCTGACCGGCGGCTGGGCGCTCCAGACGATGGGCGCGCATATGCAGATGCTGAAACCCGGGTTCCGCGGCAAGGCACACCGCCACACGGGCAACGTCGTTTACAATGTCGCGGGCGGGCGCGGCTATTCGATCATCGGCGGCGAACGCTTCGACTGGGGCACGCACGACATTTTCTGCGTGCCCGCGTGGATGTGGCACGAGCATGTCAATCTCGACCCGTCCGAAGAGGCCTTCCTCTTCTCGTTCAATGATTTTCCCGTGATGGAGGCGCTCGGCGTCCGGATCGAGGAGCCCTATTCCGAAAATGGCGGCCATCAGCCCGCCTGAGCAGACAGGATAATCTATGCGCTTCGTCACTTATCGCACGGTCGAGACCGAACCGCGCCTCGGTCTTCTCCACGACGGGCTCGTGATCGACGTCGAATATTTCGGCGACGCAATCGGGAATGATCTGCCTTCGACGATGCTCGATTTCATCGATCTCGGGCCGATCGCGCTTCGTTTCCTGCGGGAAGCCGTCGCAGCGGCGACCACGGCCGACCTGATCGGCACTTCGCTTCCCGAGGGCAATGTCACCCTGCTCGCGCCGATCCCGCGGCCGCGCAAGAATATCTTCGGAATCGGTCTGAACTATACCGAGCATATTGCTGAATCGGCGCGTTCGCTCGACACGTCGAACGAGCTGCCGCAGCAGCCGGTGATCTTCTCGAAACCTCCGACCGCCGTGGTCGCGTGGAACGACCCGATCCGCCACAATGCGAAAGTGACGCAGCAGCTCGACTGGGAAACCGAGCTCGCGGTGGTGATCGGCAGCACCGCGCGCCATGTTGCCGAGGATGACGCGCTGAACCATGTGTTCGGCTATACGGTGATCAACGATGTGTCGGCGCGCGACTGCCGCCGCGCCGGCCAGTGGATCGTGTCGAAGGGGCAGGATAGCTTCGCGCCGATGGGGCCGTGCATCGTTACAGCCGACGAGATCGGCGACCCGCACAACCTGAATATCCGGACCCATGTAAACGGCGTCGAGAAGCAGAACAGCAACACCCGCTTCATGCTGTTCAACGTCAACCAGCTCATCGCCGATATTTCGAGCGTGATGACGCTCGAACCCGGCGACATCATCGCCACCGGCACCCCGGCGGGGGTCGGCGCGGGGCGCGAGCCGCAGGAGTTCATGTGGCCGGGCGACGTCGTCGAATGCACCGTCGAGGGCATTGGCACGCTGCGCAATCCGATCGTCGCGGTCTGATCCTTTTTGTCATCCCGGCGAAGGCCGGGATCTTGACCTTGGCGCAGTCATGCACCGGTAAGATCCCGGCCTTCGCCGGGATGACGACTGTTTGGAGGTAGTCATGAACCCACCCATCCGCATCGGACAGATCGTGCCCAGTTCGAACGTCACGATGGAAACCGAAATCCCGGCGCTGCTCCGCGCGCGTGAGGGCATCGCGCCCGAACGCTTCACCTTCCACTCGTCGCGGATGCGGATGAAGAAGGTGACGAAGGAAGAACTCGCGGCAATGGACGCGGACTCCGACCGCTGCGCGCTCGAACTCTCCGACGCCGCGGTCGATGTGCTCGGCTATGCCTGCCTCGTCGCGATCATGAGCATGGGCAAGGGCTATCATCGCGTGTCCGAGGCCCGGCTGCATCAGCGCACGGTCGAGAACGGCCATGCCGCGCCGGTCGTCACCAGCGCCGGCGCGCTGATCGAAGGGCTGAAGACGCTGCAGGTGAAGCGGATCGCGCTCGTCGCGCCCTATATGAAACCGCTCACGCAGATGGTCGTAGGCTATATCGAGGATGAGGGCATTGAGGTGTCCGATTGGCTCGCGCTCGAAATTCCGGAGAACCTCGAAGTCGCCGCGCAGGACCCTGCGAACCTGCTCGACCACTATAAACGGCTGAATCTCGGCGGTATCGACGCGCTCGTCCTGTCGGCGTGCGTCCAGATGCCGTCGCTTCCCTCGGTGCAGAAGATCGAGGATGCAATCGGGATTCCCGTGGTGTCGGCCGCCATTTGCACCGCGCACCAGATGCTTGCGCGCCTTGGGCTGACGACGAGGATTCCGGGCGCCGGGGCGCTACTGTCCGGTCGTTATTGATCGAGCGCGCGGACGGCGGCGCGATCATCGCCGCCGATACGAAACGGGCCATCGTCGATTTGGCAGCTTTTCGACTTAATGCCGGCGCTTCGGCACCGTAAACTGTGTAAAATACGAAATATTCGCAGTCGACGACCAGCCGGGCAGCGCGTTTCGGATTTTCTGACCGACGTGACGTTAACTACGATCCGCACCATGTTTGAATTTTAAGCCAAATTCCAGTATGTGGCGAAGTGGTTTTGAGTATTTCGCAGGGTAGATAGAGGTTTATGCTTCCGTCTGATGCTGCTCCGATAAGGTAGATGACATGAACCAACGTCGCCTCTCCGATCCGGTAGAGGAGCAGGAAATTGCCGCCAACGGCGATCGTCGCGGCGGCGATCGCTATCGCACGGTCTGGCGTATCGCCAAGGTGACGCGCAACGGCGACGCCGGTTTGTGGCGGGTTCGCAATATTTCCGACAAGGGCATGATGCTGGCGGCCGAGGTTCCGATCACCGTTGGCGAGAAGCTGGAAATCGCGCTGTCCGATACGGTGGTGATACGCGGCGAGGTCGTCTGGTCCGATGCCGGGCGGTGCGGCGTTGCGTTCGACAAGGAAGTCGATGTCGCCGATGTCCTCAAGCAACTGGCGGCTGAACAACGCGCCACCGGCTATCGCCAACCGCGCCTGCCGGTGCGGACACAGGCGCAGGCGGTGACCGACGACGGCACGAGCCAGATCGAGCTGGTCGACCTGTCGCAAAATGGCGCCGGTTTTATCCACGACGGCCATCTGGAAGTCGGCAAGGAACTGGAACTGGTGCTCGCGGGCGGGGTCAGGCGCAAGGCGATCGTCCGCTGGTCGCGTGCGGGGCGTGGCGGCCTCTGGTTGACCCAGCCGCTCGATCGCGCCGACCTGGAAAGCATTCGTCGCTTCGAAAGCTGACCCTATTTCGGGGCGGCATCCGCTTGCCGGACGATCTTCGCCCATGGATTGAGGTGGGGTTCGGCGATCTTCGTCAGCCGGTTTCGGTCGCGGTGCAGGAAGGGTTCGCTCTGGCCTTTGACGATCAGGGTCGTGTCCGAAATATAGCTCCACGTTCCATCATCATGGAAATCGACCGTAATCTCGTAGCTGTCGGTGCGGAAGGCGAGTTCGAGGAAGGTCGTCGAACAGATGCCATATTCGGTTTGGCCGCGCATGGCTTTCAGGGTCAGTTTCTTCGCATCGGGTTCGGCATGGCCCGCCGCAATGGCGATCTGGCCGCGCGGAATCGCCAGCGTCTGCAGAATGAGCCCCGTGGCTGCTTCGTATAACCAGTAACCGACCTGGTCGTGGAAGCTGATGTCTTCTTCGCGCGTGTTGACGTGCAGGTGATAGCGCAGCCCATAGAAAAGCTGCGGCCCGTTCGCCTGCGGGTCGATCGGCTGCATCTCGATCCGCTCATAATATTGGCGCGTTTCGGGGCCGTCGGCCTTGGGGTTTATATCGACGCCGCGCTGGCCCTCCCAGATGCCGGCGAGGCGGCGCAGCGGGCCCAGATTGGCGAGCGTTTCGGGATCGACATCCTCGGGCTCGGTGAAAATGTCGTCGGGCAATTCCATGCTATACCCCGGTTTTCTCTGTCATATGTCTTCGACAAGCCGCCCGTAAAGCTGCGGCCGGCGATCACGAAAGAAACCCATGCCGGCGCGATGTTTCGCCGCGCGATCGAGGTCGATCGTTTCGACCAGCACGCCCGTTTCGGCGGCGCCGAACGCCTGCGTCATGTCGCCCCATTCGTCGGTTATGAAGCTGTGGCCATAGAAATTGGCGTCGCCCTCGGCGCCGATGCGGTTCGACGCGATCACCGGCATGCAGTTCGATACGCTATGCCCCTGCATCGCGCGGCGCCACATCCGGCTCGTGTCGAGATCGGCGTCATAGGGCTCCGACCCGATCGCGGTCGGATAAAAGAGCAGTTCGGCGCCCATCAGTGCCATTGCGCGCGCGCATTCGGGATACCATTGGTCCCAGCAGACGCCGACGCCGATGCGCG
>JALDYH010000023.1:0-40095 GCA_032154175.1 Sphingopyxis sp. | reverse complement strand
CGAAGGCCGAAATCTCGGTGGTGTTCCAGAGGCCCCAGTCGGCGCCCGTGGTCTTGTGTCGCGGCCAGTCGGTGCGGGTGCCGTCGCTGTACCAATAGGGCAGCTGCGCCCACAGAATCCCGTCGCGCTCGTCGCGCTGGTAGCTGGCGCCGATCGAAAAGGTCGTGCGGAAGGACGGGACTAGGCTCGATCGTTGGTTTCAGCTTTCTCCAACTCGGCCAGCCGCTCGGTGCAGACTTCGAGTACGGCCGCGCTGAGTTCCTGAACGCGCTCACCGAGCCAGGCGAGATCGTCGGCACCGATCTTGTAGTGCTTCGAGTAGCGCGCCTTCACATAGGCTTCTTTCAGCAGGCTGAAGCGGCGGCGGGCATCCTTGCCCTCTTCCTGCCAGACGTGGAGGAGGCGGCGATCGACCTTCTTCGCCTGGTTGCGCAGGAACTCGAGATTGTGGCTGTGCGGCGTGTACAGCGTGCAGGTCAAAAGCAGCGTGTGATAGAGACGCTCCGCGGTCTGGTGAAGCTGGAAGGCAGCGTTTTTGTGCCGCTTTCTGGAGAGACTGAATTCATAGTTCTCGTAGAACTCGGCCGCTGTCGGAAACCAGTCCTCGAAATACTCGCGCGCCAGCTTGAGGGCATCGGCGGGCTTGCGCGGTCGCGGGGTGGCGAGCTCGCTGTCGTCGTCCTGGTAGAGCGCGACCGCGTCCTTGACGACGTCGAGGAAGAAGAAGCGGCCGTCGGAAAGGTTGTTGTTCACCTCCTGCAGCGTGTGGACGATCAGGCTGACCGGATGCCTGAGCTTGCCGAGCATCGCATGGTCGCGCAGCAGCCTGGCTTCGAGATTGTGCCAATGTTCGTGGTCGGTGAGTTCGGGCTGGTTGACGATGACGAGGATGTCATAGTCCGAGAGATAACCCTTGGCGGTGTGGGGTTCGTAGATGCCCTCGCCGCGCGCGAAGGAGCCGTAGAGCAGGACCTTCAGAATGCGTCCCGCCTTGCGGTCGCCCTTGGCCAGCTTGTGCGCGTCCTCGAACTCCTCGAAGATCGCCCGCACGATCAGTTCGAGGTCGCGCTGGTTGCGGGGAGCAATGTGCGAAAGATCGGTGCGCATGGGCCGTCCTCCTGCATGACATACTCCTGATAGGCAATGGGTGGCTGGGTTTTGCCGATGCCTTTCGCGTCGGTATGACAGCGCCGTCGGTGGCATCCGTCGTGCTTGCAAAATAGTATTTGCTATATTATCCGGAGGCCGGCGCAAGCCGAATCGACCGGCTGGTTTTTCCTCCAGGAGAATATGATGGATCCCAGACTGCGTGTCTTGCTTGAGGGCATTTCCTTTGGGGAGGCTCCGCGTTGGCGTGATGGATGGCTTTATCTTTCGGACATGCATGCCGATCGGGTCGTACGTGTGTCGCCATCGGGCGAGTTGGACATCGTCGCAGAATTCGAAGGGCCGGTTTCCGGGCTGGGCTGGCTTCCCGATGGCCGCTTGCTAGTCGTCTCGATGATCGATCGCCGCGTATTACGGCAGGAAGCGGATGGCAGGATCGTATTGCACGCCGATATCGCTGATATCGCTACCGGGCCCGCGAATGATATGGTCGTTGCGGCTGACGGGACAGCATATGTCGGGAACTTCGGGTTCGAACTGTTTCCGGTAATGGGCACGCCGCGAACCGCCGTCATCGCGCGTGTTACGCCTGATGGCGGGGTCGCCATTGCCGCTGAGGAATTCTGGTTCCCCAATGGTATGGTCATTACGCCTGACGAGAAGACGCTCATCGTGGCGGAGAGCGGCGCCAAGCTGTTGACTGCCACGGATATTGCCGACGATGGGAGTCTGGTAAATCGCCGGCTCTGGGGGAGCATGGCGGAGGACCAGTTACCTGACGGTATATGTCTTGATGTTGAGGGAGCGATCTGGATCGCGTCGCCGCCAAGCCGGGAGGTCGTGCGGATGACCCAGGGAGGATCAGTGATTGATCGAATGTCTACCGGGCAAGAAGCGATTGCATGTATGTTGGGCGGCGAAGATGGTCGTACGCTTTTCATCATGACGGCTGAAGGACGCGATCCACAATGGTGCAGGCAAAATAAAACGGCGCGTATTCTAGCCACGACGGTCGACGTGCCGGGTGCCGGGCGACCCTGAAGTGTCCGAGAGAATGAACGGTAATCCGTCTGATCGACCGCTCGCAAAGGTCGTTGGATTATCACACGTCGTAATCGAAGTTTCGAATCTGCCAGCCGCGATCGCTTTCTATCAATCGCTCGTGGATTTCGAAATCATTGTTGACCAACGTGATGATGCATCGCAGCCGAGCGTCAAGGGCTTGGCCGGGTCGCTCGCAATCGAACTGGAACAAGGCCCGGAAGAAAGGTCCACCACTATGCGGGAGGTGGGCGCAAGACCGGTCTGCCTTTCCTTTGCGGTTTCCGACGCGCGCGGGGCGCATGCGTCTTGTCGGGAAGCCGGGATCACCGTGACGAAGGACCTGAATACTTTCTTCGGTGCCAGCTACTTTTCGGTCAGAGATCCCGATGGGCACATCGTGGAGTTCATTGAATTGCCAAACCGCGCTTCTAATCTCGGCGAACTCTTGGCTGCTAATCGTCGCTGAGCGGCGTCGCAATGATGCGGGCCGCTTCACGGAACAGAACGTCACGAGGGATTTCATTTTCCTCGATCGCAAGTTCATCCACGACGAACCCGAATTCCGTCAGGATGCGCAGTCTGTAGCGCAGCAAGGTTTCGGGGACATCCGGGAGCAGGCGAGTGTAATATCCGACCATCTGGTCGGTGAACATGCGCTGCGATTCCAATCGGACGATGGCGAGATTTGGCAAGGCGCGCAGGGCGCGCATTGTCCAGAGCCCCCCAGGTTGATCTGCGACAATGTCGGCGGCGATGCGAAACCAATCTTCGAGTTTGGCGATCTGCTGTTTGCGGTTGCCCCAGCCTCCACCTTCGAACAGCCACACGGCAAAAGCGTCGTACTGGCGCTTGAGCAACCGACGAGCAAGCTCTTCAAGAATTTCATATTTGTCATTGAAATATCGATAAAGCGCGGGCGGCGTCAAATCTGCGCGCGCGCAAATCGCGTTGGTCGTCAGCTTTTCGAAGCCCACCTCGCTCAGAAGGGTTCCGGCTGTCGCCAGAATCTTGTCGTAAGTCGCGCGCGCGCGGTCACTCTTCAGGTCGGCGAAACGGATTTTTTTCCCGTCGTCCTTCTGTTTCCTCTCTTCTGCCTTCCTGGGGGAATGATTGTCGCTTGCGTTCATGGAGGGAGAGTCTGGTTCAAAGGGAGCCCGCGTGTCAAGATTTGGACGGTTCGGGATAGCGCTGATCAGCCAGACCTTTCCAGCCCCGCGCGCCGTTCCTGAAGATTCTTCGCTCCGACAGCTTCAGCCATCGCGACGATCTTCGCCAAACGCCGGGGATTTGTACCCAGCATCCGAACCTGGCGAGCGGCTTCGGGGGGCATGAATACTTCCAACTTCTTCTTTTCTATCGCATCCAGGACCACTGTGGCGACGTAGTCAGGGGTTACCGAAGGCTGCAGAAAGGCCATGGGCACTTCATCGCTTTCTGCTTCCTTATCCAGCATCGGCGTTTCGGTAGAGGTTGGGTGAATGATCGTAAAATCGATGGGGCTGTCGCGTTCCTCGAGAGCCAGACCATGGTGAAAGGCGCGCAGCGCATGTTTGGCTGCTGCATAGCTAGCGAGGCCGGGAAAGGGGATGAACGCGGTCATTGAGCATATGGTCACCAGATGGCCATGGCCCTGTTCGAGGAACCGGGGCAGGGCGGCCATCATCCCGCGCATGGGTCCCAATGCGTTCACATCCATTGTTTCGGTATGCGCCTCGATGGCGACATTTCGTGCGTATCCTGTGTGCACGATAGCAGCATTATTTATCAGCACGTCGAGCGCGCCGAACTTGGTCCATGCAGCGTCCAGAGCCATTCGCCATTGGTCCGGAGAGGTGATGTCGAGCGCGATGAACGAGGCCCCCTCGCCAATATCGTCGGCGACCGCCGTGCCTCCCCGGACATTGCAGTCCGCTATCAATACTTGATGGCCGCGACCGACGGCTTGCCGCGCTATGGCGGCCCCAATCCCGCTCGCGCCGCCCGTGATCAACAGCTTTTGGATTTTCGCCTTCTTCATGCATGGCCTCCTTCGAACCTGTTGCCATAAATTCGCGCGCTACCTCGCGCTTCTGTCGGCAGACCCCTCTTGACACACAATATAGTAATAACTAACCATTCTGCAAGATAGCGAATGAACGGAGAGCGCGGATGCTCAATTCTCTTGTCGAACGGCTTAAGGCGGACGAAATCTGTGTGAACGGGTGGCTTTTGGGCGCCGACTCCTATTCCGCCGAAGTGATGGCTTTGGCCAAATGGGATAGCGTGACCATTGATCTGCAGCATGGTGTCCATGACTACAGCTCGGCCGTGCGATGCCTGCAGGCGATGCAGGGGAGGGGGCCGGTGCCGCTCGCGCGCGTGCCATGGAATGAACCAGGCATTATTGGCAAGCTGCTGGATGCGGGCGCTTGGGGCATTATCTGCCCCATGGTCGACAATGCGGAGCAGGCTCGGGCGCTGGTCAATGCATGCCTATATGCGCCATTAGGCGCGCGATCGAACGGACCAGTTCGGGCCGGTCTGTACTCGCGCCCCGGGCACTATCAGGTGCAAGCGAACGAGAACGTGCTTGTGTTGCCGCAGATCGAGACGCCGGAGGCGGTAGACAATCTTGAGGCCATCTTGGATACGCCAGGTGTTAGCGGCGTATATGTAGGGCCGTCAGACTTGGCGCTTTGCATGGGTCTTCCGCCGCGGCTGGATTTGGACCAGCCTGAAATCCTTGCAATCTACGAGCAAATCTGTGCGGCCGCCCGAGCGCGTGGGAAGTTCGTGGGTATCCAGAATGCGACGCCGCAATATGCAGCGCGGATCGCACAGATGGGCTTTAGGCTCCTCACCGTAGCATCGGACATTGCCTTGATGCGATCAGCCGCAGATGGGGCCATCGCGTTGACGCGGTCGCTATACGCGGATGCCGACCAAGGCTCGGGGCAGGAGATGTGACATGACTAAAACATCCGCCGAAGAGCGCCTCTGCGAACTGGAAATCGAGTTGCCGGCTCTGCCGCAATCGGTGGCACGCTACGCGTCTGCAGTGCGGCAAGGGAACATGCTCTATTTGTCAGGCCAAGGACCCGGCAGCCTTGTTCTCGGTTACAAACTCGGTAAGCTCGGAGTCGATCTGACGGTCGATGAAGGCTATGACCATGCTCGTCTGGCTGGATTGGCGTTGCTGTCGGTAATCCGTGCGGAGCTTGGCTCTCTCGACCGGGTTCGGCAGGTGGTCAAGCTGTTCGGGATGGTTAATGCGACGCCCGATTTCAAAGCGCATCCGCAGGTGATCAATGGCTGCTCCGACTTGTTCCATGAGGTCTTCGGTGACGAAGTCGGTCGTCATGCCCGATCGGCTGTCGGCATGGTTTCGCTGCCTGGAGGGATCAGCGTTGAAGTCGAGGCAATCATCGCTTTCGACTAGAAATCGGGAAAGTGGGGCAGACTGTGCATTTGAATTATGCAGCGGATCCGCACGCCGTCCTGCGGCCTTATGATAAAGGGGTTCCCGGCCATATAGCACCGCTCGCAGCGTCAGAGGTCGGCGCTGAGGGCTGGAACTTGTTGCGCGAGGACCTGCCGTTGCCGGTTGCGGTCCTCAAGGAAGGCGCCCTCTTGCGCAACGCGGCTTGGATGAAGTCTTTTGTCGATAGGCACGAGGTTGCGCTTGCTCCGCACGGTAAGACGACTATGGCTCCCGTGCTATTCGATCTCCAGATGCGTCACGGTGCTTGGGGCGTGACAGTTTCCAGCCCGCATCAAATTGCGGCAGCGCTGGCGGCGGGCTTCCGTCGCTTGTTCGTCGCGAACCAGATCGTCGGGCGATCGGGCATTCGTTTTGTCCTCGATCTGATGGAACGAGACGCCGATGTTTATATACATTTGCTCGTCGATTCCGTGGAAAATGTCGATCAGATTGCGGCGATTGCGCTGGAGATGGGCATCGGTCGCCCACTTCCCGTTCTAGTTGAACTTGGTTTTGCCGGTGGTCGGACGGGGACGAGGACGATCGGACAAGGTCTGGAGGTCGCTCGCGCAGTTGCTCAGTGCCCCTTTCTTGAACTTGCCGGTGTGGAAGGCTTTGAAGGGATTATTCGGCGCAGCGGAATGGAGCCGACGCTGGACGCCGTGCGGGCTTTTCTCGCGGATGTCGTCAGCTTGGCTGAAGCTTGCGATAGTGAAGGGCTCTGGGGCGACGGGGCCGTTCTTCTTAGCGCTGGGGGATCCGCCTTTTTCGACTTGGTTGTCACGGCGTTTTCGGCGGCCCGATTAGCTGTGCCTACGACAATATTATTGCGGAGCGGTTGTTATGTCACGCACGATTCAGGCCTCTACCGCAAGCTTTTCGCCGCGCTCAAGAGCCGTGAACCCCGGCTCTTCGAAGAGGGCGGGCCGCAAGCCGCTCTGGAAGTCTGGAGCTATGTGCAATCCAGACCGGAACCGGGCCGGGTGATCGCGACGTTAGGAAAGCGCGATGTGTCCCATGACGACATGCCGATACCTGAACTCTGGTTTCGACCCGGGTCGAATATGAAGATGCCGGTCCCCTTGCGGGAGGGACACCGCGTAGTCGCGCTCAATGACCAGCATGCTTTTCTTGACGTCCCGGAAGATTCTCCCTTGCAGGTGGGCGATATGCTGTCGGTTGGCATCTCGCACCCTTGTTTGACTTTCGACAAGTGGCGGGTCCTTCATGTCGTGGACGACAATTATTCGGTCCTTGGATCGCTCTGCACCTATTTCTGAGCGGGCGGTATCCCAGCTTCCCGGCGCCGCCATATCAAGGGCAATATAAGACCTATCAGTAGGACTGAAATCCCGGCTGCATTGCGGGCGAGAGCAAGTGCGGTATCGACATTTCCTTCTGAAGTGACGATTGCGCCAACTAGCGGCATCAAGGCCGACCCTAGCAGGATACTGGAAGACAGATACATCGACGACTGCCTGGTCGGATCAAGCCGGATGAGCACGCCGGTCAGAAAGGGTAAGGAAAATAGCCAGGCGAACCCATAGGCAAACATGCAGATCCAAATGATTGCCGGAGAATGTCCCGCTGCGATCAGGGACTGAAGGATGAGGGCAACTAACAGCCAAGTGCCCGCAATAGGCGATATACCTGGAAATCGCGGTGCCAGATAGGCCGCGAGTGCGACACCCGGGAGCTGCGCTGCGAGGCAGGCCGCCATCATGGCGCCCTGCGCGCTGCTATCGAATCCGCGATAATAGAGAGCTTGGCCGAGAAAGCTCCAGCCGCAAACCAGGGCGCCCATGAAGAGACCTGTTGCAGCAAGTGCGATCCATGAAGCGGTATCGACACGGCGACGCGGCCCGAATTGTGACATGTCGCCGACATCGTGCGGAACCAGCCTGGTAAAGGTCAGGCCCAAAAACCCCAGCGCGGCGAGCGCGACGAAGCCGCCCTGTGTTACGGATCCGCCGAATGACAATCCCGGCAACCCAAATGCGGCTGCCGCCTGTGTTGCTGTCTGAAGGGCCAGGAACTGAGCGGTCCGCCGCTCCGGATCGGCGTCGCGTCCGATAGCGATGAGAGCCGCTGAGACCAATATGCCTTCGCTGAAGCCCGCCAGGCCACGAAGGCATAGCAGCGCCGTTGGCGTGTGCCCGGCGATCGTGGCGAAATTCGTTATACTCATGCCGAGCGCGGCAAGTACGGCGACGCGGCTGCCGCGAAGCCTGCGCATAAGAGAGAGGCCTGCTAGCGACCCAAGGGCCATCGTTACCCGTTCTGCCGCGGCGAGTCCCCCGATCCAGGCAGTGGGGATGGCGCCTTCTCTTGCCAATCCTCCGAAGAGCAGCGGCTGTAGGCCCAGAACGAGCATGCCAAGGCACCCACAGAGCAGACAAGCCAGCATACGCACGCCGGATAGCGGGGAGGCGGTTTCGACACCGATTGTCAAAAACCCGGCCTTCGACTTCCGCTAAACTGAAGCGGAGATGAATAAAGTACATGGTCAAAGCCAAAGGCGGCAATCGGTGCGCCAGTTCGTGCCGAGAGCTGCATCTCGGCATCATCGGCAGCAGATTTGTCGGCGTTATCGAGAACCAGGCTCGTGCCTTTGGGGCGTAGCGAGTCAAAGCCCGCATGGTGAGCCGATGATGCAAAACGCATGTGGGTGGGCGCTCTAGTCTCGGTCTGCGGATTTTCGCGATGCGAGATCGAGCGCCACGTCGACGATCATGTCTTCCTGGCCGCCGACCATCTTGCGGCTCCCGAGTTCTACTAATATCTCTCGGGTATCAAGACCGTAGTCGACTGCTGCCTTCTCGGCGTGGCGGAGGAAGCTTGAATAGACCCCGGCATAACCGAGCGTTAACGTCTCGCGGTCGACGCGGACCGGGCGGTCTTGGAGCGGTCGCACGAGGTCCTCGGCGGCGTCCATGAGTGCATAGAGGTCGCAGCCGTGGTCCCAACCGTGAACGTCAGCGGCGGCAATGAAGACCTCGAGCGGCGCATTGCCCGCTCCAGCGCCCATCCCGGCGAGGCTGGCATCAACACGGACCGCACCATTCTGCACCGCGACGATGCTGTTCGCAACCCCGAGGCTGAGGTTGTGGTGCGCGTGGACGCCGCGCTGCGTCTCGGGCTTTAGCACGCGGTCGTAGGCTTGCAGGCGCGCGGCATACTGGTCCATCGTCAGCGCGCCACCGCTGTCGGTGACATAAACGCAGTGCGCGCCATAGTTCTCCATTAGTTGTGCCTGTCGTGCTAACGGCTCAGGCTCCGACATATGGCTCATCATCAGAAAGCCTGAGACGTCCATGCCGATGCCGCGCGCATATTCGATGTGCTGCTTCGAGACATCGGCCTCGGTGCAATGGGTGGCGACGCGCACCGAACGCACTCCCATCTCGTAGGCATGCTTGAGATCGTGGATCGTGCCGATTCCGGGGAGCAGCAAGGTGGTAAGCACGCTATGCTCAAGAACCTCGGCGACCGCGCCGATCCAGTCCCAGTCGGTGTGCGCCCCAAAGCCGTAGTTGAAGCTCGAACCGCTAAGGCCGTCGCCGTGAGCGACCTCGATCGCGTCGACCTTCGCGCGGTCGAGTGCGCATGCGATCGCCTTGACATGATCGAGGCCATATTGATGGCGGATTGCGTGCATGCCATCGCGTAGCGTCACGTCTTGGATGTAGAGTTTATTGCGAACGGGATCGAAGCTCATGATCCATCCTTTCAGAGCGAGGCAATAATGTGCTGGCGCTGAGTGCCAAGCGGTCCGCCGTCGAGTTCAAGAAGGTCGCCTTCGCGCAGAAAGACGGGATCTGGGCGCTGGCCGAGACCGACGCCGGCGGGGGTTCCTGTCGTGATAATATCGCCTGGTTCGAGCGTCATGAACCGGCTTACATAAGCAACGAGTGCAGTCACGCTGAAGATCATGTTCGCGGTGCTGCCGTTCTGCATACGCTTGCCATTGACGGTAGTGACGAGCGGAATGCCAGCTGCGGGATCGAGTTCGTCGGCGGTGACGAACCAAGGGCCTATAGGGCCGAAGCCGTCGTGACTCTTTCCTTTGTCCCAAGTTCCCCCGCGCTGCATCTGGTCGTGCCGCTCCGACAGATCATTGACGAGTACATAGCCTGCAATATGGGCAAGACATTCTTCTTCCTCGACGTAACGAGTCCGGCGACCGATCACGATCCCAAGTTCAGCTTCCCAGTCCATCATCTCTGATCCGCGCGGTAGCCGGACATTATCAGTCGGTCCGGATATGCAACTCGGCGCCTTCATGAAGATTACCGGTTCCTCTGGGATAGGGAGGCCAGCCTCTTCGGCGTGGTCACGATAATTGAGACCGATCGCAACGAACTTGCCGACGCCTGCGAGCGGGCAGGCAAGACGCGCGGTGGGATCGACTAATGGCAGAGAAGCAATATCAATCTCGTTGAGCGGTGCGCCGGGGCCAAGGAAGATACTACGACCAGGGTAGATGTCACCGATCTGCGGAGAGAGATCGCGCAGATTGCCCGCCTCGTCGATTACCGCCGGGCGTTCGGCCCCGCGTTCGCCCCAGCGCGCAAACTTCATACCGAAATCCTTTGTTTCATGCGGAACGCGATCTTCTCAGCGGTCTTCAATGCTGCGGAAGTCATGATGTCGAGATTGCCCGCAAAGGCGGGCAGATAATGCGCGGCCCCCTCGACCTCGAGGAAGACGCTGACCTTGAGCCCTGTAAAGCTGCCGCCCATCTCGGGAATGGTGAGCGGGGCATTGCCGCCGATGCTCTCGAACTGGACCGCCTGCTTGAGCCGGTAGCCGGGGACGTAGGCCTGCACCTCCGCGACCATATCCGCGACGCTCTGCGCGATCGCCGCGCGGTCGCCATCCTCGCACAGGCAATAGACGGTGTCGCGCATGATCAGCGGCGGCTCGGCGGGGTTGAGGATGATGATCGCCTTGCCGCGCGTCGCGCCGCCGACCTTCACGATCGCCTCGCTCGTCGTCTCGGTGAACTCGTCGATATTGGCGCGCGTGCCGGGACCCGCGCTCTTCGACGCGATCGAGGCGACGATCTCGCCATAATGCACCTTGGCGACGCGGTTCACCGCGGCGACGATCGGGATCGTCGCTTGCCCGCCGCAGGTGACCATGTTGACGTTTGGCGCATCGAGGTGTGCGTCGCCATTCACCGGCGGGATCGTATAGGGACCGATCGCCGCGGGTGTCAGGTCGATGACGCGCTTGCCGTGCGCGATCAGCACCTCGCTGTGGCGCTTGTGTGCGCCCGCCGAGGTCGCATCGAACACGATGTCGATATCGACGAAGCCCGGCATCGCGATCAGGCCGTCGAGCCCATCGGCGGTGATTGGAATGCCGAGCCGTTCGGCGCGCTTGAGGCCATCGCTATCGGGATCGATGCCGACGAAGGCTCCCATCTCCAATACCTCCGACAGGCGCATGATCTTGATCATCAAGTCGGTGCCGATGTTGCCCGATCCGATGATCGCGACTTTGATTTTCGCCATGGTCTCAGCTCCCATAGGTGAAGCTGCAAGAGCCGACGCCGGCAATGCGCGCCTCGACATGATCGCCGGCAGTCAGCACGACCATCGGTCCCAGCGCACCCGCCAGCAGGATGTCGCCCGCCTTCAGCGGCTCGCCGCGTTCCGCCAAGGTCCGCGCCAGCCAAGCCGCAGCATTAAGCGGGTTACCAAGCGCTGCCGCACCGACGCCGGTCGAGGCGATCTTGCCGCCGACCTCCATCTCCATCGCCGCGCCTTCGAGGTCGAGCCCGGCCAGGGGCAGGCCTTGATCCGCCAGCACGAAGAAGGCGGATGAGCCATTGTCGGCGACGGTGTCGGCAAAGGTGATCTTCCAGTCAGCGATACGACTGTCGACGATCTCGATGGCCGCGTGGACAGACGCCACCGCCGCCGCGACCTGTTCGGCTGTCGTCGTGGCCTTCGGAAGGTCTGCACCAAGGATGAAGGCAATTTCAGCCTCTGCCTTCGGCTGGATCGTCCGCGCCGGATCGAGCCGCTCGCCGTCGGCCACCCGCATGTCGTCGAACAGCACCCCGAAATCGGGCTGATCGACCCCCAGTTGGTCTTGCACCGCCTTCGCGGTCAGTCCTGCCTTGCGTCCTACGATGCGGCGGCCCTGCGCTTCCCAGAAACGTGTATTGATTGTTTGAACGGCATAGGCTCCCGCTGCATCCACCGGATCCAGGCCGTCGCGTAGTGGTGGCACAACTCCTGACGAATATGCATCTCGCAAGCGGCGGGCCAGTTGTTCGTATTTCGTTGCCATCAGATTTCTCCCATAAAGTGGGTTAGCATGGCCGGGTATGTGCGAAAGAGACGGGGGTCACTCATCTCTTGATAATTGAGACGAGAATGTCACAAGCGATGTATGAATTTGCCCGGTACATCGCGCCGTTCTCGGTCTGCACCGACATATCTCTCGGCAACGCTGGGAAAGGGTTTGGACCTTCTGATCCATGTCTTGAATGACGGTGGACGAACCGGCCTGTCTGAAATTGCGGTGTCGAAGGGATTGTCGGAGCCCACCGTCCATCGGCTAGCCCTCACGCTTGAACATAAGGGCTTCCTGAAACGAACAGCAAAGGGTTTCTATGGGCCTGGCCTTGCGTTGATCCGTCTTGCAGAGTTGTGCGCGGCTGAACATCAACTCGCCTTCGCGCTTCGACACAGTCTCGCAAGGCTTGCCAGGAAATTTTCGGCCTTCGCTCACGCGGGAATTCTGGAAGATGGTATGGTGACTTACCTCATCAAGGAAAGCGGCGATGACTCGCTTCTGTTCACAACCGAGCAAATGCAGCTGGAGGCTTATTGCTCGGCAATCGGGAAAATATTATTGGCGTCCCTGCCGATCGAGGAATTAGAGGCCTATCTCGCTAGCGGACCATTTATCAAACTCACGTCGAACACGATCACCGATCCTGACCAGCTTCGCAGGGAGATTGAAGTGGTCCGCAAATCCGGGGTCGCTTTCGATCGGTTCGAGGTTCGATCCGATCTCTATTGCATAGGCGTCCCGCTTCTGGTGGAAGGCGCGGTAAAGGGAGCGGTCTCGCTTTCATTTCTCGGGCAGGTTCCAGATGCGGCTACCGAGAAGGCTGCTCTGCGTAGCTTGCGACGGGCGGGGCTTGGCGAGAGAAAACCCGTCATAGTATAATCACACGATGGCTCGGCAAGCGGGCGATGCGATTGTCGGCAATGAATCGCATGCCGTTTTGTTCTGGCCTCGGTGCCTATAGGCCGCGCTTGAATGCTTTCAGGCCCTCTCGCAGCGAAGCGTCAAACTCTTTTCGGTTGATCATGCCACTGAGATAGGGACCGATATTGAGATGGAAGATCGCGAACATTGTTGCTGCAGCCGTCTCTAGGGAGACGTCCGCTGAGACCTCGCCGGTCTTCTGCCCATCCTCCAGAATTTCGACTAGGCAGAGGCTGGCACGTCGGAAAAGATCTAGGACAAGGTCGCGCTGCGCTTCCGATTGAACATAGCCAAGCTGCCGCATTAAAGCCCGCGCCAAGGGAATATCCTGTTCGAAGTATGCCAGGAAGAAATCCAGGAATGCTATCGTTCTATCGATCAAGCTGGCCTGTTCCATCGCTTCAGGCAGTGCGCTGTCGATGGAGAACGCCACCTCCTTGTGGAATACCTGGATAAGCAAGTCATCTTTGGTCGGGGCGTAGGTGAAGACGGTGCCGGTACCGACGCCGGCCGCTGCCGCGATTTCGTTCGTTGTGGTTTTGTCGAAGCCTTTCTCACGAAAGAGCCGGTGCGCAGCTTCGATGATGCGCTTATGTTTGTCACGCTTGTTCGCTTCGCGGCGGCCTGACATCGCTGAATTAGCTCCTCGTCGGTTTGCGGCATATAGCAGTATCGATACATTGCGCACGCAACGCCCGATATAGGTTTGGCCCGATATGGGTTTGGCAGCGCTGCCATCCCTTGGGATGATGGCTCGCTCTTCTACCGGTTCGACCGACGATTTCTGCTGAAATCGCGCGCGCCTGCATTGTCTCAGACCGATTTGCGATCAGTTGGAAAAGACTGCCCTTATCAAAACTTGAGCGTAGTCAAAAAAAAGATTACAGGCCATTCGATGCTGAAGCCTGGGAGCACAGCGATTTGGGAGAGAGGCATGATCAACCCTCAGCAAGAGATCGACATTCGCGATCCGGGTACGATCCGTTCACTCTATGATGGATCCACTGGCTATCTCGACCGCCGCCTGTTCGACGATGAGACGCTTTACAAGCTCGAGTTGGAGCGCATCTTTGCTCGGAGTTGGAACTTCGTTGCTCACGAGTCGCAGCTTCGCAAGCCGGGCGATTATTTCATGACCTTCATTGGCGAAGACGAGGTGATCGTCGTTCGAGACCGACAGGGTAATGTAAATGTTCTCGTGAACACCTGTCGTCATCGCGGTAACACGCTCTGCCGTGCGGAATTCGGGAGAACGAACTCTTTTCTTTGTAGCTACCATGGTTGGAATTTCGGCTTGAATGGGGATTTGATCGCCGTACCCGGGATGAAGGAATATTATAACAACGACTTCGACAAGTCCAAATGGGGCCTGCGCAAGGCGGCAAAAGTCGAAAGCCTCCATGGCTTCTATTTCGCAACCTTCGATCAGGATGCGCCTTCCCTTGACGAATTCCTCGGCGACGTTGGCCGCGCCGGACTCGGAATGGCAGCCTCGCGGGGCGAGTTGGAATTGATCGACGGCATTCAGAAGAATGTGATCGATTGCAATTGGAAGTTTACGATCGATAATCAGTGGGACTGGTATCACGTGATGTTCAGCCACTCGTCGGCGAGCGCATCGGGTTTCATCAATCTTGGGGATGCCTTGTTCCCCGATAGTCAAATGTCGATGATGGGAGATTATGGCCATGCGATCGGTGGCCCGGCGATCCCCCGCGAGATGCAGGATCAATATGAACAGATGGGGCCGGAAGAGCGTCGTGCAGCTTTCGGCGACAATCTGTTTGGGATCCGGGCTGGTAAAGCGGTTGAGTTGATGGGTAAGACTGCGGTTCGCAGTGTCGGACACCCACTGGTGTTCCCCAACCTGTGGATTTTCATGGGCGGTGCCCAGATTTGCTTGCGCATTCCTCGCGGCCCGCACGAGACGGAAATCTGGTGGTTCACCTTCGCCCGCAAAGGAGCGCCGCCCGAAGAGCGGGCGATGAACACGCGCTGGGCCATCCATATGGTCGGGCCGACAGGTTTGCTCGAGCAGGACGACGGAGAAAATTGGAGCCATAGTACGCGCGGTTCTGTAGGCCGGATCAGCAAGCAACTTGGCCATAGCCTGAGCATGGGATTGAACCAGGCGGAGGTCATGGTCGGCCCTGACGGCCAGCGAGCCATCGATGGCCCGATCAACGAGCATCCCCAGCGTTGGTTCTACCAGTCCTGGATCGACTGGATGACAGCCGAAAGCTGGGCGGAACTTAAGGCTAATCGCACTGCGCCGCCGATGGGAAAGGTATAATTGGATATGCCATCGTCTGCGCTCGAGAGACCTTCTACGCCCGATGTTGCTCCACCCAGCATCGACGACATCTTGCTGCAGCACGAAGTGGAGCGGTTTCTCTACCGCGAGGCGGCGTTGCTCGATGCGCGTCGCTATCCGGACTGGCTCGATCTCTTGGCGGACGATGTTCGTTATTGGATGCCGATCCGGCGCACGGTGACCAATCGCGACATCGACAGGGAATTCACCAAACTTGGTGATATGGCCTATTTCGATGAGGACCGCGAGTTGCTGGAAATGCGCGTCAAGAAACTTGGAGCGCCGTCGGCCTGGTCGGAGAATCCCGCATCACGCTCGCGCCATTTTGTCAGCAACGTTATGATCACCGAAGTTGAGGGCGCCGAGATTACGCTAGAATGCTGTTTTTGGCTCTATCGCACGCGGCTCAATACCGAGGTGGATAGCTGGACCGGAAGGCGAATTGATCGACTGCGACGCCATCAAGGCAGCTTCCTCATCTACGGACGCGAGATTTATCTCGACCAGACACTGATCCGATCCTCCAATATGAGTACGCTCTTCTAGTTAACGGGCATTCTCGGCGAGTTTCAGTCGCGCCAGCTTCTATCTATGGTGTCTACCTTGCGAACCCATGCAGCGAAGTCGGCTCTCCCCGGTTCATGGCCGGGCACATTCGCCTCATGCAGGTCGCGCTGGTGAACGGTGACTACGTCGTCGGATACTAAGGCTAGCTTGCCAGCAGCCATCGCCGCGAGCTGAACTTCGCAGGCGCGCTGAAGAGACCAGTGCATGATGAAGATTTCCGGGATGGAACGGCCGAGGATGACGGGGCCGTGATTTCTCAGCATCAGTACGCGCTTTCCATCGAGATTCCGCAATAGCCGTTCGCCTTCTTCAGCACGTACAGTGATGCCCTCAAAATCATGGTAGGCAATTCGACCGGTGAAGTTGCAGGCATAGAAGTTGGCTGGTTGCAGGCCATCTTCAAGACTCGCAACGGCCATGGTTGCCGTGGTGTGAGTATGGCATATTGCATGCGCCCAGCCGAGATTCCGGTGGAAATATGAATGTTGGGTAAAGCCCGCTTTGTTAACCGGGTAAGGACTGTCGTCGAGCGTGTTCCCATCGATGTCGATCTTTACCAGGTTGCTGGCACAGATTTCCGAATAGAGCAGTCCGTATGGATTGATGAGAAAAGCGTGGTCTTCTCCTGGGATGCGTACCGAGATATGGTTGTAGATCGATTCTGACCAGCCGAGAAGATCGAACACTCGATAGCAGGCCGCAAGTTCCTGGCGGAGTTGCCACTCTGCTTCGCTGCAATCGAGTTTCCGCCTGAGCTGTGTGGTCACGGCCATTCTACTTACCTTTCTATGCTGATGTTTGTCTCGCGATATGTTGGAATAGCCGGGAGGCCGGCGACTGCTGCATCTGCAGGGAGAAGTCGGCTGCACTCAGATAGCTGGCGCTGATTGCCTGGGACATGTCTGGCATTTCAACGAATGCCAGCTCGAGATTCTGTTCGATGGCGTCGATGGCCGCCTTCCCAACGGCGGCAAGCGAGGCGGCTTCCATTTCCGCTGCCGGCAAGTCGATTGTGCGTGCTATACGTGCGAACATACCATCACCTTCGATGAAACCCGGACAAAGCGCGGAAACGCCAATATTCCAGTTCTCCATCAATGCGGTCAGCCGCAGGGACCGGCTGAAGCCCACAAGCCCGAACTTCGTCGCAGAATAAGGCTCCTGATAGGGCGTGGCGATGACGCCTGACAGCGAGGCAATGTTGAGAATATGGCCGCCGCCGCGCTCGATCATGGCGGGGAGCAGGGCATGAGCGAGCAACATTGGCGCAGTAAGATTGAGCGCGATGTCGCGTTCAATTTCAGCCTGCGAGCGGTCGCGATAAGCGGCGGCTCGTTCAATTCCCGCATTGTTCACCAGAATGTCCAATGGCCCGAATTCTCGTTCGGTCCATGTGGCAAGATCACCGCAGGCGGACACATCGGAGAGATCGCAGGCAAAGACCGCAAAATATCGGCCTGTCTGTTCGCGCAGCGTTTGGGCTACGCTCTGAAGGTCCCCCGCTGAGCGGGCGGTCAGTGCGACGTCGATACCTTGTAACGCAAGACACCGGGCGATTTCGCGACCAAGTCCTCGGGACGCGCCGGTCACAAGCGCGCGCTGCCCGGTCGCCAGCTTCACGTTTCAGGGCTTCCATATTTGGCGGACAGGTCACGGCCCCCGGCTGGGGAACCGATCCCGCGCACCTGAATGCCTGTGTCGAGCATGATGACTCCGCCTGTAGCGGTGCGCGCATCGCGCCTGGAGGCGAGCATGACATAGGCTCCCGCATAATCATCCGCTGCCGGGACGAAGCCCAACGGGATGTGGGGAGCGGCATGCTGGTCGAGATCGATCGCGCGGATTGCAAGTTTCTCCAAGCCAAGAGCTTCAGGGCCGCGCAGATCTGTCGCGATGGGTCCCGGTGCGACGCCGTTGACGCGCACTGCTGGGGCGAACTCGTAGGCGAGTTGCCGGATAATCCCGACGATGGCATGCTTGGACGCTGTATAGAATACGCCGCCCCCGGCTGGCGCGAACCCGGCGTTGGAGACAGTGAAGATCAACGAACCTTTGCTCTTCGCCAAGCTGGGGAGCGCGGCCTTTGCGAGATGGATGCAACCCTTTACGTTGATCTGAAATAATTCATCGAAAGTTGGGTCGATGGCCTCCACGGGCACGTCATCGATGGCGGTCGAGTAATCCCAAATGCCAGCGTTCCCGATGACGCAATCGAGCTTGCCGAACTCTTCCATCGCCAAGGTTACCGCCCGAGCGTTATCGGAGTGGCTTCTCACGTCGCCAGCTATTGGGAGAACTTTCTCCCCAAACCGTTCCCCGACCTCGGCAAGCCTAGTTTCATTGCGGTCTAGGACGACCAGTCTCGCCCCCTCTTCCACGAAGCGTTCAACCACTGCGAGCCCTAGGCCGGAGCCTCCCCCTGAAATGAGTGCGACTTCGCCTTCGAGATTACCCATCATGTCCTCGCAAGGATGATCCGTAGGGCCTGTTCGAGATCCTCTGCTGCCAACGCAGAAAATTTCGTCGAGCGCCATCCGACATACACGTCGGGTCGGACCAGCAGCGCGCCGTCTTCGTCGATTTCCCGAACCCTCGCAAAATCGCCGTACATGTCCTCATAGTCCTGACCGAGGCCGATGAGGACCACCTTGATCGGTACCCCTAGGCGATCGCTCGCAATACGGGCAGCTTCGCGCCAGCCGGCGCCGCTATTGCCCGTGAGCAGTGTGAATTGCCCGTTGCCACAGACATAAAGTGAAGAGATGCGGCGTTGCCGGTGGCCCAGCCATGCGTGCGGCAGGCGTGCGCCGGGAAAGCTGGTCGGCGAATGGATATGTTCAGGATTGCCTTCGAGCGGCGGCTCGATCTCGCCGGCGGGAGGCACAACCGCGCCATCGCGATAGCGCTGATTCATCTCGATCCCCGGGCAATCGTAAGATACGTCGGTTCCCGCAATTGCAGTCATCAAGTTTGCGCGCCGCTTGGCGAACTCCGCTTCGTTCGTTCGCAATTGATCCACGCTGGAGGCGTAACCTTCTTCTGATTGGGCCAGCGTCGGATTGAGCGCTAGCGCGACCGGGATGAAGGTCCCCATGCAGCGATATGCGGCGGGGACAAATTCGCGCGCCACGGGTGCCCGTTCATGTGTGTAGCTGGCGAGCAGATCCGGGCCGGCCTGTCCCTTGAGGACAAAAGCCAGCTTCCAGGCGAGGTTATAAGAATCCTGGATACTGGTATTCGAACCCAGCCCTTTGGTCGGCGGATGGCGGTGGATTGCATCGCCTGCACAGAAGACCCGGCCGCGGTACAATTCGGTTGCCCAGCATTTGTTGAATGACCAGAGCGAGGTCGATTCAATCTCGACGTCGACACTATCGTCGCCGATGAGATTGTGCACGATTTTGCGGGCGGCGGCATCATCGAGAACGGGTGGATGATCGAGGTCATAGCCGGTTGTGGCAAGCCAGCGATGCCAGGGCCGGACCATGCGCACGGCACCGGTGCTCATGCCCCCTTCTTCTTGGGGATACACCATCCAATACAATGAACTTGGCCGGTGCTCCACGAAGCGCGAGAGATCGGCCTGGAAGACGATGTTGGTGGCGCCCGAGCTGTCCATCTCGCCTTCGAAGGGAAGGCCCAGCCGATCGGCAATCATCGAGCGCGCGCCATCGGCTCCGATGAGATATTTTGATCGAACCCTAAAGCGCGCGCCGGTCAGCTTGTTTTCCAACGTGCTGGATACACCGTCTTCATCCTGCTCGAAATCGACGAGTTCAGTGTGAAACTGGACATTCGCTCCCTTGTGGGCAGCGGCCGAAACCAGAATATTCTCCAGATAGTTCTGCGGCAGATCGATGAATGTCTCGGGAGTGCCGAGCTCATAGGCCAGCCGTCGGGCGGGATCATTGCCCCAAGTGCGTATACGCCCATATTCCTCTCCCGCGAGCGAGCGGCAGATGACATTCTCTCCCATCAGGTCGTTGGGGATGCCATAGCGGCGGATATCGTCAATCACGCCAAGGTCTGTGTAGACTTCAAGCGCGCGGGGATTGGTGATGTGGGCGCGGGGCGTTCGGCACGTCCAGCCAAAACGTTCTACGACAGTCACGTCAATACCGGCGCGCGCGAGGGCGAGGGCGGCCGTTGCCCCAGCTGGCCCGCTACCGACTACGAGCACATCGACCTGATGCATCGGAAGTGGCTCAGTCAAGGCGGCTTTGTCTTGTTGGTCAACGTGCGACGACGTCATTCTCTCTCTCCGCGGAATATTTGTGGATTGGTTCGCTGGATCGCGTGGGATGGCAGGCTGTCGTTGGCTTCCTCAAGCGTCATGGCGTTTCGATCAGAAGATCGTGCTCAAGTTGGTGGAAAGAAGGAGAGTGTGGTCGAGGAACAGGTGCCGCCGGGCCAAGAGGAAGCTTGTCCCGTTGCGGCGGACAATATCTTCACGCCGCCCCGTCCAATGATCGATTTCGGTGTTCAGCCGCGTTCTGTAGACACAGAAACATGACGATACGGAAATGTCTGCTCCCTCAATGGCTGCAACACGCACATTGGTGACGAAGTGGCGCGATCGCGATGGCGGATCTTCCGACCAGGCCGAGCCCGCTCCTAACTTGCGCACCCGGGCACCCAGCAGTTGATAGTCCTCATCGAAGAAAGCCATGTCCCCCGGTTTGGTGAATTCCCGGTCTATGTTACGCTGGGTCATGGTGCGCCGGATCGGCATCCAATAGTGGATGTCTTCGGCCAGAAGCTGGAGCCATTCCTCATAGCGTCGTTCGTCCAGCAAGGCGGCCTCGTCGAACAGAAACTGTTCTACTTCATATTGCAGCGCCATGCGGTCGGCGATCGAGGCTCTTGTCATATCCATCACCGACATCAGATCACCCCTTCAGGCGGCGCAGTTCGCGATGCCTCGAGTTCCTGCCAGCTTTCGGCGGCGAGCCATTCGCTCCATGCTCGGTAGAACCACCTTTGCCCATGCTCGTTCACGGTCGTATCGATCACCCGTTGCCCGGATTCGTGAACTTTGACCTCGTCCTGTCCCAAACCCATTTCAAGCACGTGGTCGAGCTTTCGGCTGGCGACACCGCGCGAGGCGCGGGTGCTCTGACTCCAGTTTTCGCCATCGTCCTGCTCGAGCAGGCCTGACGGACCGAACAAGTGGATCGCCTGGCTAACAAGAGCGGCTCGATATTCCGGAGGGAAAGCCTTGGGTACGAATGTGAACCACCAAAGCTCGGTCTTGTTCGGGCCACGAGGGAGCCGGAGACATATCTGCAAGCCGTTCAGAGTGACCCACGCGTTTGGAAAAATATTGGGATGGCCGGCGCTGCGGATTCCTTCTGGTCCCATCAAAGCCACGGCTTCACGCGGGCGTAGCGCGGCCATGTTAACGAGCGCAGGCCCTTTGTAAGCCGCGCGCTCTTCGTCCGAAAGAGCGTCTGCCTCAGCTTGCAAATGCGACGGGACCCCTGGTCCGCTAATCGCATGGCCATAATCGCCGAGCATGACCAACTGGTTCTTGGGATGAAGAATGGCCGGTAGGTCGACAACGCCCGTCGCGCCCGCCGAGGCGTGGCTGTACATCACATGATACCAGTCGAACAGATTATCGACCGCGATCTTCCAATTACAGTCGATCACATTCTTCTGGATGCCTTCGATCACTTCCACATCGCCGTAAGCGGCGATCATGCCAAGACCGGTGCGGCCAACATCTCCCAGATATTCGGATAGCGGGGGTGCGTCCTTGTCGAGTGTTGCGAAGATGAAGCCGAGATAGTTTTCGACCTGTGCGGCATGGGCGAGCCCCCATTGGGTGCGATCGAATTTGTCGCGATAATATATGTCGCGCCCAGGAACTGCTATCAGGCGACCATCCAAATCATAGTTCCAACCATGATAGCTGCACACGAAGGACTTCGCGTTTCCTTGCTCAGCCCGGCAGAGCGCGTTTCCGCGGTGGCGGCAGGTATTGAGCATGACGTTGATCTTGCCCTTGCGATCGCGGGCAACGATGACCTGATCTTCACCGATGAAGTTGATGAAATAGTCGCCGGGCTCCGGAATCTGGGACTCATGGCACATGAAGTTCCACGAACGAGCGAATATCCGTTCTAATTCGAGCTGATAGATCGCTTCGTCCTCGTAAATCCGGCGATCAAGCCGGCCGCGATCGGAGTCGATCAGCGCTTCGATTGAAGCGCGGTTCCAGTTCACACGTTTCTCGGGCTGCGTTGCCATCGGGTTTTCTCCTGTGTGCGGTCCGTGCTCAGGACTTTTCAGGGGCCGGCTGAAACTTGTGTCCCCAGATGCTGGTGGCGCGATGGCGGACGACCCTCCAGCTGTCCTCTTCGACGTCGCGAGCGCCCCAGCCATATTCGACCTGGAAGTCTCCGGGCACGAGTGCGTAGAATGACACCATGTGATCGTTGCTGTGCCGGCCCAGACTCTGGACGACGTGGACGCCGTTCCCGATCGCCCGATCGAGCGCCAGCCCGACATCATCGAGTGTATTGGTTTGCAGCATGAAATGATGCAACCGCTTGGGTGCAGGCACAGGCACCAGCGCGAGCGTGTGATGGCGTTGGTTGCAGTGGAAGAATTTGAGGTCGATCGCGATGCCTGGCGCGACCGGCATGGAGATCACATCCGAAAGTTCGAAGCCGAGTGCTCCGGAATAGAAGGCTTCGCATGCATCGATATCTGAAGCGGTAAGCACGACGTGGCCGGCACCCTGCGCACCGGTCACAAAACCGGTCGTGCCAACCGGCGAGCTGAACGGGCGCTCGAAGCACTCGTCGGGTCCATAATAGATTTCGATGGCAAGCCCCATCGGATCGCGGCATGTAATCATGCCGAGGACGCCGCGTTCTGTTATCAACTCGGGTGATGCTTCGTCGAAAGACACGCCTGCAAGCGTAAGCTGGCTGCGCATAGCTTCGAGCTGCCTGGGACCCGCGACTTCGAAGCCGACGAATGCGATATCATCCTCGGTGCCTTGCGAAACGTCGATGCGCCAAGCCTGCTGATCAAGCCGGAACCGGCGCGATGCGGTTCGTTCCGTATCTGCATCCGCTTCCATGAGGCCAAGAATTCGCGTCGCATAATCAGCCCATTCTGCGGGATCGGAAACGCGGAGGCCGAAGTAGCCGAGCGATGAAATTGCCGTTTTGAGCATAGTGTTAGTCGACCATCTGTTGGATAAATGCGGTCACGGTGCGGTCGAACTCGCTTGCATGTTCTACCTGCGCCCAGTGTCCGCATCGGTTAAGAATGATTGTCCGTGCGTTGGGAATGAGTCCGGCTGTCTTGAGAGTCACTTCCAGCGGTACTGTGCGGTCATCGCGACCATGGATCATCATTGTCGGGACGGTGGAGGCGGCTAGCTTTGCCAGATGCTCCTCCAAGCCACCGAATGGACCTTTGGGATGGCCCATGGGCCATTTGAGCCAATTGGCGAGATGCTCCTTCACCTCGAGGGCCGCAGCGGACCGCTGTTCTGCGAGTTCGTCGCTCGCGAAGGACGAGTCATAAACCATTACCTCGACCAAGCGACGGAAATTGGCCGGCGAAGGGTCGCGGTAGGTTTGCACGATAATATTGATCCCTTGGGAGAGACCTGAGGGAGAGAGCATAGACGGCAGACCGAATAGGCCAGACCCCATCGTCACGGCGTGGCTAATGCGATCAGGGTAAGCGGCCATGAATTCCAGCGTGGCTGCCCCGCCCATCGAATTTCCAACGAGTGCAGCTTTCTCGATGCCGAGGGCATCCATGAGAAGCTTGACGGCCTCCGCATTCGCGCCATTGCGCGATTCACCGGTGCAATCGAAAACATCTGACTTGCCCCAGCCCGGGAAATCCAGTGCGATCACACGAAAATTCCGGGCCAGCCGGGAAAAATTCTGGTGAAAGTTGCTCCATCCGGTCGCGCCGGGGCCGGTGCCGTGCAACAGGATTACCGGATAGCCGGTCCCTGCTTCATTGTAGTGAAGTTGCCATCGCGGCGTCGCGGTGAAGTGGCTGGTCTCGGTTTCAGTGAAATGTGTTTCGGTCATATGTCTCTCCCACCCCTAAACTGCCCAAACAGCGCGTGAGTCGGAAATTGAAAGTCACAAAGCACATATTGATAACGTCAATTTAAGGGACTGCTTGTTTCGATAGAATCGTTTAATTGGCTATGAGTTCGGGGCCGGCGGTAGCAGCGCCTGGAATCGCTCTGCATCGCGGGCCTGCTATCAGATGAGATCGGCAAAGCCTTTGACAAAGCGCGCCCGCTGGAACCGATACAGGGCGGGTTGGTCCGCGCCGTCCATATGACGAGCGGACGGAAGCCTTTGGTCAGTCCAGCAGATTTTGCCGCTCGAATGCGGATCCCGCATCGTTGGGAGAAAATCACGACCCCGACAAAGCGTCAGATAGACTAAATTCTTGTCGTTTTCGCGAACGCGATCGCGGGCGTCTGGACCGCAACGCAAGGACGAGCGGAGCAGCTTGGCGCTGCGCCGCTCGTCCTGCTCGAGGCGTCCCTCCGCTATTTCCGTGGTGGTGTGACTCCACTCGCTGCTGTTTCTGCATGGTCTCACGCCGGCATTAAACGTCTTCGTCGATCAGCGTGGTTGCATGCTTCATCTGCTCCCGGAACCACGCGTGCGCGGGATCCCGATCGAAACTTCTTGGCCAGTAGGCGGTGATCTGTAATTCGCCGACCGGGAACGGCGCTTCGTGGATCCGGATCGCATGGGTACGACGGAAGCGATCGGCCAGTCGTCGCTGAACGAGGGCGAGACACTCGCTGTCCTCGACGATCGCGGGCAAAGTGAGAAACTGTTCGACGAGCACGCGGTCTTTCTGAAGCACGCCGGAACTCATCAGCTTCTTGGCTTCGTAACTGGCAGCCTTGCGGGGCGGCAGGCTGAACATGGCATGGGCCGACGCCTCATATTCCTCTCGTGTGAGGTGCTGCGAAATTTTCGTGTTATGAACCGATGAGATGACGACGCTTTGGTCCTTGAACAATCTCATGCGCGAATAGGGTCCAACGAGGTCATCTGCTGTGTCTTCCGGGATTACGACGAAATCGACTTCGCCCCGCATCAAGCCAGTTTCGAGCTCCCCGCCCAAGTCGATGAAGTGGACCGATGCATTAGGGGCTTCGGCTGATAGGAGGCGAACCAGTTTTGGAGCAATGAGAAAAGACACATAGTCGGCAGTTGCTACGACGAAGCGGCGCGTCTCTTCGGCAGGCAGAAAGGCTGCGGGTCGCAACAGATTCTCCGCCTCGATGCATGCGCGTTCGACCGGTTCGATAAGGGCGCGTCCTTTCTCGGTGAGTTCCAACTGGCGCCCGACCATCGTCAACAGTTCATCGTCGAATTCCTCGCGAAGTCGGGCCAGGGCTGAACTTACGGCCGATTGACCCAACCCGACGGCCTCTGCGGTACGCGTCACACTCCTTGTCCGAAGCAGTTCCCGAAGAATGGGGAGCAGGTTCAGATTATGTCGTCTAAGAAGCAACGCTCGTCTCCCTGATCGGACGGACAGCGTTCACCCGAGTATCGGATGACTCTCCTTCGGGATTTTCCGAAGCTGGATCGTCAACGCCAAAGCTTGCCACCGGCACACCACGAGCAAGCTTGCTTGCAACGTCAGGGTAGAGTTCGAGATGCTTGGGGACATAGAGACCGAGGTAGGCAGCTGCGGCTTCGCGCGCTTGCAGCGCAAAATAGGGGGAGATGCCACCGCTCGCGAGATAGGAGGTCGACAGCACGGAATCTATTATCTTGATGTAGATGTGGAAGATTCCGGCAGGGTTCGCGATGTACGGCAGGCGGAACAGGCGCGCATAGCGCTCGTAAAGGGCTTGGGCGGCGCGGACGTCATGTTCGAGATCGACCTGTCGTGTCTCGACGCCGCCAAAACCGCCTAGGAATAGCTTCATGGCATTCGGGCGCTCATTATAATAGTCGACGACGCGTTCGAGATCCCATTCGGCAAGTGTTTCCCAACTGCGCAATGCGTAGGGATCGATAGGCTCGATTTTCAGCCGATCTAGTTCGTCCAGATAGCGCAGAGCGAGGCCGCGGAACGCCGCCTCCTTGGTGGCGAAGAAATGATAGACCGATGCTGGCGGAATGCCGGCCGCGTCGGCGATTTGGTACAGCCCGATGTCTTCGGGATTTTGGATCAGCAACAATTGGTCAAGCGAATGGAGGAGCGCTTGATAGCGTTCGATACCGCGCTCGCTCGCGGGGACGCGCGGCTGATTTCGCTTTGCGTTGGATTTCGGCGATCTCGGCATATTCGCTGTTTGGCCCGATCCTTCGTCAATGGGCTTCGCTGGCGGCGACCCTTCTTATGTCCCTCGCGGCAAATGATAGCATGCAGGATCGGATTGAGGAATCGATTTTAATCGAAGGAAGATTGGCGGGGCGCGCGCAGCGGGGACGTTGCCTCTGAAACATCTATCCTAACGTCCTAATATTATTCTACAATGAGAAGCAATCGAGTAAGATTCATGCTGGAGGCCGAGAGGGTCTAGGCGTTTCTCCTGCGCTTGACTCCGATTTTTAAATAACTATCGAGAATTTGCGACGACTCGAGTAAGCCAATTGGGAGAGCCATGGCAGAATTGGGAATTCTGGCTGACGATTTGACCGGCGCGATGATGATCGCGAGTCTGATCGAGCAACGCGGCCGTGCTTGTGCATTGGTCACCGAAGCGGGTCGTATTGGAGAGGCCGCCGATCGGGCGGATGTTGTCGTGTTGGGACGCAAGCTCCGCTTTGCGGAGATCGAAGTCGCCCGGCGTGAGGCGCAGCTCGCCCATTCGGCGTTCCAAGCGGCGGGCATTAGCCGGATTGGCTGGAAATATAGCGCTGCGTTCGACACGACGCGCGCTGGAACGATTGGGCCGGTTGCAGAAGAACTTTTGGAGTTAACGGGCGCGGCG
The DNA here is from genome assembly GCA_032154175.1 of Sphingopyxis sp. Classification (GTDB taxonomy): domain Bacteria; phylum Pseudomonadota; class Alphaproteobacteria; order Sphingomonadales; family Sphingomonadaceae; genus Sphingopyxis. Next base: position 13,407 of record JALDYH010000023.1, on the reverse strand, counting down.
CAGACAATCCTTTGTCCTGCTTTCGTTGAGTGGGGTGTAACCGTCTACCAAGGGCACCTGTTCCTTGGGGCGGCACTACTTACCGACTCCTTCAAGCAGTATGATCCGGTTTCTCCTCCCTGGACCTCGAATTTGGCTGAAGTCCTGAAAGCCCAAAGCTCAATGCCGGTCGGAGTGCTGACGCATCAATCGCTTGCGCGTGGCCGCGAGGCATTATTGGCCGAGCTTGGAAGCCGGAAGAATGAGCGCTTATTGATTGCCGATGCTATCGATGCTGCCGATATCGAGCGTGTGGTTGATCTGACGCGGGATTGGCCTCTCGTCACTGGTTCGGATTCCTTTTTGCCAGCTTATGCTGTGGCGATCACAGATCGCACGGCAGATCGTCCGGGCACCAACCGGCGGTTCCTGCCCCCGGCTCCGGGACGCCAAGCGGTGCTGGCCGGCAGTTGTGCCCCACAAACGCTCGCGCAGATCGACGCGTTCGACAAGTCGAACCCTGTGTTCCGGATCGAGCTCGCCCGGCCTGGGGATGAGCAAGCATTGGCTGACGAAGCGCTCGATTGGGCCCTGATCCAACCTGCTGACAAACCGCTACTCATCGCGGTTTCGGCTGCACCGGACGGTGTGGCATCGGCGCAGGCTCGCTATGGCGTTCGCGGAGCGGCGGAACGGGCCGAGGCGGTCCTCGGTGCAGTAGCTCGCGGGCTATTCACTCTCGGCGTTCGACAGTTTGTTGTTGCTGGTGGGGAAACATCCGGAGCTGTTTTCTCGGCCTTGGGCGCCTCGCGTTTCGAGGTTTGCGGCTTTGATGAGCTTTGCGGCGGATACTGTCATGCATCCGACCTTGGCCCGACCTCATTTGTGATCAAGGCGGGGAGCATGGGTGGCCCCACGTTTTTTGCCGATGCGCTCGCTCGCTTGGCCGCGGCCGACCGGCGATGACTCACTCTTTCCGGAAATCATCAAGGAGTTTTTCATGACAGAAAACAGCGAAGCCGAACTGCGCGCGCAGTTGGCCGACCAATATCGCCGGGTCGGCGAATTGAAGCTCAATGAACTCGCCTCGGGAAATCTTAGTTGTCGATTGGGGGAGGGGATGCTGATTTCGCCTACCGGGGCTTCGGCCGAGGACATCACTTCGGATAGCATCGTCTATGTCGCGCCCGATGGCTCATGGGAAGGGAAATACCGGCCTTCTAGTGAATGGCAAATGCACGCCGCGATTTACCGCGAATATGAGCAGGCGAAAGCGGTGGTGCACACGCATTCTGACTATTGCGTCGCGGTGTCGTGTCACAATCGCTCACTTCCCGGCTTTCACTATCTTGTCGGTATGTTCGGCGGAAATGATGTGCCGTGCGTGCCCTATTCGACTTATGGCGGAGTTGAGCTGGCTGAGAATACGGCACGCGCAATGCGCGGCCGCAACGCTTGTCTGCTCGGCAGCCATGGAATGATCTGCCATGGCCCGAATTTAAGTGCAGCAGTGCTGTTGGCGCAGCGGCTCGAGATCATGTGCCGTCAATATACGATCGCCTGCAGCCTCGGCACGCCATACGAACTCACTTCTACGCAGTGGTCCGAGTTTTTCGAGCGCGCAACGGGTGGCCGTTACGGCAAGTCGCAGAGTGCGGCGGCGAGTTCCTGAATATACCTGTCTGTTCCGGAAGGATCCCAATCATGGTTTCAATGACCGAAATTTTCGCCGGCCATAAACAGCGCAACGAGGGGCTAGCGAAGAGTAGCAATCCCTATGCCGCGGGTATCGCCTGGATTGAAGGCGACTATGTGCCGCTCCATGAAGCGCGCATACCGCTTATCGATCAGGGTTTTCTCCACTCTGATCTCACCTATGATGTGCCGTCGATCTTTGACGGTCGTTTTTTCAGACTGGACGACCATCTTGATCGGCTGGAACGAAGCTGCGCGAAGTTGCACCTGACGAGCCCGATGTCACGCGAAGAGATGCGAGCGCGCTTGATTGAAATGGCAGCTATAAGTGGCCTCCGCGATGCCTATGTCCAGATGATCGTTACCCGTGGCCCGTATTTCGTGCGGGACATTGCGACCAACGGCGAACTTCATGACATGGCGGGAAATGTCTACCTCATCGTCATGCCCTACATCTGGGTCATGCCGCCGTTCTTGCAGCCCAAAGGCGGTAGCGCTGTTGTCACGCGCACGGTCCGCCGCATTCCGCCTGGCGCAATCGATCCGACGGTGAAGAACCTCCAGTGGGGTGATTTCATGCGCGGCCTGTTCGAAGCTGCGGATCGTAAAGCGATCTACCCATTCCTGCCCGATGGCGACGGTAACATTACGGAAGGCTCGGGGTTCAACATCTTCGTCGTTAAGGACGGAGTGTTGCGCACTCCGCGGCTCGGAGTCCTGGAAGGCATCACGCGCCGCACGGTCTTGGAAATAGCGGAGCGGGAGGGTTGGCCAGCGGCGGTAGAGGAAGTGCCCGTCGAGGATCTCTATAATTGCGAAGAGATATTTATGGCTACCACGGCGGGTGGGATCATGCCGATCGTCACCCTCGACAATGCGCCTGTCGGAGACGGCAAGGTGGGAGCCATCACGCTCAAGGTGTGGGAAGCATATTGGGATGCTCACTACGATCCGGCATACAGCTTCGAAATTGCATACGCCGAATAGCGCAGGGGCTGTCTGAGCGCTCGCGAGCTGCCGGTCGTCTCGACGCTCGCCGCTCGCTTGCAGCTTAGCCGGGCGTTTCCGGTTTGGCGCCGATGGAGGCCCTCTTCATGCGATATAATAGGAGAGGCAACACGATCCCGACCAGCATGGCGGCGGAAACAGCCACCATGCTTGCGAGGCCGAGCGCTGCATCTGCCCCTCCTCTGGAAGTGGCGAGGGCACCAAGGAGCGGAATCGCGGCGGAGCCAATCAGTAGGCTGGCCGAGACATAGAGTGACGACTGCCTGGAGGGATCGATCCGGATAAGAAGCCGGGTAATGAACGGCAACGGAAACAACCAGATCAGGCCATAGCCAAGCATGCTCGCCCAGAGCAACGGAGGGCCGCCGTGGGTTGCCATTAAAACTTGCAGGATACAGGAGATGGCGAGCCAGCTGCCACCGATCAGCGGGATCGCTGGTGCGCGTGGTGAGAGATAGGCAGCGAGCGCCACGCCGGGAAGCTGGGCCAAAAGACTGGCTGCCATCATATAGCCCTGCACGTCGACGCCAATGCCGCGCGTTGACAGGGCGAGTCCGGCAAAGCTCCAACCGCAAACGAGCGCTCCCATATAGAGACCAGTGGCAACTAGCGTGAGCCAGGATGCTGGTCCAATGGGCCTGCGCGGCCCGAATTCCGACATGTCGCCGATGTCGCGCGGCGCGAGGCGCGCGCAGGCCGTCGCGAGCACTCCAAGCACTGCGAGTAATAAAAATCCTCCTGCGGCTTGCGAACCTCTGAACGTCAGATCAGGCAGAAAGACCGCTGCAACGGCTTGGGTGGTTGTCTGCATCGCGAGAAATTGGGCGGAGCGTCGCTCGGGATTTTGATCTCGCCCGATACGTGCCAGCGCAAGCGTCACAAGCATGCCTTCAGCTAATCCAGCCAGCGCCCGTAGAAGAAGCAGGGATTGTGGCCCACTGCCGGCGAGGGAGGCCAAGTTTATCGCTGCCATCGCCAATGCGGCAAATGTTCCGATCCGGGTCGCGTCGTTGCGGCGAAGCAGGGACAGGCCGGCAACCGAACCCAGCGCCATTGTAAGAGTTTCAGTCGCAACCAGACTGCCAACCCATGGGTCCGTAATAGTACCTTGCCGGACGAGTGCACCGAACAGGAGTGGCTGAATTCCGAACACTATCAAGCCTATGCAACCCGCCAGTAGGCAAGCCACAGTGTTGTAGCGCGAAAATTCACTTGGTTTCTGGAGTATACCCGGCAAGGCAGGAAGCGTCATCGGCTGCTCAATCCTGTGAAATAGGTGAAGGGCAATGGTCGAATGGGTAGCGCGCGAGCGGAAGCCAGACGGAACCTTGGCTGCAGGGCTTCAGCATGGCATCATTCTCCTGTTGTTGCCAAAATCGTAGACTCTTGGACCGACCGTCAACGATTGGACAAAACGCTAGTTATCGGTATCGGTTAGTCAATACTATATTTTGTGCGCTTGGTGGATCAGCTCGGATACCGATTTGATCGGATACGCAAGAAGGTGGTGCGGGTGAAAGGCGAGGAAGCGCGGATTCCGTTGGCGACCAAAACATCTCCAACCCAGGAGCGTTCACGATCGACGTTCGAGGCCATTATCGCGGCGACCGGCGACCTGCTTGGTGAAGTAGGTATTGAACGATTGTCGACCAATCTTATCGCTGCGCGCACAGGCATCACCGCGCCGGCGCTCTATCGATACTTTCCAAATAAATACGCTATCCTGCGCGTGATGGGGGAGCGCATCATGGAAATCGAGGATAGCATCGTCCTCGACATGCTGGGCTCAGGCAGCCTTGGGGCTGCGGATAGCTTTGCCGACGCAGTCCGGGCCAATGTCGAGTTGATGCGCCGCACACGTGAAGCGGTCAGGGCGATGCCGGGAAGCCTTTGGATCCTCCGGGCGATGCGTGCGGTTCCGACCCTGCGCGAGACCCGTGAACAGTCTACATCCATGGTTGCAACCTCTATTTTCACGCATCTGGCTGACGCTTGGCCCGAGGCGGATCGCGCACGTCTTAAATCGGCGGCGCTGCTGACGACCACGTTGATGACCGCGGCCAATGAGGCGGTCCTGGACAATCCTGATCTCGATGAGAGCTTTACGCAGGAGACAGCGCGGCTGATCGCGCTCTACTTTCGTGACGTGCTTTCGCCGCGCAAACCACCATCTTAAAAGTTAGCGATGATTATTGTTTTGTTGACAGGACGCCCTAGAACGTGATGATGGAAAGAGGAGATTGTCATTTGAGGGTGCCATGAACAGGAACAACGACACGGAATTACGGACACGCGCGGAAAAAGTCGTCCCCGGCGGAATGTACGGCCACGAGGCAACGATCCTGCTGCCTTCCTCATTCCCGCAGTATTTTGTGCGGGGCGAGGGCGCTTATATCATCGACGCTGATGATAACCGGTACCTCGATTTTATGTGCGCCTATGGCCCTAATCTCCTGGGTTACGGCGAAGCGAGGGTTGCGGAGGCCGCGCGGCGGCAACTGGAACTGGGTGACACTCTCACGGGCCCTTCTCCACTGATGGTGGAACTGGCCGAAACGCTTGTCAGCATGGTAAGTCACGCCGAATGGGCAATGTTTTGCAAGAATGGGACCGACGCCACCACGATGGCAAAGTCGGTAGCCCGGGCACAATCCGGCAAGCGGAAAATACTGGTCGCCAAGGGAGCCTATCATGGCGCCGCGCCGTGGTGCACACCGCTGCCCTTCGGGACCATTCCCGAGGACCGGGCTCATCAGATCGAATATATCTACAATGATTGCGACAGTCTGGAAAAGGCGGTCGCCGAAGCGGGTGATGATTTGGCAGGGATCTTCGCCACGCCGATCAAGCATGATAGTTTCGTCGATCAGGAACTCCCCGATCCGGCATATGCAAAACGCGCGCGCGAATTGTGCGATGCCAGTGGTGCCAAGCTTATCGTCGATGAAGTGCGGGCGGGTTTCAGAATGGCCCGCGATTCCAGTTGGACGCTGGTTGGTGTGCAACCTGATCTGAGCGCCTGGGGCAAATGCTTTGCGAACGGCCATCCGATTTCGGCGTTGCTTGGCTCGGAGAATTGCCGGGAGGGGGCAAGGTCGATCTATGCCACGGGGTCATTCTGGTTTTCCGCGGTCCCTATGGCGGCCGCGCTCGAGACGTTGAAGATTATTCGTGAATCCGACTACCTGGAGCATTGTGTCGCGCTGGGCGAGCGTCTGCGGGCCGGCCTCGATGATGCCGCAAAAAAGAACGGCTTCGGTTTGCGGCAGACCGGCCCGGTCCAAATTCCACTGATCATGTTCGAGGACGATCCCGATCTGAGGCTTGGCTATGGCTGGGTTGAGGAAATGCTAGCGCGCGGCGTCTATATGCATCCTTGGCACAATATGTTCCTGTGTGCCGCCATGACTGAGGCGGACATCGATTTCGCGATTGATGCCGCGGAACAATCTTTTGCGGCATTGAAGGTTCGGCGCAGTTCTCTTGAACCCCATCCTGTCCTGATGAGTCTGAGGAATATGCTTGGTCAAGCTTAAGCGACGACGTGCAGTACAAGTCCGCCATAAGGCTGGATCAGGTTTGATCATAAATGCCGGAGACAAGAACCAGAATCGGGGAGCAAAACCCGAGAGCGTCGTTGCAGAACCTTTTTCCCGGTGAGTTCGGCAGCGATGGCCGGAAAGGGAGCGGTGTCAGACTGCTCCCTTTTTCGTGTCTTTCCTTTGCTGAAAGTTTCGCTGCTACCCGGTAGATTTTCGTGGGCCGAGAGGAGGCTCCAGCTACTCGAACAGTGATCGGGCAAACGGCGGCATGTATCCGCCGGAACATGCGTGCACCCGGCTGTCGCGCGCGGGTGTTGCCTATCCAGCGGCAAATCACTGTATAAGACGTGGCCAGGAGAACGCATATGTCATTGGCCCGCATCAACTTCAGCTTGCTTCCGGCATTGCGTGCGCTTTTGCGGGAACGAAATGTATCGCGAGCGGCTGAGGCGCTCGGCATCACGCAGTCAGGAGCAAGCGCGGCCTTGAAGCGACTGCGTCACACGTTCGACGATCCCTTGCTCGTACAGGTCGGGCATCACATGGAACTAACGAGCCGTGCCGAAGCGCTGGTGGAGCCGGTAGAGCGGGTTTTCGAAGCAATTGACCAGCTACTGCTTCCAGCTCAGTGTGACCCTGCCACTCTCGATCGCACGTTCAAAATCTGGACCGTCGATTATATCGCATTGCGGATGGCAAGCGCACTCGTACCGCATCTCACGCGGATGGCGCCCGGTGTGACATTACAATTCGTGCACGCGACAGTCCCCACCGTCGATGAGGTGATCAGCAGCGGAGAGGTGGATTTTGCAATAGTTCCGATCAATGTCCTCGATATACATTCTGCGACGGTGGTCGGCCGCACACTATTCGAGGAGCGGTTCGTGGTGGTCGTCCCGCCGGGGCATCCTCTTTCCGGGTGTGCGGCACTCACACATGAGGAATTGCGGGCACATCCCCATCTGACGTTTCATACCGGGCTGGTCGACTGGAGCGATACAGTGCGAAATCGCATTGCCGGAGATCCGCTTGATGTCCCGATCGTGGCCCAGTTGCAGCAGTTGGCGCTGTTGCCAGCGCTTGCGACCGCGAGCGGTACAATAGCCATTGTGCCATTGTCGGCAGCATTGCATTTCCAGCAGGCGTTGCAACTGGAGATTCATGACCTTCCCGGGGGAGGAACCGTCCACGAGATTGCGTTAATATGGAGCGCGGTAAGGACATATGATCCTGTGCACCGGTGGATGCGCGAACTGATATTCGGTATCGGGTCATCTGGCCTGTCAAAGGACGACTGACGGGCTTTCGTGCCTTGACGCATTGGGCTGGCTTCGATCCGCTTTCTCGTCAGCTATGAAAAACGAAAATACCTGAAATTAGCACAATCGGTTGGAACTGGGACCTCGTTCCGGCGACGAGTTAACGGGCGCATCCGGGTGGGTAGCTGAAGCTATGTACTCCTGTCGTGCGCTGGTTCGCGATATGGCGCCATTCACGTGGTTTTGGTCAGCTTGTCGCAGCTTGGGGAGTGAGCATGGACAGCTGGAAAGACCCCGAGCTTGTTGATCGGGCGCGACATATCGAAACCCTGATCCGTCATTATTTCGATCGATGCAATGCCGCTGATCGGGTGGGGATAGTCGAATGCTTCACGGCTGATGCGGTGCATTATTTTCCGCCCGGCATGTACAATGGGCCATTTTGCAGTGCATCGGCGATCGCTGAAAAATTCGCGGACATGGTTGAGACGATCGGATCCTTCTGGACGGTCGACATGCTGCTGGTCGAGCCGCTGACGTGGCGGGCGGTCATGGAATGGACGCATTTCAAGACCGTCCAAGGCACGGTTCTGCGCGGAATCGAGGTCTATGAATTCGACCCGCGTTCGCGCCTGATTTCCGAGATACGCGCCTATTATGCATCGCCGCAGCAAGCCGATCTCAAGCGGCAGGAATTGCAGGGCTTCCACTATGAACAGCGCGCCTATCCCTTGGCGCCGCCGCCGGGAGTGCGCTGAATGAGATCTGTCTCATAAGCGGCGCAAGCATTGATGTGAGAGAGGCATGACGCGCCTCCCATCGATTTCATCAAGGCCAACTTCAGGCTTTTCGGTTTGTCCCGTCCGATTTGCAGGACCTAAAAAGTGATTGGGAGAATAATATGGCATCGACTGCGGCATATACGGAAAATGGAACGGGCCGATTTGTCCAAACCAAGCGTTGGCGGCTCCACTACAATGAAGCTGGCAGCGGCTTTCCGCTCGTCTTTCTCCATGGCACCGGTCCGGGCGCTAGCGGTTGGAGCAATTTCCATCAGAATTTCGAGGGGCTTGCCAGCCATTTCCGGGTCATTGCGCTGGACTCGCCCGGATGGGGAAAATCGGACGTATTCGATTGCACCGGCGAGTCGCGCAATGCCGCTAACGCCGAGGCTGCGAAGCTGCTTCTGGATGAACTGGGCATCGAGAAGGCCGCGCTTGTTGGCAATTCCATGGGCGGCGGCGCCGTGCTCGCCTTCATGGCCGCCTATCCAGACCGCATCAGCCATGCGATCACCATGGGTGCCGGCATTTTTGCCTTACCCGATGCGTTGAGCCCGGGCGGCATGTCGGAGGGAATCCGGGTTGTCGTGGAAGCCTACCGCGATCCGTCGCCGGCAAATTTCAAACGGCTGGTCGAGGTGATGGTCTTTGACCGGTCCTGGTTCAGCGAGGAGCTCGCTCGGCAGCGTTCCGAGGCTGCGTTAGCTGAGCCTGCCCATCTCGTAAACTGGTTGAAATGGCCGATGGGGCATCCTGATGGGCCATTTGGCGGTGTCGAGGACCTGATGACCAAATTGTCCGCTTCGACAATTCCGACGCTCATGATCCATGGCCGCGATGACCGCGCGATTTCTCTGGAGACGACGCTTCGCACGGCGGGGCTGATCAAGGATTCGCGTGTCGTCATCCTCAACCGCTGTGGCCATTGGGCCCAGCTAGAGCATCGCGAAGAATTCAATCGCTTAGTGACGTCTTTCGTCGGTGGATGAGGGGGCGGTCATGATCGATGCGATTTCATCCTTGGGATATGTGGGCTTTCGCGTCGAAGATCCCGCAGCATGGCAACGTTTTGCGACTGAAATTCTCGGCCTGATGCCCGCCGGCGCTTCCGGGGAGATGCGGCGCTTGCGGGCTGATCAGCGCGCTTGGCGCATCGAATTGGAGGAGGGGCCGGAGAATGATATCGCATTCGCCGGCTTCGAACTATCGGGGCCGCACATGTTCGAAGCGATGGCTGAACGGCTGGCTTCGCTTGATATCGCATTTGAGATCGCAGGCGCAGAGCAATGCCGCGCGCGGGGCGTGTTGAATTTATTGCTCTGCCACGATCCCGACGGTTTGCCGATAGAGCTATATTTCGGACCTAGCGAGGTTCAGGAAGAACCGTTCATCTCTCCGGCGGGCGTCAGCGGCTTCGTCACGGGCGAGCAAGGGCTTGGCCATATCGTATTGTTTACGCCCGACATCGAGCGCAGCCGCGCATTCTATCAGGATGCACTAGGGTTCCGGCTATCGGATGTCATCAGCCTGCCGGTTGGCCCCGGGATGATTCTCGATCTCGAATTTTTCCATTGCAACTCGCGGCATCATACCCTGGCCCTCGCGCCGGCCCCGGTACCGAAGCGCTTGCACCATTTCATGCTCGAGACACGTCACCTCGATGATGTCGGATTGGCCATGGACCGACTTATCGATGCCCGAGAACCGCTCGCCCAATCACTGGGCAGGCACACCAATGATCATATGGTGTCCTTCTATGCTGTCACGCCGGGCGGTTTTCAGGTGGAATATGGCTGGGGCGCCCGAAATGTCGAAGAACAATGCTGGAATGTCGTACGTCACGACAAAGGTAGCATTTGGGGGCACCGCCACATTAAAAACTAATATATAGAGCATTTTACGTTTGCGTTTAACAATAAATATACAATCAGGGAGATGCAAAATGAAGAAGGTATCGAGTCTTGTCGTTTCTATTGGCGCTCTTGCAATCGCGACTTCCGCTCATGCCCAAAGTGACCAGGGTGTTTCGGACGCAAGCAATGCTAACGAAGGTGGGTATCAGGAAATTGTAGTAACTGCGCAGCGGCAGTCGCAGTCCCTACAGGACGTCCCCATTGCTGTCAGCGCCTTTACCAGCGATGCCCTCGCGGCGCAGCAGATCGAGAATGCGTCGGACCTTCAGCTTTCGCTACCAAATATTACTTTCTCGAACGGCAACTTCACTGGCGCGACCTTTACCATTCGGGGCGTCGGTGACCTCTGCGTCGGTTCCACCTGCGATTCAGCGACTGCCATCCATGTCAATGGATCGCCGCTGCGCGAAACCCGTCTGTTCGAAACTGAATATTTCGACCTGGAGCGGATTGAGGTTCTCCGCGGGCCGCAAGGCACGCTGTTCGGCCGCAATGCTACCTCGGGCGTCATCAACGTCGTCACCGCGAAACCGGAGATGGATGCGATCCATGCCTCGGGCGAAGCCGAATATGGCAATTATGATTCCATTCGATTGAAGGGAATGCTCAATGTGCCGTTGGACGAGACGCTCGCGTTGCGTGTCGCCGGTTTCTATCTCGATCGCGACGGCACTACGAAGAACGTATATGACAACAGCCGCATCGACGGGCGCAATATGTGGGCGGTACGTGGGTCGGTCCGCTGGAAGCCGTCGGTCGATACAACTGTCGACCTCATGGGATATTATTTCAAGGAGCACGACAATCGTCTCCGTAGCCAGAAACAATTGTGCCAGCGCGATGATACTGGCTATCTGGGTTGTCTCAATAATCGGCTTGATCCGCAAACGAGTAACTTCAACGGGGGTTTCTTAGGAACGCTTTCCAGCCGTGAAACACTATCGATAATTTCTGGCAGTCCTTTGCTGGGCGGCGCGCTTGGTATTGGCGGCCTGTATGACCGCGATGCCTTGGCTGACGCCACGATGCCGAACGATCTCCGCACCGTCTCCATCGACTATGAGCCGCAATATCGCACCTCCGAGCTCCAGCTCCAGGGACGGCTCGAACAGAATTTCGGCCCGATCAAGGCCCAGATTACCGGCTTGTACCAGCGTGCGAATATCGATTCCTCGCAGGCGGCGTATCCGGCGGTACAAGACCGCTCGGTAATGCAGCCGGGAATTGACGGGTTGAACGCGCTTGCAGCCGGCCTGGTTCCGGGACTGCCGCCGGAGCTCTCAACTGCCTTGTCCGCTTATTTGGGACCAGTGGCGCAAGCATTGACGCCCAATGGTCCGGCAGGCGATCTGTGCGTGTCATTGCCTGACGACTCGGGGCTCGGCGCTTATGGTGGTTTTCGAAACTGCGCTGGCACACCGCGCTTCTTCGACCGGACCATCCAGAAGGTACGTACTTGGTCGGGCGAGGCCATCATATCCTCGGACTTTGACGGTCCATTCAATTTCTTGCTGGGTGGCATCTACCTGGATTCGCGCCTGACTGACGCGCATTATAATGCGAACGGTTTTGCGATTGATTATATCTCGGGTGTGCTCGGCAGCCTGCAAGCCCTCGGAGGAGGATTGCCGCCCTCGTTTCTCGCGACCCCTTATTATGACAGCTACGAATCTCCCGTCACACTGAAATCATACGGTATCTTCGGCGAAGTCTATTATGATGTCTCCAGCCAGATCAAGCTAACCTTGGGCCTGCGATATAATAATGACCGTAAGACCACGAGGGCGCGCTCGACGCTGGCGAGTTTCCTGACGCCTTATGGCCAGACGGGCTCGGCGTATGATTCACCCTATTTCGGGGCATATGACGCGGATCCGGTGACTCCGGGAGTGCAGGATTTCGTTTTCCGCAAGCAGACCTTTGACGCACTCACCGGGCGGGCCGTACTGGAATATGAGATCGACGATGATCATCTGCTCTACGCCTCCTATTCCCGCGGCTACAAATCGGGCGGCTTTAACACTCCAGTCCAGGTGCCTGGCCTATCGGTCCGGGACGCATTCAGCCCCGAACATATCAATGCATACGAAATCGGCTCGAAAAACACTTTTGCTGACGGCAAGCTGACCCTCAATGTCACTGGCTTTCTGTACGACTATAAGGGCCTTCAGCTTAGTCGGATTATCGCGCGTACGTCGGTGAACGACAACTATGACGCAACGGTTTGGGGCGTTGAAGCGGAAGCCGTTGTACGACCCACTCCAACCTTCACGGTCAATCTCGGTGCGAGCTATCTCAAAACCCGCGTTACCTCGACCGACTTGGTCATTAATCCTCGCGATGTTTCAGCCGGCAATCCTGATACGGTGATTGTCAAGGATATCATCAATGCTTCGAACTGTGTGGTCCGGGCAAATGTCGGGGGAGCAGCAGTAGCACAAGGCTTCGTTAGTGCGGTCAATGACGGGATAAACGCAAGTGCAGGGCTTACGGCTGCTAATGGCCTGCGGGGGCCGACGCCCTTCCCCGCCGATGCCAACGTTGGCGCAAGCACCGGTGCCTTCAGCATCTGTGATGCGCTATCAGCAGCAGCGCAGGATCCTGCTCTCGGAGGAGCCATTTCTGTTCTTGAGGGGATTGGTGTTAGTCTCAAGGGCAAAGAACTGCCCCAAGCGCCTGTGGTGAAGTTCTCGGCGGGCGTCCAGAATGAATTCCGGTTCGACAACGGTATGAGCCTCACACCGCGGTTCGACATTTCGTACACAGGCGAAAGTTACGGCAACATCTTCAACGGTCGGATCAATAAGGTGCCGGGATATGTGGTAGCCAATGCCCAGATCCAGCTTAACGGTACGGACGATCGCTGGTTCGTGCGTGGTTTTGTACAGAACATTTTCGACAATGATGCTCTGACCGGGCTCTACCTGACAGATCAGGTCAATGGTCTGCAGACCAATGTCTTCACTTTGGAGCCCCGCCGTTATGGAATCGCGGCAGGTTTCAAATTCTGAAGGGCGGCGTCGTTTTGGATGGAGAGCAGGAAATGAGTACTATCGAAGCAGCACCGCCGACGCTCGACGATGATTTGTTCGGATTGGCTGCGCTTTCCGATCCCCCCTCGACGTACCGACGTGTTCGTGACGCCGGTTCAGCAGTCTGGCTAAAGGCACACGGGATGTGGGCGGTTGGGCGCTACCGGGATGTGCGACGATGCTTGACGGCCGCTGAC
>JALDYH010000182.1:0-8063 GCA_032154175.1 Sphingopyxis sp. | reverse complement strand
CGCTCGAACAGCGCGGTGTGGCGCGGGCGCTTTGGGATTTGGACTGATCTTCTATCCCGGCATTGTCGCATTGCTGGCGGCTGGCTGGTTCGCGTTGCCCGCATAGATCCTGCCCGCCGTTTTAGGCTGGACGGATAATGCGCGACGCCGCAATGTCCGGTCGAGCGCAGTTGATACGACAAAGAAATAGGGGAGCCTGCCGAGCTTTTGTGCGTTGATTTCATGCGTCGATCCGGCGCGCCAACAGAGGGAAACACCATGCGCAGCACTTTGTTGATGAGCTTGGCCGTGGCCGCCTTTGTCATTCCGGCCTATTCGCATGCCCAGCAGGGGGCACCCGAAGATTCGACAATCAAGGATACCGCCAATTCGGTGACCGAGCCGTTCGACGGCAAGGAGGTTCCTCCGAAACTGCTGGCGATTCAGGAAAATCCCTACTCGCTCGGCGGCCTTGGAAAATGCGCTGCGATCATCGGCGAAATCAATGAACTCAACGATGTGCTCGGTCCTGACGTCAATGAGCAGGTCGACAAGGACCGCGCCAAGAAGCGCGAGGAAACCGCCGGCCGGGTCGCAGGTACGGTGGCGGGAGGGATTATTCCGTTTCGCGGGCTGATCGGCGAGGTGACCGGCGCCAATGCCGAACGGCGACGTTATGCGCTTGCGGTCTATGCCGGAACGGTACGGCGCGGTTTCCTGAAAGGGGTCGGCCTCGAACGCGGATGCAAGGCCCCGGCCCGGCCCTGAGGGGGCAGGCCCGGAGCTTTGCCGTCAGAGCGGCGTGTAGACGACGCGGCAGCTTTCGGGGGCCGAGCGCAGCGCGGTGTTCCACGTCACGTCGTTGCCGCGACGCTGCAGTCGTGCGCCGCTCTTGTTCTCGTAGATCTGGCCGCGGTTCGCCGGGGTCGATTTGAGCACCATCGTCCGCCCGCCATTGACGCGCACGATCGCGCCGTCGCCGACATAGTCGACCTTCAGCTTCGTGCCGCCGCTGCAATCGTAGCTCGTGCCGGTATTGCGCGGTACCGACGAGCAGGCGGCAAGCGCGAGGATCGCGGCGCAGGCAACGATGGGGGTTGTCGTCTTCATGTGCTGTCTCCCCCTCAATAGCCCGAACGGACGCACAGCACATCGGCCAGATAGATGCGCCTGTTGACCGTTTCCATATGCTCGCGCGCCGACCCGTTCCAGCCGATCGAGCGGCACCAGGTATCGGCGGTCTGCGCAGCGCAATTGGCGGTTGCCGAGCCGCGGGTGCAGGCAAGCACACGGTAGTTGCGTTCGGAGGGCTGGGTGTGGAACTCAGCGAAATTGCCGCGTGCGACCTGGTCGTTCGCAGGTGGCTGCCCGCCACCACCTCCCCCGCCGCCGCCGACGGGACGGATGGACTGGATGGCAAGGCCGCGCAGGACATTGTTCAGCATCGGCGTGTCGCGATCGACTGTCCGGCAATTGCCGCGATAGCGCGTCTTTTCACAAAGTTCCCAGCGCCCGTTGGGGACGCGGATCGAATTGACCGGCCAGGCAAGGCCGAGGTTCGGCTTTTCCTCACCGATGAATACGGCGGGGCCGCGGTAGCCGGCGTCGCGATAAATGGTCGCTTCGGGAGGGCGATAACGCTCGGTCTCGACGGTCTGGGCGTGCGAGGTAGCGAGGAAGCCCGCCCCTATCGACGCCGCAGCGGCGGCAAGGATCGACAAACGATAAGCGGTTTTCATGACAACCTCCCTGTTAGCGAACGCGACCGGGAATTCGTTATGGTACTAAGTTTACGCCATTCGTCGGCGGCTTGCAAATTCTCACACCCTCCGGTCCCGACATGCTCCGTGCCGTAACGGCAGGTCAGGGCGCCTCGACGGGTTCGGTTCCCGGGACCGTTTTGGTTGCCGGAGCGGGAGCGGCAACAGCGGGTTCGGCGGGCGTGGCGGGCGTGGCGGGCGGCGGTGCAGCCAGCGGCGGCGCAACACCCAACATCAGCCCCGCGAGTGCCGCCGACATCAGGTTTGACAGGCTGCCCGCGAGCAACGCTTTGAGCCCCAGCTTGGCGATCATCGGGCGCTGGTTCGGGGCAAGCCCGCCGGTCACCGCCATCTGGATCGCGATCGAGCTGAAATTGGCGAAGCCGCAGAGCGCGAAGGTCGCGATCGCGACCGCCGCCATCGACATGTCGCCCTGCGCGCGACCGAGATCGATGAAGGCGACGAATTCGTTGAGCACGACCTTGCTGCCGAACAGTCCGCCGACCACCGCGCTTTCTTCCCACGGCACGCCCATCAGCCACATCACCGGGCGGAAGATGGCGCCGATGATCGCCTGGAACGACAGGCCATCGATGCCGAACCAGCCGCCGATGCCGGCGAGGATGCCGTTGGCGAGTGCGACGAGCGCGACAAAAGCCATGACCATCGCGCCGACCGCGACCGCCAGCTTGACCCCGGTCTGCGCGCCTTGCGCCGCCGCCATGATGATGTTGGCGGGTTTTTCCTCGTCGTGGCTCGCCTCGGGCATGACGATCGGTTCGATGCCGATGTCCTTGGGGTCGTCGGGCATCATGATCTTCGCCATCAAGATGCCGCCGGGCGCCGACATGAAGCTGGCGGCGAGCAGATAGGGAAGAAGGTGCGGGCCGATCATCCCGGCATAGGCGCCGAGGATCGTGCCCGCGACCCCCGCCATGCCGACGGTCATCACGGTGAACAGCTGCGGCGGGGTCAGGCCGGCGAGATAGGGCCGGATGACGAGCGGCGATTCGGACTGGCCGACAAAGATGTTCGCTGCGGCGCCGAGGCTTTCGACCTTGGTGATGCCGGTGACCTTCTGGATCGCGCCGCCGACCCATTTGATGATCAGCTGCATGATGCCGAGATAATAGAGAACCGAGATGAGCGAGGCGAAGAAGATGATCACGGGCAGCGCCCCGATCGCGAACACCGCCTTGCCATAGGGCGCCTGCGTCAGCACCTCGCCGAACAGGAATTTCGTGCCCTCGTCGGCATAGCTCAAAAGGTTCGACACGCCGTTCGACATCGCCTGGATCACCGCGCGCCCCCATGGGGTGCCGATGACGAGCACGGCGAAACCGGCCTGGAGCAGGAAGGCGGGGATGACGATGCGCGGGCGGATCCAGCGACGGTTCGACGAAAAAAGCACGGCGATCGCGAGCAATGCGACGATGCCGAGCAGACCGATCAGGCGTTCCATAATATAGCTGCGTCCCCCGCAAGTTTAATGGGCCTGTCTAGCGGGCTTTGGCGCGGGGGCAAGCGCTGCGCGGCAGGGCGTGGGCACCGGCGCGCGGCGATTCCGGGATCGCTGTCGGGTCGCTTCGGCGATCGGCGCAATTTTATTTCAAAGGTCACGAAGGTCACGCTACGTACCCCCTCATTTTCGCTCGCGGGGCGGGCGATGAAAGGGTGCGGGGACTGGGTGGAGCGGTCGGCGTTGGCCATCAGGCGACCTTATGGCGCGCGGATGATGTAGGACAGCGAAATATGCACGGTGCCGGCGGGCGCGGATGAGCCGGGTCGCGATGGGACGCCGCCGTTGTTTCGCGGTCTTTCCAGCGCCCGCAAAAGCGACTATCGGGCGGCATGACCGAACCGACCTCGGCGGCGCTGCCGCGCACACTTTCGCCTTCCCTTTTCCTGTTCAGCATCGTCTATGGCGGCATGGTCGTGCTTGCCGGGGTGCTCGGGAACAAGCAGGTCGCGCTTGGCAGCTGGCTCGCTGTCGAAGCTGGCATCTTCGCCTTTCTGATCCTCGTCGCCTTGTCGAGCGCGGTGTCCGAACTCCACGGGCAATCGGTGGCGAACCGCCTCGTACTCTGGGGTTTTGTCCCGCTGGTCCTGTCGATCATGCTGACGGCGCTGGTACTCGCGCTGCCGGCTTCGCCCGAAATGCAGCCTGAACGGCTTGCGGCTTTCGATACCATCCTCGGGCAGAGCCCGCGCCTGATGGCGGCGGGTATCGTCGCCTATGGCACCTCGCAATTCCTGAACGTCACGATCTTCAGCAAACTGCGCGGGCGTGAAGGAGCCGGAACGGGAGCGACGTGGATCGCGATCCGCGGCGCCATCGCGAGCGCGCTCAGCCAGGTCGTCGACACCTTGCTGTTTGTCACTATCGCTTTTTACGGCGTGTTCCCCATCGCGAACCTGATGGGCGGGCAGATGCTCGCCAAGGTCGCGCTGTCGGTGCTCGTCATTCCTTTCGTCATCACCGGCCTGGTCGCACTCGGCCGCAGCCTCGATGCGAAGAACGCCGGATGATGTCGATGACCGATCCCTCGAAAATGCCCGACCTGCTCGCCAAGGCCGAAACGCTCGTCGAGGCGCTGCCCTATCTGCAGCGCTATGCCGGCGAGACCTTCGTGATCAAATATGGCGGCCATGCGATGGGCGATCCCGAAGCACAGCGCGACTTCGCCGAGGATGTCGTGCTGCTCAAGGCCGTCGGGATCAATCCGGTCGTCGTCCATGGCGGCGGACCGCAGATCGGCGCGATGCTGAAGCAGCTCGGGATCGAATCGACCTTCGTCGGCGGGCTGCGCGTCACCGACGCCGCGACCGCGGAGGTCGCCGAGATGGTCCTCGCGGGCAAGATCAACAAGGAAATCGTGAGCTGGATCGCCGCGCTGGGCGGCCGGGCGGTCGGTATTTCGGGCAAGGACGCCAACCTCGTTCTCGCCGAAAAGGTCAGCCGCACCGAACCCGACCCCAATTCGGGGATCGAACGCCACGTCGACCTCGGCTTCGTCGGCGAACCCGTCGCGGTCGACCCGACGATCCTCGTCAATCTGACGAAGGATAATTTCATTCCCATCGTTGCTCCGGTGGCGCTGGGCGCCGACGGCGCGACCTATAATATCAACGCCGACACGATGGCGGGAGCCATCGCGGGCGCGCTGGGCGCGAAACGCTTTTTCCTGCTCACCGACGTTGCGGGGGTGCTCGACAAGTCGGGGGCGCTGCTCACCGATCTCGACCGCCCGGCAATCGACACGCTGAAGGCCGACGGGACGATTACCGGCGGCATGATTCCCAAGGTCGAGACGTGCGTCGCCGCGGTCGACGCCGGAGTCGAGGCGGCGGTCATCCTCGACGGACGCATCCCGCACGCGATGCTGCTCGAAATTTTCACCGCGAGGGGTGCGGGGACGCTCATTCACCGCTAAGAGACGCGGCAAGACCCTTTTTCGGAGAAATCGCCTTGCTTCTCATGCTCCTCCAGATCGTCCACATCATCCTGACGGTCCTGTGGTGGTTCATCATCGCGCAGGCGGTGATGTCGTGGCTGATCGCGTTCAACGTCATCAACACGCACAACCAGTTCGTCGGCCAGCTGTGGATGGTGCTCGACCGGATTACCGAGCCGCTCTACCGCCCGTTCCGCCGTATCATGCCCGACTTCGGCGGGCTCGACCTGACCCCGATGCTGGTGCTGATCCTCATCATCATTATCGACGGGCCCGTGCTCAGCTATCTCGCGCGGCTTGCCTACGCCAACGGGATGGCCTGATGACCGCTGCGCAGGTGATCGACGGCAAGGCGTTCGCCGCCGGCCTGCGGGTAAGGATTGCCGATGCGGTGCCGGCTTTCGAAGCCGCGACGGGCCGCGCGCCCGGCCTCGCGGTCGTGCTCGTCGGCGACGATCCGGCGAGCGCGGTCTATGTCGGGTCGAAAGGCAAGGCAACGGTCGCTGCGGGCATGGCAAGCTTCGAGCATCGCCTGCCCGCGACCGCGACGCAGGCCGAGGTCGAGGCGCTGCTCCGCCAGCTCAACGCCGACGACGCGGTCGACGGCATCCTCCTCCAGTTGCCGTTGCCCGGCCATCTCGATGAACAGGCCGCCGTTGCAACGATCAATCCCGACAAGGACGTCGACGGGCTGACCCCGGTCAGCGCCGGGCGGCTCGCGCTCGGGATCGCGGGCATGGTGCCTTGCACGCCCTATGGCTGCCTGTTGCTGCTGCAGGATAGGCTCGGTGACCTGTCGGGCAAGGACGCGATCGTCGTCGGGCGCTCGATCCTCGTCGGCAAGCCGATGGGGCAGTTGCTGCTCGGCGCCAATTGTACCGTCACGATGGCGCACAGCCGGACGAAGGATCTGCCCGGTCTTGTCCGCCGTGCCGATATCGTGGTCGCGGCGGTCGGCCGCGCCGAGATGGTCAAGGGCGACTGGATCAAGCCCGGTGCGATCGTGATCGACGTCGGCATCAACCGCCTGCCGCCCGCCGACGGCGCCGCAAAAGGCCGGCTCGTCGGCGATGTCGATTATGAGAGCGTGGCCGCGGTCGCCGATGCGATCACGCCGGTTCCCGGCGGCGTCGGCCCGATGACCATCGCCTGTTTGTTGCGCAACACGCTCGTCGCGGCGCACCGCCGCGCCGGGCTTGCCGATCCGGAGGGTTTTTGATGCGCCGTCTGGCTGTCGCGGCCGTTTCGCTTTCGGTCATCGCGGGCGGTGCTGCGATCGCGCGCGAGCGCGATCCGCTCGCAGCGAACCCCAGCGCCTTCATTGCCGCCGAAATCGGTTTTTCGCGGCTCGCGCAGGAAAAGGGCCAGTGGACGGCGTTTCGCGAAACCGCGGCGCCCGAAGCCGTGATGTTCGTGCCGCAGCGCGTCAAGGCGCGCGACTGGCTGAAGTCGCAAAGGGATCCCGCCGAGGCGGTAAAGTGGCAGCCGCATGCGGTCTATGTCAGCTGCGACGGCAATGTCGGCGTCACCACCGGCGCCTGGCAGAAGGGGCCGGCGAACGGCTATTTCACGACGGTCTGGCTGCGCGATCCCAAAAAGGGCAAGCTCACCTGGACCCTCGACCATGGCGATACGCTGGCGAGTCCGCGCGAAGCGCCGGACTTCATCGCATCGAAGCAGGCGGTGTGCGGCTCGCGTCCCGCCGTGCCGATCGAGGCGGGCGGCGAGGGTGAGGACAGGGCGGTCGGCCTGTCGCCCGACCAGACGTTGAGCTGGACGTCGGCCGTCGGCGTCGACAAGTCGCGCCGCGTCACGATCCGTCTGTGGGACGGCAAGGAGATGGCGACCGTCATCGACGACCGGGTCATGGCGCCGAAGCAGCCATGATCGATCTGTTCATCTCGGCCTTTGTCACGCTGTTCGTGGTGATCGACCCGCCGGGCTGCGCGCCGATCTATGCCAGCCTGACGACGGGCGCGAGCGCGGCGCAGCGGCGTTCCATGGCGATCCGCGCGACGTTGATCGCGGGGTGCATTCTCGTATTTTTCGCGATGTTCGGCGAAGCGCTGCTGAGCTTCCTGCACATCGACCTCGACAGTTTCCGCATCGCGGGCGGCATCATGCTGTTCATCATCGCGATCGACATGGTGTTCGAAAAGCGCACCGAACGCCGCGAGCAGCGCGCCGAGAAAGTGCTTGCGACCCCCGAGGTCGACGATGTCTCGGTCTTTCCCATGGCGATGCCGATGCTGGCGGGGCCGGGTTCGATCGCGTCGGTAATGCTGCTCGTGTCGCAGAATAACGGGCTCGACCGTGCCTTCGTCATTTTTGGCGCGTTGCTGCTCGTGCTGTTGTTGACCCTTGGCGCGCTGCTGGCGGCCGGGCCGTTGATGCGGATCATCGGCAACAAGGGCGAGGCGGTGATCACCCGGCTGCTCGGCGTGCTGCTCGCGGCGCTTGCGGCGCAGTTCGTGATCGACGGGCTGAAGGCGAGCTTCCCGAGCCTCGGATAAAAAGGGGCGCCGCCTTTCGGCGACGCCCTCTCTTTTCCACGGGAATGGAACGGGTTACCGCGCCGCGTTGACGTCGGCCTGCGTGACCGGCGCGATGCGGATTTCGACGCGGCGGTTGCACTGATAATCGGCCTCGCTGCGTTCGGGCGAGCATTTGAGCTGCGATTCGCCGTAGCCGAGCGTCGCCATGCGCGCGCGCTGGATGCCGCGGCCCGCGAGATAGTCGGCGACCGAGGCGGCGCGGCGTTCGGACAGGCCCTGATTATAGGTATCGCTACCCGTCGAATCGGTGTGGCCGTAGACGTCGATATAGGTGCTCGGATATTCGGCGAGCGTCGAGGCGACATTGTCGAGCG
>JALDYH010000181.1:0-8099 GCA_032154175.1 Sphingopyxis sp. | reverse complement strand
CCCGCGCGGCGATTTCCGTCCCGCCTATATGATCGACCAGTCGCACAATGTGACCGACCCGATCGAGAGCATGCTCTCGTCGGCCGAGGCGATCGTCGGCGCATACGCCAAGGCGCTGCTCGTCGACCGCGAGGCGTTGCTCGCGGCGCAGGAGGCGAACGACACGATGATGGCGTTTCAGGCGCTGCGCGCCGCGTATCGCACTGACGTAACGCCGATCCTTGCCGCCGCGCGCGCCGACGCGGGCGGGGCGATCGACACGATTGCGGCCTATCGTGCGAGCGGCTGGCGGGTCCGCAAGGCGCAGGAACGCAAAGCTGCGGGTGCTGCGGCCGGGATCGTCTAATCAATCGATTGCAACTCGGCGCAGCTCCCGTCAAATAGGCGCAATCAGACAGGGACCCACATGCACGCAGCCGAACGCGAAAAAATGATCCTCGACAGCTTGGGCGAGAGCGGTTTCGTCTCGTTCCGCGATCTCGAAAGCCGCGTTGTCGCCTCTCCCGCGACGATCCGTCGTGACCTCGACCGGCTGGAAGAAGCGGGCGTTATCACACGGGTGCGCGGCGGGGCGAAGCGGGTCGGGGCAGCGAGCGGTGCGGCGACCGCGCCCGAAGAAGGACTGTCGGGCGTCCCGTTCCACGAAAATATCGGCCGGAACCGCGGCGCGAAGGAAGCGATCGGGCGCGCGGCGGCGCAGCTCTGCGTTCCGGGCGAGGGCGTGATGATCGACGGCGGTTCGACGACGCTGCAGATGTGCCCGCATCTCGACGGCCTCGCGCTGCAGGTTCTCACCAATTCGCTGCATATCGTGAGCGCACTCCTCCCGCAGCCGACGACACGCATTCTCGTGCCGTCGGGGCAGGTGTTCCGCGAACAGAATATCGTGCTGTCGGCGGCCGGTGACGACGGCATGCCGCGCTTTCATGCGCCGAAGCTGTTCATGGGTGCCGCATCGATGGGCCCGGCCGGGCTGATGCAGGCCGACGTGATCCTCGTTGCCGCCGAACGCCGGCTGATCGAGCGTGCCGACGAAATTATCGTGCTCGTCGACAGCTCGAAATTCTCGGGCCCCTCGGGCAACGTCGTCTGTTCGCTCGACGAGATCGATGTGGTCGTCACCGACTCCGCGATCGATCCGCGTCATGTCGCGATGATGGAATCCGCCGGCATCCGCGTCGTCATCGCCTGAATTTCCATATTTCCCCGGAAAACCTGCAATCCATCCCTTCGCTCGGCCTCGAATGAGTGAATTTGATCGTTGACGTGATTGTTAAAGACAAATAATGAGCAATGATGCAAAAACGCTCCGGCGAAGCGTTGCATCGGAGGGCAAGGGCCGCGTGCCGCGCTTCCGTCAAATAAGGATGCCCGCAAGGCGGGCAGTGGGAGGATGCAATGAAGGCGATGACGGTTGCAGGTCGGGATGTGGTTGCGCGGCGTAGCGCATGGCGGCGGAGTATTTCGGTGCTGGCGTGCGCGGGCGCGCTGCTGGGCGCAGGGGCTGCCCAAGCGCAGGAGCCCGACTCCGGGGCGCCAACCGACGCCGATATCGTCGTCACGGGCACGCTGCTACGCGGCGTCGCGCCGGTCGGCACCAATGTCGTCGGGGTCAGCGAGGCCGACGTTCTCGCCTCGGGCGCCGCATCGGCCAACGATCTTCTCGCCTCGATACCCCAGATCGGGAATTTCGGCAGCGTGCCGTCGGCTGCGCTGGGCAATTATGCCAACCCGATCGTGCGCCCGAACATCCGCAATCTGGGCAATAGCGGCGGTTCGACGACGCTGGTGCTGGTCAACGGACACCGGCTGGTCGGAGCGGGCATATTGCAGACCTCGGTCGATCCCTCGGTGATCCCGCCCGACGTGATCAAGCGCGTCGACGTCATCCCCGACGGCGGTTCGTCGATCTATGGGTCGGACGCGATCGGCGGCGTGATCAACTTCATCACCCGAGACCGCTATGACGGGGTCGGCGTGAACGCGCGCTATGGTTTCGCCGATAATTACCAGACGCTCGACGCGAGCATCATCGCGGGTAAGGACTGGGGTTCGGGATCGCTCTTCGTCTCCTATGCCTATGCGTGGCATGACGACCTGATCGGCCTCGACCGCGATTACAGCACCGCCGACCAGACCGCGCGCGGCGGCGGCGATTTCCGCAGTACGACCTGTCCGCAGGCGAATATCCTGATCGGCGGTATTCCGTTCGCGACACCGGGCCTCGTCCCCGGCACGATCAACCGCTGCGACCAGACCGATTATGCCACCATCTATCCGCGCGAAGAACGGCACAGCGTCTACGCCGGCCTGACGCAGGATCTCAGCGACAGCATCCGTTTCAACCTGTCGGCCTATTGGTCGCAGCGCGACACCGAACATCGTTCGCCGCAGAGCGGTCACAGCGGCACGATCACCGCGCTCAATCCGTTCTTCCGGTCGGTTGCCGGCGAACTTTTCCACGATGTGGCCTTTTCGTTCGACGACGTCTTCGGTCCTTATAATGTCACGCCGGCACGCTTCAGTTCCTATGGCGTGACCCCGAGTCTCGAATTCGAGCTCGGCGGTGGATGGCAGCTCCGCGCGCTCGCCAATTTCGGACGCAGCGAGAATGAATCGACCGAAAATACGATCAATTCGGCGGCTGCAAGGGCCGCGCTCGAATCGATGAACCCCGCCGCCGCGCTCAACCCCTATAATTTGTCGGCGACCTCGCCGGCGGTGCTCGCGGCGATCGACGATTTCGTCAACTATGGCGAGGCGACGCAGGAACTGGCCGAAGGGCGCTTCGTGCTCGACGGACCGGTAACGCGCCTGCCCGGCGGCGACGTCCGCCTCGCGGTCGGTGCCGAATATCATTACGAGAATATCCGTTCGTTCACCGGCAGCGGTCCCAAGGACGCGATCGTCGGTGCGAACGCCTATGACGCGCGCAATGTGAAATCGCTGTTCGGCGAATTGCTCGTGCCCGTCTTCGGTGCCGACAACCGCATTCCCGGTTTCTACAGCCTCGAGATTTCGGGTTCGATCCGCTACGATGATTACAGCGACGTCGGCGGCACGACCAACCCGAAGATCGGCGTGACATGGAAGCCGTTCGAGGCGCTGACCCTCCGCGGCAATTTCGGCACGTCCTTCCACGCGCCGAGCCTTGCTGATCTCGGCAATTCGCCCGACGCGCGCGTTCAGGTGCTGCCGTTCAGTCCGTTCCGCGCGCCCGGCGGTTCGCCGTTCGAC
This sequence comes from Sphingopyxis sp., assembly GCA_032154175.1. Classification (GTDB taxonomy): domain Bacteria; phylum Pseudomonadota; class Alphaproteobacteria; order Sphingomonadales; family Sphingomonadaceae; genus Sphingopyxis. The sequence goes on along the minus strand of JALDYH010000181.1, from coordinate 4,862 downwards.
ATCCTGCGGCCGACGATCGCGATCGCCGGAGGCAATGCCGATCTTCGCCCCGAAACCGCCGACACCTGGTCGCTCGGCTTCGACCTCAGACCCGCGGCGCTCGAAGGCTTCGTTGCCAGTGCGACCTATTTCAACGTGAAGTTCAAGAACGCGATCGCGGTTCCGCCCTTCACCTCGCCGCTGCTGTTCTCAGACCCCAATTATGCGAGCTTCTATATCCTCAACCCGACGCTCGCGCAGGTTCAGGCGGCGGCTGGTAACCTGCGGATCGACGGGGCTCCCAGCCTTGCGTCGCTTTACCCGCCGGGAGCACCCCCGCAGGCCTTGCCCTATGTGATGTTCCTCGCACAGCGTGCCAACCTGGGCGCGGTGAATGTCGACGGGATCGACTTCAATCTCGCTTACAACCGTCCCACCAGCTTCGGTTCGCTGAGCGCCAATTTCACCGGCAGCTACCTTCTCAATCGCGAGACGCAGGTGATCCAGGGCGGGACGTTCAGCGACGATCTCAAAAATGGAACGGGCCGTTTCCTCTTCACCGCCGGGCTTGGCGCGACGGTCGGTGATTTCGCGGCGCGCGCAACGCTCAACCATCGCAGCGGCTTCCCGCTGCTCGGCGTGGCGCCGCAGACCCGCGTCGCGGCATTCGACACCGTCGATCTCTTCTTCAGCTATGATCTGGGAGACATGCTCGCGAACACGATGCTGACGTTGAACGTCGACAATGTCTTTGACGAGGATCCGCCGTATCTGAATAATGCGGTCGGCTATACCAACGGCAGCACACTCGGCCGGCTGGTGTCGTTTGGTATCCGTACCAAATTCTAGGGGAGTCAGGGTGTTGCCGTTGATTGGACGTCTGCGAAGCCTGTTGTTGGGTGCGCTCGCGGCGGCCGGTTTGGCGGCAGCACCATTGCATGCCGCCGATCCGGTCCCGGCGGAGCTCCGGACCGAATATGCTGCGGAGCCGCTCGGCCTCGACGCCGCGGCGCCGCGTCTCGCGTGGCGTTCGCCGGTGGCGCGGCAGAGCGCCTATCGTATCCGCGTTGCGACCTCGGCCGACGGCCTAGAGCGCGCGCCATTGTGGGACAGCGGCAAGATCGCATCGGCGGACAATGTCCAGATCGCCTACGCGGGGCCAAGGCTCGCGTCGCGCCAGCGCTATTGGTGGCAGGTGCAGGTGTGGGACGCCGATGGCAATGCGACCGGCTGGAGCGCGCCCGGCTGGTGGGAAATGGGGTTGCTCGGCGCCTCCGACTGGCAGGCGCAATGGATTTCGGGGCCGGAGCGGCGCGACCATGACTGGGGCGACCTGACGTTCGACGCCGACCTGACGCTGACGGGCAAGAGCGTCGATATATTGTTCCGCGCGCAGCCCAACGGCAAAAGCTATGGCGACGCCTATGTCTGGACGCTCGCCGACGACAGGAACGGACCCGAACTGATTCAGACGCTGCGCCACTATCCCGGCGGAACGAGCTCGGCGATCAAGATGGAGCGGTTGGGGCAGGTCAAGCTGTCGGCACCGATCAAGGGGCGCCGCATCGCGCTGTCGATCCGTGCCGAGGGCGGACATATCGTCACAAGCATCGACGGCGTTGTCGTTGCCACGGTCGACAATGATGCGCACAAGCATGGTACGATCGGCTTTGCCGGCAAGGAGGCGGGCGCAGCGGTCATTCACCGGGTCAGCGCGAAGGGGAGCGAAAGCCCCGCGGTCGCATATGATTTCGCAGGCGGCGACAATCCGTTCACCGGTGGCAGCGTGGCGAAGGACGGGCTGGCGGTTGCGAGCGGCGTGCCGGGCGTCGACATTGTGCTGCCGATCGAAGCACCCGCACCGCTCGTCCGCCGCGCCTTCCGCCTCGCCAAGCCGGTCGCGAGCGCACGCCTCTATTATGCCGGGGCGGGGATGCCGCGGCTTTCGGTCAACGGCACGGTCGTCGGCTCGTCGCTTGGTGCCGGCTACACCGCCTATGACAAGCGCGTGCTGGCCTATGTCGAGGACGTGACCGCGCTGCTGCGCCGCGGCGAGAATGTGATCGGTGCCGAACTCGGGCGCGGCTGGTACGGGCTGACCGATCCCAATGAATGGTATTTCCATGCGGCACCGTGGCATGGCGAGCCTGCGCTGAAGGCGCAGCTCGAGGTCACCTACACCGACGGGACGCGCGAGACGGTCGTCACCGATGGTAATTGGCGCACGGTCTCGGGTCCGACCCTGAATGACTCGGTGCATCGCGGCGAGCGCTTCGACGCGCGGTTGGTTCCGGCGGGCTGGGATCGTGCGGGTTTCCGCGACCGCAAATGGCAGGCGGCCTCGGTCGTTGCCGGGCCGGCGGGACAGATCGTTGCCTCCAACAGCGAAGCGATCGAGCCGGTCGAAGATATCGCGCCCGTCGCAATAACGGAAGTCGCACCCGGCGTTCATGTCTATGATTTCGGTCGCATCGTTGCGGGCTGGCCGGTGCTGAAGGTCAGCGGTACGCGCGGGCTCACCGTGTCGATGGTCGCGAGCGAACGCGTTGCCGACGATGGCAGGGTCGTCCCGGCTGCCGGGCTGATCGACGCGCAGCTCCAGACCGACCGCTATACGCTCGCGGGCAAGGGCGTCGAGCAATGGGAGCCGCGCTTCGGCTATCGCGGCTTCCGTTATGTGCAGGTCGAGGGTTTGCCGGGCACGCCGGGCGAAGGCGCACTGACCGCGCGCATCGTCCATTCGGCGGTCGCGCGCACAGGCAGCTTTGCCAGTGCCGATCCGCTGCTGAACCGGATCGACCAGGCCGCGATCGCATCGATCCTCAACAATCTCCACGGCTTCCAGACCGACACCCCGACTTATGAAAAAAATGGCTGGAGTGGCGATGCGCAGGCCTCGGCGGGTGCGGCGGCGCGCAGCCTCGACATCGCGCGCGTCTGGACCAAATGGCTCGCCGATTTCCGCGATGCGCAGTCGGACAAGGGCGAAGTGCCAGAGATCGCGCCGACGACGCCCTATTATGGCTATGAAAATACGCCGGGCTGGAACGTGATCTGGGGTCCGACGACGCCGTGGGATGCCGCGATGATGATCCTGCCGTGGGAACTCTACACGACCACTGGCGACACGCGCATCCTTGCCGACAATCAGGACATGCAGCGCCGGCTTGTCGATTATACCGCCACCTTCATCAAGGCACCCGATTACCGGCGCGCGGCGGGCCTCTCCGAATGGGCCTCGGCGGGCGGGATGGATTACAGCAACGCGCGCGGCGGCGGCATCGACGCGGTGACGACCGCCTATTTCTTCCATCAGGCTGATTTGCTCGCCAAATCCTCGGCGATCGTCGGCAAGACGAACGATGCGGCACGCTACGCCAAGCTCGCGGGCGATATCCGGGCCGCCTATAATGCGCGATACTGGGACGCGGCCAATGGCTGGTACCGTACGGTGGATGGCAAGGGCGTCGCGGGTCCGGCAACGCAGGTGCAGAATATCCTGCCGCTGGCCTTCGGCATGGTTCCGGCGGGCCGTGAACAAGGCGTTGCCGACACCATCGCACGCGACGTCGACAAACAGGGGCTACGCACCGGCGTTTATGGCGCGCGCTACCTGCTCGAAATCCTGAGCGATTATGGCCATGCGAACCTCGCCTATCGCGTCGCGACGCGCACCGACGAACCGAGCTGGGGCTGGTGGATCAAGAACGGCCATTCGACGATGTTCGAGACGTGGAGCCTGAACAGCCGCTCGCGCGACCATCATTATTTCGCCTCGATCGCCGACTGGATGCGCCAGCGGCTGGCGGGACTGCGCCCCGGCGCGCCGGGCTACAAGGTCGTTCTGGTCAAACCGGCGATCCCCGACGGGCTCGCGAGTGCCGAAGCCGCGATGGACACGATCCATGGCCGCGCTTTCTCGGGGTGGAAGATCGATGCGGGCAAACTGACGCTGACCGCCGAGGTGCCGGCGAACACGACGGGCGAGGTCTGGGTGCCGACGCGCTTTGGCGCCGCGATCCCGCCGTCGGGCGCCAGCCCGGTCCGCGAGGACAAGGGCTATTCGATCTATCGCACCGGCCCGGGCCGTTTCATCTTCACCACCGGAGGCAAATAATGATCCGCGGCATATTGGTTTCGGCTGCACTTTTGGCGTCACCGGTCGCGGCGCAGCAGGTCGCTGTCGACGGCGGCACCATCGCGGGAACGACCGCGGACGGCATCGCGTCGTTCAAGGGAATCCCCTATGCCGCGCCGCCGGTCGGCGCGGGCCGCTGGAGCGCGCCTGCGCCCGTCGCACCGTGGAGTGCACCGCGCGACGCGACCAGCTATGGCCCCGACTGCATGCAAAACCCGCTGCCGGGCATCCAGCCCGGATCGCGGCCGATGAGCGAGGATTGCCTGACGCTCAACGTCTGGACCCCGAAGCCGGCCAAGGGTGCGAAGCTGCCGGTGATGGTCTGGATCCACGGCGGCGGCTTCGTCGGCGGATCGGGCACCTTGCCCGAAACCGACGGCGGCCTGCTTGCCAAGCGCGACGTCGTGATCGTCAGCTTCAACTACCGTCTCGGCCGCTTCGGCTTCTTCGCGCACCCCGCGCTGGGGCAGGACGGCAACTGGGGCTTGATGGACCAGATCGCCGCGCTCAAATGGGTTCAGCGCAACATTGCAGCGTTCGGCGGCGATCCGGCGAAGGTCACCATCTTCGGCGAAAGCGCCGGCGGGGAATCGGTGTCGCGCCTGATGGCATCGCCCGCAGCGAAGGACCTGTTCGCGCGCGCGATCGTCGCCTCGGGCGGCGGCCGCGACGACTGGCCCACCCTTGCCGATGCGCAGGCAAGGGGGCAGGCATTTGGCGCGCGCGTCAACGCCGCCGATGCGAC
>JALDYH010000180.1:0-8146 GCA_032154175.1 Sphingopyxis sp. | reverse complement strand
CGAAACCGACCGCGATACGGTTCCAGCCATTGATGACGTTGATCATCACGGTCAGATTCACCTGTTCCTCCGGCGTGAAATGCGCTTCGAGCGCGTCCTTTGCGGCCTTCTGTGTGTGCCCTTGCGCGATGCGGGTCAAGGCATCGGTCCACGCGAGCGCGGCACGTTCGCGGTCGGTGTAGACGGGCGCTTCGTGCCAGGCCGAGAGCAGGTAGATGCGCTGCTCGGTCTCGCCCTTCGCGCGGGCTTCGACCGTGTGCATGTTGATGCAGTTGGCGCAGCCGTTGAGGATCGACGAGCGGATCTTCACCAGTTCGATCAGGCTCGGCTCGAGGCTCTTTTCGGCCGCGAGGCTGACGGCCATCCACTGCTTCATCAGCTGCGGCGCGGCGGCGTAGGGGTCGGTTACCTTGGTCATGTCAAACTCCTTGGGTTGGTTTGTACTGACTTGACGAGGCAGGAGCCGCCGTTGTGACATGCGGCATGAATTTTTCTTTTTGCAGCAGCATTTTTCGGGTGGGAACCGGGCCAAAACCCTGGAAACGCACCGTTTCATATAATGCGCTTTCGCGGACCATGGCGCTGCACTAGCATCGCCCCTTCTTTCGACTGGAGGGGAAAAATCATGAAGTTTCTCGGTGGTTTCGGCGAACAGGCCTATGCGTTGCTCCGCATTGTCGCGGGTCTGTTGTTCATGGCGCATGGCGTGCAGAAGTTTTTCGCGTTTCCGGCCGCCTTTCCCTATCCGCTCACCCCGATGCTCCATGCCGCGGGCACGATCGAACTGGTCGCGGGCGTACTGATCATCATCGGCCTGTTCACCCGTCCGGCGGCGTTCATCGCGAGTGGCATGGCGGCGGTCGGCTACTGGACGGCGCACGCCACCCAAGGGCTTTATCCGATCGCGAACGGCGGCGAGACGATCATCCTTTACTGCTTCATCTTCCTGTTCATCGCGACGCGCGGCGCGGGCATCTGGAGCGTCGAGGGCACAAGGAAATAAAGGCGGACAAAAAATTGAGGGCGGCCCTTTCGGACCGCCCCCAGTTTCGGGCTTCACATGGTGAAGGTCTTCAAAACCTGCGCGTGTTCGTCTCGATCAGTTTCTTCGCTTCGGCGATCGCCTTGGCGGTGGTCAGCTTCTTTTCCTGAACCTCGTCGGCCATTTCGAGCAGCCGGCCGCTGATCACGGTGCCGGTGTCGGCCTTTTCGTCGATCGCGATACCGCCCTTCGCCGCGGCGACGCGGTCCCATTCGGCGCGCACGGCCGCCCAATAATCCTTGGTCGCGGCCCAATAATCGTCGGCCGCCTTCACATCATATTGGTCGTATTTGATATAGGTGTTGAGGACATATTCCTGGACGATCGGCACCAGCTTGCCGTCCTTCGTCCCCATCTTGGTATTGTCCTGCCAGTGGACCCAGCCGTCGGGCGACGGCTGGTGGCGGTTGATCGAGAGATAGCGGTCGTAAACCGGATTGCGCACGGCGTCGCGGCGCGCGAGCGGGCGCCACGTCCAGTTCGAGCGCCAGCGGCGAACGCCGCCCTGCGTTTCGAACTGCCCCCAGCCGCCGTACCGCGGGGAATCGTCGACCTGATAGACCGTCTGCGACCAGCGGCCGGTGCGCATCCTTTCGGGCACGTCTTCCCACGTCCACGCATTGCGATCAGAGTAGACCAGCACCTTGGCGGGCTCATATTCCCAATCCTGCCGCCAATGCTTGATGATCATGCTCTTGTCGTCGTCGCCGGTGATGACGAGCATGTGCTGCAGGCTGATCTTGCGGCCGGTGTCCTCGATCACGCGCACGACCTCGTTGCCGCCCGAACGCTTGGGTTCGAGGACTTCGTAGTCCGGATCCCAGCGCGTCGATTCCTGCATGTTGAAGCTGACGCGGTAATTGCCCGCCATCGCGAGGATGTCGGCGCGGTCCTGCTCGAAATTGGCGGCGGCGGCCTCGGCGGCGATCGGCGGGTGGGCGGAGGCCGTTACGGGAAGCGCGGCGGTGAGCAGCAACAACCCGACGGCGATCTTGCGATAGTTTTTCATCGGTGCAGTCCTTTCTGTTTTGATTAGAAGCGGAAGCTCAGCGACACGCTCGCGTTGCGGCCGGGCTGGGTATAGGCGTCGGCGATCACGGCGATCGGCAGGGTCTGGCCGCCGATCAGGGTGGTGTTGGCAAGGCCGCGTGCGTCGCTCCACCAGCTGTATTTCTTGTCGAAAATGTTGAAGACACCGCCGCGCAGCGTCAGCCCCTCGGTAATGCGGAGATAGGCTGTCGCGTCGAGGATAGTGAAATCGTCGGGCCGGTAGCCGCCGTTCGTACGCGAAGCTTCCTTGCGCGCGCTGTGCGTCATGATCAGCTGGCCGCCGAAGCGCCCCTGCGGCTGGCGGTAGCCGATTCCGGCGACGAGCTTGAGCGGGTCGATCGATTCGAGCGGCGAGCGGATGCCGTCGGGATCGATGATATCCCCCTTCGCATAGGATAGGGCGAGCGTCGTATACAGGCCGGACGACGCTCGCCCCTCGAACCGCGCCTCGGCCCCTTTGACCCGGACGCGATCGAGATTCACGAATTGGAAGATAGCGGGATCGGCGGGCGTGAAGCTGCCGTCGACCTGCTCCTGGCTGATGAAATCCTTGTAGCGCGCCGAAAAACCGGTGACGTCGAGGCTGATCGCGTCACTGGAGAAGCGCAGCCCGCCCTCGAAGCTTTCGCTGCGTTCGGGGCCAAGGTCGGGGTTCGGGATCGAGGTGTAGCCCGACGCGAGGTTCGAGAAGAACTGGTTGACCTGTCCGGGCTCCGGCGCCTTGAAGCCCGTCGCATAGTTGGCGAAGAGACGGAAATCGTCGGTAATCTTCCACACCGCGCCGAACTTGGGCGACAGGCGCGAGCCGTCCTGCTTGGCGCCTGCAAAGGCCGGGAGCAGCGGATCGTCGTCGGGCGACAGGTCGTACCAGTCGAAGCGCAGCGCCGGATAGAGGAGCAGGCGCCCGTCGGCGATCGAGATCTCGTCGCCCGCGAACAGGCCGGCGCGGGTGAAATCGGTGCTGGGGAAGGCGCGCGTCGGATAGGTCTCGCCGAAGGGCGGCACGGTGCCGTCGCGCAGGCCGCGCTGGCGCGTCTTGCTGATATCGCCGCCGAAGACGAGGCGGTGGGTGATCGCGCCCGTCGCAAAGTCGGCGCGCGCGTCGGCCGAAGCACCGATCACGCGGTTCTCGAAGGTGTTGAGGCGCGACCGGTCGGCCGCAGGGGTGCGGTCTTCTTCGGTATATTGATTGTCCTCGCCGTCCTGCCAGTAAAGCGCGACACGGGCGAAATCGATTGCCCCCTCGCCTTCCCAGCTCCAGTCGAGCGACACGCGCTTGCGCTTCCCGCTGTCCCACGCTTCGAGCCGGTCGACACTGGAGATTACGACGCCAGCGGAGGTTCGCGTTGCGGTCACGCCTGAGAGACCATTGGTATAGAGACCGGTGTCGAGATATTCGCCGGTCAGGCGGACCTTGTGACCATTGGAAGGGTCATAGACGATCCGCGCCAGCACCGCGTCCGAACGGCCGTCCTGCGGATTGGGGCGCGTGCGGAGCGGCCCGGTGTCGGCATCCTTGCCCGAAGTACCGTTGACGCCGGGAATGCCGCTCAGCAGGACACCACCGGCGACATTGCCCTTGTTGTCGAGCTCCTTGTAATCGCGGCGCGTATAGGCGGCCATGACCGACCAGTCGCCGCTGCGCCCGGCAAGGATCGCGGTTTCGCTGAATTCCTCGTCGGCGCTGCTGTAGGCCGCGCGAAGGAGACCGCCGACATTCTTGCCCGGTTCGAGGAAGTCGACCGGATCGGAAGTAATGAAGCTGACCGCACCCGCGAGGCCGTCGCTGCCATAAAGCGCCGACGACGGCCCGCGCAGGATTTCGACCGATTTGACGAGGCCAAGGTCGACATAGTCGCCGCGCCCCGACGCCTGCGCGCCGAAGCTGAAGCCGTCGGGAACGCGCACGCCGTCGACCTGAACGAGCACGCGGTTGCCGCCGATGCCGCGAATGTTGAAGCTGTCATTCCCCGCGCGGCCCGTGGTGCCGAGCGCGGCGCCGAAGCGCGCGGGCTGGCGCTGGACGCTGACGCCGGGCTCGAAGCGGACGAGGTCGCGAATGTCGGTGACGAGTTCGTCGGCGATCTGCTCGTCGCTCTTCACGCTGACGGTGACCGGAATATCCTCGGCCTTCACCGCCGTGCGCGTCGCGGTGACGACGATGCGGTTCTTGAGCGACACCCAATATTCGCCGTCATTGTCCTGCGCAAAGGCCGGCGAAGCCGTCGCGGCGAGCGCGAGGCCCAGCGCGCTGCCTGCCGCAAGGCGGGTTACGGACGACAAACGTTGGATGTTCAATTTTCTTCCCCTGAATGACTGCGACTGACTCGCAATAGCGGCGCTTTAGGCGCGGAGAATCAGGGGGTCAATATGCTATTGAGAATCGTTCTCTATAAAGATCGGGTGAGTGGGGCAGCTTGGGGGTACGTCGTCCGGAATTGACCGTTGGTCGCCATCTCTATTCATCGTCGCCCCGGGCTTGACCCGGGGCCTGCCTTGTCTTTTCAACGTCGAGCGGGAGGGAAGGCGGGTCCCGGATCAAGTCCGGGATGACGAAGGGTTCAAAACGACCGATTGCGGACGTTGGTCTGTCGTGAGACCTGTGGCAGTGAACCCTAATGCAATCACATCGCAATCCAACACGCCGGAACAGGAACATCGGCACGGCCAAACAGGGGCATGGTCAGGACAATAATTTGGCAATTCCTGATCGGTCCGGTGGCCTTCACTGGCTCGATCAAATCGGCGACTGTCGTGTGGAAGAGCGGGTAGTTGCCAATCGGACGGTGCGCTTCATTGTCGAGAAAAACGCCCTAGACTGCGTCCATCCATGCACGGTAGCGGATGTGGTCCGAATTCTAGAGTCTCTGCCTCAAAGTGATTGGACAAGCCTCGATACCTTTGTCCTTCGCCAGCCAACCCGCAAGCAATTAATACTGGCTCCGGTATGGGGCCGACTGCTCTACTATGCCGAGATTTCAACCGCGAAAGGTAGGCCCATTGCAAAGGGTCCGACGATCTTTCTGGATGCGATTGAACCTGACAAGACCATGGTATGGAGCACATCTCTCGATCCGGACGATAGCCAAGAGCTAGAGAGACTAAAGGAAGACGGGCACAAGGTGCGGAGAGAGGGACGCAAATATCACATAACGGTATCAGTCACCTCCGCCCGTGCGACCCAGCTGTACAGAACCCTTTTGCACGAGGTAGGGCATTGGTTCGACTGGCTGTCGAAGGTTGAAGAACCCTCATCGCGGGGTCAGGATTGGGATAGGTTGGAGCGGGAATATTTCGCTCGACCAAAGTCTGAACGCGAGGCATTCGCGCATCGCTATGCTGATACTCAGCGTGCGCTACTCGCAGCTAATGGCGTTATCCCTTTTTCCCAAGATTAGCTGAAGGAAAAATGTTCGCTTCCCACCCCATAGCGGGCATCATTCGCGTTAAGCCCCGGGCCCTTCATAGGCATCGACGATACGCCCGACGATCGGGTGGCGGACGACGTCGGCGCTGGTGAAGTAGCTGACGTTGATGCCTTCCAGCCCCTCGAGCCGGCCGACGGCGTCGGCGAGGCCCGAGGTCGCCGGGATTGGCAAGTCGACCTGCTTGGGATCGCCGCAAACGACCATGCGGCTGTTCATGCCGAAACGGGTGAGGAACATCTTCATCTGCGGAATCGTCGTGTTCTGCGCCTCGTCGAGGATGATGAAGGCATCGGCGAGCGTGCGCCCGCGCATGAAGGCGAGCGGCGCGATCTCGATCTCGCCCGACGCAATCCGGCGCTCGACCTGCTCGGCGGGCAGGCAGTCGTGGAGCGCGTCGTAGAGCGGGCGCAGATAGGGATCGACCTTTTCCTTCATGTCGCCGGGAAGGAAGCCCAGTTTCTCGCCCGCCTCGACCGCGGGGCGCGACAGGATCAGGCGCTGGACGCTGCCGGTAATGAGCTGCGCCACGGCCTGCGCGACCGCGAGATAGGTCTTGCCGGTACCCGCCGGGCCAAGCGCGAAAATCACGTCGTCGCGCGCGAGCGCCTGCATATAGGGCACCTGCGACGGCGCGCGCGGGACGATCGTCTTCTTGCGCGTCCGGATCATGATCGGCGGCGCTTCATCCTTGTCGTGGCGGATGATGCCCGCGAGCGTCGGCTGCGCCGACATCGCGATCACGCCATCGACGAGGCCGGCGTCGACCTCCTGCCCCTGTTCGATGCGGTTGTAGAGCTCGGTGAGAACGTCGCGCGCGCGCGCCGCGGCTTCGGCCTCGCCCTCGATCTGCACGCGGTTGCCGCGCGCGGAGATATAGACGCCGAGGCGGTTTTCGATCGCGACGAGATTGCGGTCGAACTCGCCGAAGAGAATGCCCAAAAGCTGCGTTCGCTCAAATTCCGCGGTCAGTCGGACGCGGTCGCCGGGTTCGGCGGGGGTGGAGGCGGTCAGCGGGCGTTTGGACATATGGGCAAGGCTCCTTCGATCGACGGCATGACTGTACTCCCGCCAAGGCGGGAGTCCATGACTTGCGAGGCGGGAATGCGACGGAAGGAGGCGGAGTGTGTCTTCGGGGAGACAGCTTCCGCTCTTCGCACTAGGCGACCTCTTCGATCAGGGCTTCGGCGCCAACGCTGTTCGCACCGGCCGAGGTGATGCGGACATCGATCATGTCGCCGATCTTGAGGCCCGGCGCGATGACATGCACCGACTGGAGCCAGGGCGACTTGCCGAGCAGCTGGCCCTCGAGCTTGCCCTTGCGTTCGAGGAGCAGGCGCGTCGTTCGGCCGACGGTCGCCTCGTTGAACGCCTGCTGCTGTTCGTTGAGCAAAGCCTGAAGGCGCTGGAGCCGGTCGTTCATCACCGCCTCTTCGATCTGTCCGTCCATCGTCGCAGCCGGCGTGCCGGGACGGCGCGAATATTTGAAGCTGTACGCCATCGCATAATTGGTGGCGCGGACGATATCGAGCGTGGCCTCGAAGTCTGCATCGGTTTCGCCGGGAAAGCCGACGATGAAGTCGCCCGAGATTGCGATATCGGGGCGAACGGCGCGGACGCGTTCGATGACCTTGAGATAGCTGTCGACCGAATGGCTGCGATTCATCGCGGCGAGAATGCGGTCGCTGCCCGCCTGCACCGGCAGGTGAAGGAAAGGCATCAGCTTGTCGATCTCGCCGTGCGCGGCGATCAGCCCGTCGGTCATGTCGTTCGGATGGCTGGTCGTGTAGCGGATGCGTTCGAGTCCGTCCTCGCGCGCCAGCTCGCGGATCAGCCCGTCGAGCCCGATCGCCCGGCCCTTGTCGTCCTCGCCGTCCCACGCGTTGACGTTCTGGCCGAGCAGCGTGATTTCGCGCACCCCGCCCGCGACGAGCGCGCGCGCCTCGGCGATCAGATCGGCGAAGGGCCGGCTGATTTCGGCGCCGCGGGTATAGGGCACGACGCAATAGGTGCAGAATTTGTCGCAGCCTTCCTGCACGGTCAGGAAAGCGGTCGGGCGCTGGCCGCCGGCGCGCTTCGGCAGCGCGCCGAACTTGCTTTCGAGCGGCATGTCGAGGTCGACGGCTTTCTCGCCGCGCGCGGCGCGGGCAATGAGATCGGGCAGGCGATGGTAGGCCTGCGGACCGACGACGACGTCGACGCTGGGCGCACGGCGCGCGATCTCGGCGCCTTCGGCCTGCGCGACGCAGCCCGCGACCGCGATCGTCGGGCGGCTGCCGTCGGCGCGCTTCAGCCGGCCGATGTCCGAATAGACTTTTTCGGCCGCCTTTTCGCGGATGTGGCAGGTGTTGAGCACGACGAGGTCGGCGTCGGCGCCCTCGGCGGCCGCGACATAGCCTTCGGCGCCCAGCATCTCGGCCATCCGTTCGCCGTCATAGACGTTCATCTGGCAGCCGAAGGATTTGACGTGGAAGGTCTTGGCAGGATTTTGGGGAGAGTCGGATTTCATCGGCGCGCTATAGGCGATGCGGCGCGCTGGCGGAAGACCGTGCAATTTCCGCCGCAATCGTCGCGCGCGCCGCCTCGGCGAGCAGCTTGCGGTCGCCTTCGACGATGTCGGGAAGCGGAT
>JALDYH010000179.1:0-8158 GCA_032154175.1 Sphingopyxis sp. | reverse complement strand
TTGCGCAAAACCCGCCGCGAGCGGCGGAACGGCGTTCTTCAATTCGCTGCCGACGATACGCAGGCCGCCGACGACGCGGAATTCGGGCTTGTACGACGGCAGGTTCGGGAGCGACGGCGGCGGCAGCTCGCGGTAGCGTGCCATGGTTTCCGGCCCGGTCGTGCGAAGCGAGTCCTTCGAACGGTCGAACGCCGCATAAGTCGCATTTTCCTTGAGCAGCTTCGGACGCAGCACGCTCTTATATTCTTCCGATTTCTCGAATGCGACGGGATCGCGATATTCCATGAGCAGCCAGGTTTTGCCGCCCGCGCCGCGCTCCAGATACATGGTATAGCGCATCAGCAGCTTGCCGGCGATCTGTCCGTCCATCAGCGGCTTGATATAGCCGGTTGCGAATTCGCGCTGCTTCGCCTCGGGCGCCGTCGGCTCGTACATGTTGATCTTGAAGACCGAGTTATTGGAATCACGCGGCGTCTTTTCACCATGCGTCAGTACGTCGACACGCGTGATCACGAGCGGCGTCCCGAGCTTCGGCTGCCCTTCACGCACCCAAGCCTGATAGGAGCCTTCGGTCGGGAATTCGAGGGCGATGAACTTGTCAAAAGCCTCACCGCTCTGCTGTGCTGATTCCAGCCAGATCGCATCGGACACCTGACCCGACTGCCGCCACGAGGCGAGCGTCGCGGCGAGGCTTTCGGGCGTCTGGGCGCCCGTGGGCACCTTGATCAGCACATTCGCGGTTTGCGCGAGCGCGGGCGATGCGAAAACGACGGACAGCGCCAACAGGAGCGACCCTATGAGCCGGCGCAAATCCAGTCCTGGAATTCCCCTCATTGCAATTTCCTTTTTTGTTTCGCCGATTGGCGGGTATTTCGAAACAGCGGATCAATTGAGCTTGGCGCGTTGTGCCGCAAGCATGGCGGGCGGCAGCGCGAGGTAGCCCGCGTCAGACACCATCTTCTGTCCTTCGTCGCTCAGCGCGAAGCTCAGAAACTCCTTCAGGCGCGGCTCTACCGGCGCACCGGGTGGGCGATCGAAGTAGAGATAGATGTTGCGCGCCAGCGGGTAGCTGCGGTCTCGAAAGCTCTGCTCGCTGGGCATGACGAAATTGCGGGTTCCCCGGGCGGCGAGTGCTACCGGCTTGATGCCCTCGATATCCTTCGCCTGCGACATGATCGACCAGCCGATGCTGCACGGATCCCTGGCAATCTCGTTCGCAAGCATATGCTTCGCGCCAAGCAGACCTTCGGCGCGCTCGTCCGGGGGAAGCTGCTTGCTGCCGGTTTCGACATAGCCGCGGTAATTGGGATTCCACTTGTCGCTTCCGCCGAGCACATGAAGCTGGAAAAAGCGGGTCGCGCCCGACGGACCGTGGCCGAAGGTCCGGATCGGCTTGCTGGCGCAAGGGCCCTTGACGCCGATGTCCTTCCAGAGGCGGATATCCTGGCTTGCGGCACGGGCTCCCCTGAGCGTCCATTCATAACCATTGAGGCCGCCCGAGCGCTCCGAACCGAAGATTCCGTCGAGCTGTTCGATGGTCAGTTGCGTCAGCGGGTTATCCTTGTGAACGAAGACGACGGGGCCGTTCGACCGCCCTTCGCGATCATAGGATCCTGTGGCGACGATCACGTGCGACGAATGGTAGCCGTGGGTTTCGAAAAAGCTCAGCGCCTCCACGATAGCCGGCTCGCCCCCGTTCGGTCCGATGTCGGCGACATTGGTGACGAGCGCCGGAAAGGCGAGATCGCTCGTCGGCAGATTGTTCTGGAAGATGATGTCGGGCTGAAGCTTCTTGAATGCCTCCTGCCACTGAAGATAGACGCCGCCCAGGCCGAAACCCTGGCTGCGGATCACGCCCTTGACCTTTTGTTCGGCCTGGTAGGGCTCGGCGCTCGCGACGGCTCCCCCCGCCATCGCGAGAAGGCTGGCCGCCAGACCCAGCATTGCAGGCCGTCGGACTAGTTTGCGCAACGAATATATCATGTTCCAACCTTAGAAGGTGTAGCGGGTGGTCAGGGTGAGGTAGCGTGGCTGACCAGCCTGAATCTGGACGCGGCCCGACGAACCTGCGCCCGAGCTTTCGAAATATTTCTTGTCGAGAATGTTCCCGAACTTGAGGTTCACCGAGAAGGCATCAGCCTTGTAGTAGACGCCCGCATCCACCAGCAGATAGCCGGGCAGGTCGAGCGGCTTCAGGTCATCGGCGCTGGTCGGAAGGATGCCGTGGCGCGGCCCGGTGTAGGTGACCCCCAGACCGACCCCGAGACCATTCTCCCAATCGTAACGCGTCCAGAGATTTGCAGCATTTTTGGCGACGTTCGCGAGCGGACGGCCGATCTGGAACGATTGCTCCGGGATCGACGTCAGCACACGCGCATTGATATGCGTGTAGCCGAAAATGAATTGCCAGTTGTCGACCGGTTCGTAATTGCCCTCGATTTCAAAGCCGTCGGAACGCGCCTTGCCGATCTGCGCCGAACAGCTTCCGAGCGGGCACTGGAACTGGGTGATCTGGCCGATCTGGTCGATGCGGTAGATCGCCGCCGTCGCGTTGAGGCGACCGTCAAGCAGGTCCTCGGCCTTGATGCCGGCTTCATACTGCTTGCCTTCGAGCGGCGCGAAATTGTTCTGGCCGTTGATGTCGAAGATGCCCGGATCGGCCGGCACGAAAGATTCGGCGTAGCTGCCATAGACGGTGATATTGTCTTTAGGCTGCAACAGGATGCCGAAGCTCGGCAGAAAATCCCGCTTGGTGACCCGCTTGTTGAGGATATTTGGCGTGTTACGCGCATCGGGCTGCACTTCTGCCTTTTCACGGAACTTGCGCAGCGAGGCGCTTACCTTCAGCCAGTCGGTCACCGTGATCAGATCCGACACATAGATGCCCCAGTTGCTCGAATCGATGATGCGGTGTGTAAGCAGGCTCGCCTGGTTGGCGAGCGCCGGATTGACCGCTGGCAGCGAATCGAAATCGGGGAACGCGTTGAAATCGGGATCATAAAGGCCGATGTCGAGGCAAGTACCGCCCGCGGGGCAGAGGCCGGTCGTGGCATTGCGATTGCTCGAATTGAAGAATTTCAGGCGGTTCTCGCTCACCCGGTCCTTGCCGGCGTTGACGCCGATGAGCAGCTTGTGTTCGAGGCCGAAGGTCTCGAACTCACCGTTCAGATTGACGTCGAGATAGTCGTATTTGCGCTTGGTTTCGAGCTCGCGCGCACGGCGCGTAACGCGGAACTCGCCGGCGATGCGCGCGACGTTGACGCTCGAGAACTCCTGCTGCCGGCTGTTATAGTCGACATGCCGGCCGCTGACGTTGACGGCCCAGTTGCCGAAATCATGCTTGAAATATGCACTGACCGCCTTGCCTTCCTCGACGCGGAAATCGTCAGGCGATTGATATGTCGTCGTTATGTCCGCGACCGCACCGATGTCGTAGATCGTGCTGGTCGCCGAAGTCAGACCGTCGAATGGTGCCGCGAGTCCCTGGTCGAATTTCTCGCGCGTCCGGCGATATTCTCCCTGAACGGTGAAAGTCGTGTCAGACCCGATTTCCCAGGTCAGGCTGGGAGCGACGAAGGTCTGTTTCTGGTTCGCATAGTCACGAAAGCCGTCATTATCGCCATATTGCGCAACCAGCCGGTACATCAGCGCGCCGTCGGCCGCGAGCGGGCCCGTGGAATCGATCGAACCGGTGAGCCCTTCCTGTTCGAAGGCGCCGCGATATTTGCTGATCCAGGTGTTGCCGCGTAGTTCAAGCGTTGTCTGCGCGCTCGACTGCGGCTTCTTCGTGATGATGTTGACGAAGCCGCCAGGCTGAATCTGGCCATAGAGCACCGACATCGGCCCCTTGACGAGCTCGATGCGTTCGACGCCGATCGTCGGCGGCGAGCCGTAGCGACCGGTGAGGCCGGGGAGCCCGTCGACCATGATCGAATTGCGATCGTCGCCGCTCGATTTGAAGCCGCGCAGCGTGATGTCATAGGCCGTGCCACCCGACTTTTTGAGGCCGGTCATGTAATTATACATATCGGCGACGCTTGCGGTTTCGAGCGACTTTACGAACTCGCCCGAATAGCTCGAGACCGAGAAGGGCGTGTCCAGAACGGGGACATCCATCTTCATCGCACTCTTCGACCCATCGTCGAGGAAGTGGCCGGTGACGACGATGTCCTGGTCCCCGCCTTCGGCGGCCTCTGCGGTCTCGGCGGACTGCGTGTCGGCAGTCTGCGCGTGAAGCGGCGTGACCGGGACCAGCGCAAGGACGGCGGTGGCGGCGAGCAAATTGGCTGCGAACTTCATCTCTATTCCCCTTCCCAATCGCCCCCCGATTACCCCGGGTGGGCGTAATTATGACAAATCTCAGATTCCCAGGTGCAACGGTACGAGCGGAAAAATTCCGATAAGAAGCGCCACCGCCATCATCAGCATGCAGATCGCGACGGCCCATTTGAGCGTGAACTTCTGGTGATCGCCGAACTCGACGCCGGCGAGGCCCACGAGGAGATAGGTCGAGGGGACCAGCGGGCTCAGAAGATGGACGGGTTGCCCGATCAACGACGCGCGCGCCATTTCGACAGGCGTGATCCCGTAATGCCCTGCCGCTTCCGATACCACCGGCAGCACGCCGAAATAAAAGGCGTCGTTCGAGATAAAGAAAGTGAAGGGCATGCTCGCGACCGCGGTGATCGGCGCCAGATAAGGACCCCAGCTTTCGGGAATGACCCCGAGGAAGCTCTGGGACATCGCCTCGACCATCCCGGTACCGCTGAGAATGCCGGTGAACACGCCGGCCGCGAAGATGAGCGACACGACAGCGATGACGTTCTTCGCATGCTCGGCGACCCGGCGGCGCTGCTCGTCGACCTTCGGATAATTGATGACGAGTGCGATGGCGAAGGCCGTCATGAACAGCACAGGCAGCGGCAGGACCGCCATCACGAGGCAGACCATCAGCGCCGCCGTCAGTAACGCATTGACCCACAGCAGCTTCGGCCGGCGTAGCGCGGCAGCATCGTCGGCCGGCAGGAGCGCCGATTCTTCCATCAGCCCGTCGTTTTCGAGACCATCAGCAGAGGCGTTCGACGGAACCGCGGCCCGAAGCTGGGCTGGACCCGACCCGGCGGTACCGCCGCCGACAGCCGCGGCGCTCAGCGATCCGTAGGAATAGGCCGGCGCCAGTGCGACGACGCCGAGGCGGCGGCGTTCGGCGAGGCCGAGATGCCAGGCGAGCAACATCACTCCGACGATCCCCACCGCCATGGCGGGAAGCATCGGGACGAAGACGTCCGATGGATCGACCTGGAGCGCGCTCGCGGCGCGCGCGAGTGGCCCGCCCCACGGGGTCAGGTTCATGACCCCGCCCGCAAGGATGGTCACGCAGGTAAGGTTCAGGGCATTCATTCCGAGACGGCGGTAGAGCGGCAGCATCGAGGCGCAGACGATCATGTAGGTCGTCGATCCGTCGCCATCGAGCGACACGAAAGCTGCCAGCGCCGCGGTCCCGATCACGACCTTGAGCGGATCGCCGTCCACAAGCGCAATGATGCGGCGCACGACCGGATCGAACAGTCCGGCATCGATCATGATGCCGAAATAGAGGATGGCAAACATGAGCATCACGCCAGTCGGCGCCAGCGTCTTCACGCCCTCGATCATCATCGGCCCCAGCTCCGGACCGCCGAAGCCGCCGACGATGGCGAAGATGACCGGAATGACGATCAGCGCGACCATCGGCGAAAGCCGCTTGGTCATGATCAAGGCCATGAAGGTGATGACCATCCCAAAGCCAAGCGCGGTCAGCACGGCAATTCCCTCGACATCCATCTCTCCATCCGGAGTGCGCTCGGCGCGTCTCCGATCCCCTTGAGCGCTGAAGCGCCCTAGACCGCTTGATGCGGCTCTATGCTGGATGTTGTGGCAGGATATCCTGTCGGTCGCCTGTCATCGCCATGACAGAAATCGTTCAGCGCGTACCGCCTGCCCAGAGCGCGAGCAAACGCTCGCGTTTCTGGTCGTCGAGATAGACGAGGAGGCCGGGACCAAGAGCAATCGGTCGCAGCGGGCCGACACTCGTTTCGGTGATTCCAAGGCGGGTATAGGGGCCGTCAAACTCTGGCCGAACCGCGCTCAACCGACTCTTGTTGGTAAGGGTCCGCTGGCCGCGAACCGAAAGCAGATAGTCAAGAAACTGGTGCGCCGCCGAAGCATGCGGCGCTGATTTCGGTATGACCGCCGTGCGCGCAACGGCGAGCGTGTAATCGGCGGGATATACGATCTCTAGATTGGGATGCCGCTCCGCGTGCGCGCGCGCATAGGAGCCCAGAACATTATAGCCGACGGCCAACTCGCCGCCCTCGATTCGTCCAAGAATTTCCGAGGTTGTGCCCGCGGTGACGACCCGAGCGTCCCGAAACGCCTCGGCCATCGCACCGAAATCCGCGCTTTGGCGCGCGTCCTGCGAGGCTACAAGATAGCCCACGCTGCTCGTGGCTGCGTCGTAAGTGCCGATGCGCCCACGCCAGAATGCCGGATCGGCGCGTACCGCCTCAAGGAGCTGCGGTCGCGACGCCGGGATTTCGCGTCCCTTCATCAGCCGGCGATTGAAGACCATGACGACAGGCTCGAACGTGAACCCGAGCGCCTCGTCGCGCCAGCGCGCCCAACCCGGCAGGACCGCGGTATTTGCCGACCGATGCGGCGCGCCATAGCCATCGTTGACGAGGCGGACCTGGAGGTCCATCGCCGAACTGAGGAGCAGGTCCGCCTCGGATCCCCCAGCGGCTTCTTCGTTCCGGAAACGACGGTCGAGGTCGGCGGCTTCGAGTTCGTGATAGCTGATATCCATCGCCGGATTCAGCGCCCGGAAGTCATCGATTGCCGGCTGGAACGCCGCCGCATCGGTGGTGCTGTAGATGACGAGATGCCGGGCTTCGGCGAGCTTGTCGCCACCTGCCCCGCGCTCGGCGCAGCCGGCCAACGCGAGTATCGCTATTATTAGGGAAGGCAGCGTTTTCATCGGCGCAGGGCCTCCCTCGGCAAGATGACTTCGACCTTGAGTCCCCCACCCGGACGATTGGAAAGGGAAATCATGCCCCCGTGGCTGAAGATCGCGCGCCGCACGATAGGAAGGCCAAGACCGGCGCCCGGAGCACCGGTTTCGCCCCGCGTGAAGCGTTCGAACACACGCTCGATCCGGTCGTGCGGAATCCCCGGACCGCGGTCGCAGACGCAAAGTATGTACCCGCCCCCATCGGCGGCGACGAGTTCAATTACCACCTCGCCATGTTCCGAGCGTCCGTGCGTCAGCGCATTCTGGATGAGATTCTTGATCGCTTCGCCGATCATGATCCGGTCACCGACCATCGGCGCTTCGCGGAGCGGGCTGGTGAAGCGGACATCGCTGTCCTCGGCAACGGGCACCGCCTCGCGCACGATCTGACGCACGCTGTGAAGAAGGTCGAATTCGGCAAAGTCGCGTACTTCCGAGCGGTGCTGGACGGTCGCATCGCTGAGCATCTGGTTAACGAGGCGCGTGAGCTTGGCTGCGTTGCGGCGCACCGCGATGAGACCGCTCCGCATCTCGTCGAGATCGCCATCCTCGGCCACTTGCGCCTGCGCATGGATCGCCGCGAGCGGCGTGCGGATCTGATGCGCCGCGTCGGCGATGAAGCTACGCAGCAATTCGATATTGCCCGAAAGGCGCGCCATGAAACCGTTGATCGAGTCCGCGACGGGAACGATTTCCTTGGGCACCGGCGTTGCGATCGCGTGCAGCTCCTCGGGTTGCCGCGCCGCCAGTTCGGCACTGAGCTGACCAAGCGGCCGAAGGGCCCTGTCAACGCCGAACCACACGACCGCGAGCGCCACGATGGTCATGAGCAGGATAGGCGCGAGCGAACCGATTACCAACTCGCGCGCGAGCGCGTCGCGGGCGCGGCGCGTCTGCCCGACCTGAACATAGACCCAGCCTGTCCGGCCCGGCTGCGCAATTTCGCGCGCGAGCGAGACAAACCGGACATCCTCGCCCCGGTAGCGCGCATCGTAGAATTGGCCGACGGGCTCACTGTCCCCGGGCCGCATCACGTGGCCGGCTGGCAGGTCGGGATATCCGGTCACGGTGCGATGGTCCGGGCCGACGACGCGGTAGAACACCCGGTCG
>JALDYH010000178.1:0-8204 GCA_032154175.1 Sphingopyxis sp. | reverse complement strand
ATTTCGCCGCGATCACCTCGCCCTGTTCGGTGATGCGGATGCGCCCCTGCACCGTCCCCGCGGGCTGCGCGCGGATCGCGGCAAAGGCGCTACCGCCGCCGCGTCCGACCGCGCCGCCGCGGCCGTGGAACAGCTGCATCGCGGTGTCGGCGTCCTCGAACACCGGGGTCAGCGCCTGCGACGCCTGATGCAGCCCCCAGGTCGAGGTCAGATAGCCGCCGTCCTTGTTCGAATCCGAATAGCCGATCATCACTTCCTGATGCCCGCGCTGGCCGATCTGCGGACCGATTTCGGGCATCGCGAAATAACGCGCCATGATCGCGGGCGCGCGGTCGAGGTCGGCGATCGTCTCGAACAGGGGCACGACCATCAGGTTCGATTTGCCGGCTTCGTCGCCGCTCCGCCACAGCCCGGCTTCGCGTGCGAGCACATGGACTTCGAGCAGGTCGGACAGGTCCTGCGACATCGAGATGATCCACTGGCAGATCGCGTCATTGCCCAGCCTTGCCCGCACATCGGCGGCGGCGTGGACGATCGCGAGTTCGCCCGCGGTCTCGTCGCTCCACTTGTGCCAGGGCGCGGCAAGCGGCCGGTCGCTTTGCAGTTCGGCGGTGAGCAGCGCGATGCGTTCTTCTTCACCCAGCGCCAGATAATCGGCGCACACGCCCGATACCGACAGCAATTCGGCGAGCACGCGCTCGTGCACCGCGCTGTTCTGCCGCATGTCGAGCGTCGCGAGGTGGAAACCGAACACCTCGACCGCGCGGATCAGCCGCCCGAGTGCGCCGATGCCGCCGAACTGGCCCTGGCTGTTCGCCGACAGCCCGTTGGCGATGGTGACGAGATCGCGGCGGAGCGAAGCGGGGGTAGCGTAAGGCTCGCCGCTCAGAGCCGAAGGTCGCGGCGGTGCACGGCCGACGATTTTCGTATAGGTCGCGCAAAGCCGCGCATAGATGCCCGACAGCGCGCGGCGATAGGGCTCGTCGCGGCGGCTCGGCGCCGCATCGCCGCTCGCCTCGGCCAGTTCTTCGACCGCGTCGGGGACGGCGGCAAGGCTCGCCGACACCGACAGCTCGGCGCCGAGATGGTGAACCGCATCGATATAATGGCCGAGCACCGCCGCGGCGTTGCGGCCCGTCGCCATGTGCATCGTCCCGGCGGTGACGAAAGGGTTGCCGTCGCGGTCGCCACCGATCCAGCTGCCGACGCGCAGGAAACTCGCGGGGCGCTGCCCCAGCTCGGCTTCCCAGCGCGCGTAAAGCTTCGGCACGACGGGCAGAAAGACATCGCGCAAATAGGTAAGCGCATTGTCGATCTCGTCGGCGACGAACAATTTTTCGGTGCGCAGCGGGCGCGTCTGCCACAGCAGCACGATCTGGCGCCGGATCGCATCCTCGACGACATCGCCCTCTGCCGTCTCGTCTTCGCCGCGGTCGCGCAGCAGCATCAGTTCGGCGATGCGGTTCTTGTGGTCGAGCACCGACTTGCGCCGCACCTCGGTCGGGTGCGCGGTCAGCACCGGCGCGACAAGCGATGCGCTCAGCAGCGCCGCGATCGCGTCGCCGTCGATCGCGTCGCCGCGCAGCTTTTCGATCGCCGCCGCGACCGTCGCTTCGGGCTCGGCGGCAACGCCCTGCCGGTCCTCGGCAAGGTTCGCGAGCATCGAAAACAGCATGAAGCCGCGCACGAAGGCGATCGTGTCGTCGAGCCCCAGCGCGTCGAGCCCCGGGTCGATCGCCTCGGCCCCCGCGATGCCGCGGTGCCGGTCGACGCTCGACGAGCGGATATATTCGGTCTGGCGGAACAATTTGTCGCCGCCATAGGCGCGGATGACGTCACCGAGAATCCGCCCCAGATAGCGGATGTCGGGATTTTGCGAGATCTGGATAGGCGGGCCCATGGCCGCCTTTGCTGCACCTGCGAAGGCGCCTGGTCAAGCCAGGGGGTGGGCGCGCATAGCTATGCGCGCCCTTTCAGGCCTGTAATCAGCGGGCCCGGACCATCACAAGCGTCCCCATATCGATCCGCGGGCGACCGTCGAAGGTCACGCCATTGTGCGTGTCGGTGATGAACATCAGCTTCCCCGACGCGTCGGTGATGCGCGCCGAAACCGAATAGCGGCCGCGGGGGTCAATCTTGCGTTCGTCGACGGTCAGCGAAAAGGCAAAGGGCACCTGCCGGCCGTCGGCAGTAAACGACTGCTGCGCGATCGTCTTCGACGGCGCATCCATCAGGCTGACGTCGCTGAGCTGGATTTCGACCTGCGCGGTCGGGGGCAGCGCCATGCGCTCGCGATAGGTGATGCTGCCGGTGACCGACACCGGCGCTTCGGACGGCGGCATGATCGTCGCGCAGGCGGCGAGCAGGGGCGCGGTGATCGCACTGGCGGCGAGGACGCGGGTGAGGCGAACCATGATGTGTCTCCTTTTTTTGATGGTTGGCGGGCGCCTAATGCCATCGAGGTGAACCCATGCTGTCGTGCCCGTTGTGGGCTTGTCAGCCTTCCAGTTCAACATCCCAATATAGCCAGTCGATCCAGCTCGTGTGCAGGTAATTCGGCGGAAAGGCGCGGCCATTGTCCTGCAGCTGCCAGCTCGTCGGGCGCCAGGGCTGGCGATAGAGCGGCATATGCGCCTGTTGCGGCGTCCGGCCACCCTTTTTCAGGTTGCACGGCGCGCACGCGGTCGCGACATTTTCCCACGTCGTGCGACCGCCGAGCCGCCGCGGCACGACATGGTCGAAGGTCAGATCCTTGCCCGATCCGCAATATTGGCACGCGAAACGGTCGCGCAGGAACAGGTTGAAGCGCGTGAAGGCGGGATGCTCCGACGGCTTCACATATTGGCGCAGCGCAATGACGCTCGGGATCGGCATCGTCCGCGTCGGCGAATGAATCTCGCGCTCGTAATTTTCGACGATGGTGACCCGGTCGAGGAAAACCGCCTTCACCGCGGTCTGCCAGGGCCAGAGGCTCAAGGGATAATAGCTCAGCGGCGTGTAATCGGCGTTGAGAACGAGCGCCGGACAGCTATCGGGATGCCGGGCAAGATCGGGATGGAACATGGCTAGGTAACGCTGCCCCCCTTGTTTCACGGGATGGCGCGCCACTGCCTCCCGCGCGTGACACCATCATTACATGCCCTATCAGATTCTGGCGTCAAGGGGGCATCTGCCCGCAAGATATGGAATGTTTGCCTTTGACTCGGCACAGCATATGGATTCATGGGACGGATCATGTCCACGCGCTTCGCTCCCAGCCCGACCGGCGAGCTCCACCTCGGCCACGCGTACAGCGCGGTGCTGGCACATGATGCCGCGCGCCGGGCGGATGGCCACTTCCTGATCCGCATCGACGATATCGACGGCAGCCGCTCGCGTGGGGAATATGTCGACGCGTCGCTCGCCGATCTTCGCTGGCTCGGCCTCGAATGGGACGGCGATCCGGTGCGTCAGTCGGCGCGGCTCGGCGATTATGCGGCGGCGCTCGATGGCCTTCGTGCTCGCGGTCGCGTCTATCCCTGCTTCTGCACCCGTGCCGATATCGCTGCCAGCCTTTCGGCACCGCACGGTCCTTCGGGTGCCGTCTATCCCGGAACCTGCCGCAATCTGCCGGATGCCGAACGCGAACGTCGCATCGCCGCCGAACCGCATTGCTGGCGGCTCGACATGGCGCGCGCCGTGGCGGAAACGGGCGGACTTGTGTGGGAAGAGCAGGGGCAGGGGCTGCGAACTGCCGACCCGCTCGCGCATGGCGATATCGTGCTGGCACGCAAGGACGCGCCGGCCAGCTACCATCTCGCGAGCACGCTCGACGATGCCGATATGGGCGTGACGCACGTCACCCGCGGCGCCGACCTGATCGCCTCGACCGACGTCCACCGGCTGCTCCAGGCGCTGCTCGGCCTGCCGGTGCCGCTTTATCGCCACCACGCGCTGGTCTGCGGTCCCGACGGCAAAAGGCTGGCGAAGCGCGACGCCGCGGCGTCGCTCGCCTCGCTCCGCGCGGCCGGGATCGACGGGCGCGCGCTCGCCGCCGATTTGGCCGCCGGCCGGCTTCCCGCTGGCTATTCGCTGCAAAATCCCTAGAGTGGATATATGGAAATCCTGCTCATCCTTGGCGTCGTGATCGCCGCCGGCTTCGTCCTCTTCTCGCTCGCGCGCGGGCTTTTCTATTTCTCGCAGGGTCACCGCGCCCAGATGGACGGCGCCGCGCACGAAAATCAGGTGATGCAGAACAGGATGATGATGGCGCGCGTGAAGTGGCAGGCGATCACCATCATCCTGCTCGTGCTGATCGGCCTTCTCGCCGCCGGCAAATAGGCCGGCGCTTATGGTCAAGCTCAACAAGATCTACACGCGCACCGGCGATGACGGCACCACGGGTCTCGTCGATGGCTCGCGCATCGCGAAGTCCGACGCGCTGATGGCGGCGATCGGCGACGTCGACGAGGCGAACAGCTGGGTCGGCATCGCCGCCGCCGCGCTCGACCCGGCGAGCGACGAGGCCGCGATGCTGTCGCGCATCCAGAACGAGATGTTCGACCTCGGCGCCGATCTCGCGACACCGCCCGACATCCAGTTCGGTTTCGGCCCGCACGACATGGCGCTGCGCATCGTGCCGAGCCAGATCGCGCGGCTCGAGGACGAGATCGACGCGATGAACGACGATCTCGATGCGCTCCGCAGCTTCATCCTCCCCGGCGGCACCGAAGCCGCGGCGCGCCTTCACCTCGCGCGCGCGGTGACGCGGCGCGCGGAAAGGGCCGCGGTTGCCGCGGGCAGCGCGCGCGATCTCAATCCGCTTGCGCTCAATTATCTCAATCGCCTCTCCGACCATCTCTTCGTGCTCACCCGGCATCTCAACGCCGCAGCGGGCGGCGACATCCTCTGGAAACCCGGCGCGACGCGTTAATATGTTCCCTTAATGTTCTAGACAATCCATCGCGGTGTAACCATAATTGGCTTCAACGCGAAACCGAATCGCACCCCGGGGAATTGTCTCACCATGGCCAGCCGCACCGACGCTTCGCCGACAACCGACACGATGGAGAGCCTCGCACGGCGCTTCGCCGCGACCCGCCGCCTGTCGCTCGATCTCGTCGCAACGCTCTCCGACGCTGACGCCAGCGCGCAGTCGATGCCCGACGCCTCGCCCGCCAAATGGCATCTCGCGCACACGACATGGTTTTTCGAAACCTTCATCCTGCGCGACCATGTGCCGGGCTACCGCCTGTTCGACGAACGCTATCCCTATCTCTTCAACAGCTATTATGAGGCAGAGGGACCGCGCCATGCGCGGCCGCAGCGCGGTCTGCTGACACGCCCGTCGCTCGATCAGGTCTGCATCTGGCGTGCGCACGTCGACGCCGCCGTGCAAAGCGCGCTGCCCGACCTCTCCGCCGCGGCACTGACGCTCGTCACCCTCGGCATCCATCACGAGCAACAGCATCAGGAATTGCTGCTCACCGACCTCAAGCATCTCTTCGCGCAGAATCCGCTCGGCCCCGCCGTGTGGGAAATGCCGATCACGAGTGAAGTTACGCAGTTTTCCGCGATGAAATGGATCGAAGGCGCCGGAGGCGTCGTGCCGGTCGGGCATGCCGGCGAAGGCTTCGCCTTCGACTGCGAGAGCCCGCGCCACGATGCGCTGCTCACCCCCCACGCGCTCGCCAGCCGCCCGGTCAGCAACGGCGAATGGCAGGAATTCATCGCCGATGGCGGCTATCACACCCCGTCGCTCTGGCTCAGCGACGGCTGGGCATGGGTACAGGCCGGGAATATCGAAGCGCCCGCCTATTGGGACGGCGGGCGCCAGTTCACGCTTTCGGGCTGGCGCGAAAGCGACCCCGCCGCGCCGGTGACGCACATCAGCTTCTTCGAGGCCGACGCCTTCGCGAGCTGGGCCGGCGCGCGCCTGCCGACCGAGTTCGAATGGGAGGCGGCCGCTGCGGCCTTCGACCCTGACGGCGGACAGCAGCTCGATATCGCGGGGCCGGTACAGCCGGCGGCGTCCGCCGATGACACCGACCCGCAACAGATGTTCGGCAGCGTGTGGGAATGGACCGGCAGTGCGTACCGCCCTTATCCCGGCTTCCGCGCCGCGCCCGGCGCGGTCGGCGAATATAATGGCAAGTTCATGAGCGGCCAGTTCGTGCTGCGCGGCGGCAGCTGCGCAACACCGCGCGGCCATCTGCGCGCCTCCTACCGCAATTTCTTTTACCCCCACCAGCGCTGGCAGTTCACCGGCGTCCGGCTCGCAAAGGATCTTTGACATGGGCATCGTGCGCAACCTTCGTCAGGTTTCGGCGGACGATGCGGGCGTCGATATCGCCTTCCGCGCCGACGTCCACGCCGGTCTCGCGCAGCGGCAGAAGGCGATTCCCGCGCGCTGGTTCTACGATGCGACGGGGTCGGCCTTGTTCGAAGATATCACGGCGCTCCCCGAATATTACCCGACACGCAGCGAAACAGACCTCTTGACCCGCCACGCCGCCGACATCGCCGCGGCGATCGGCCCGGGGCGCGCGGTCGTCGAACTGGGGTCGGGCAGCTCGACCAAAACGCCGCTGTTGCTCGATGCGATCGCGCCGGCCGCTTATGTACCGGTCGATATATCGGGCGACTTCCTGCGCGACAGCGCCGACGCGCTCGCATCGCGCTTTCCGGGAATCCCGATCTATCCGGTCGAAGCCGACTTCTCCCAGCGCGTCGATCTGCCGCGTGAGATCTGCCCGCTGCCCAAGCTCGGCTTTTTCCCCGGCTCGACGATCGGCAATATGGTCGCGCGTACCGCGATCGACCTGCTGCGCCACTGGCGCGCAACGCTTGGCGACGGATCGCTGATGTTGATCGGTGTCGACCGCATCAAGGATGTGGCGATACTCGAACGCGCCTATGACGATCCGGCCGGCGTGACTGCGGCGTTCAACCTCAATCTGCTCGAACGGATCAATCGCGAACTCGGCGGCGACATTCCGGTTGAAAACTTCACTCATCGCGCGATCTGGGACGATGTCCATGCGCGGATCGAAATGCACCTCGTTGCAGCGTGCGATATGGAATTCGCCGTCGACGGCCGCGATTATGCGATGGCGAAGGGCGAAACGATCCACAGCGAGAATAGCCATAAATATGGGACGCGCGACGCGAATTTGCTGCTTCGTGCTGGCGGCTGGACCCCCGTCGCGACGTGGGACGATGCCGATCCGGCCTTCGCCCTGATCCTTGCCGAAGCCACGGCTTTCCGCTCGGCCCCTTGACGCGCGGAACCGAAGCCGTAGGGGCACAGGCACGGTTTTTCAGCGAGAAGGGCAGCATATGATCGTCGGGGTTGTCGGTGCGGGACAGATGGGTGCGGGTATCGCGCAGGTATCGGCAGGTGCCGGACATGACGTGCTACTCTCTGACATCGACATCGCCCGCGCCGAAACGGGCAAGGCGGGCATCGCCAAGGCGCTCGGACGGCTCGTCGCCAAGGAAAAGATGACTCAAGCCAACGCCGATGCGCTGCTCGGCCGCATTACCCCTGTCGCCGACCATGCCGCCTTCGCGCCCGCGGACCTCGTCATCGAGGCGGCGACCGAGCGTGAAGAGATCAAGCGCGCGATCTTCGCCAGCGTCGGCCAGCATCTCTCCGCGACCGCGATCCTCGCCAGCAACACCAGCTCGATCCCGATCACGCGGCTGGCGCAGGCGGCGCCCGATCCGGCGCGTTTCATCGGTGTCCATTTCTTCAACCCGGTCCCGGTCATGGGGCTGATCGAACTGATCCGGGGTCTCGCGACCAGCGATGCGACGCTGAAGGCGGTCGAGACCTTTGGTCGCGGGCTCGGCAAGGAAATCGTCCACGCCAACGATGCGCCGGGTTTCATCGTCAACCGCGTCCTGATGCCGATGATCAACGAAGCGGTGTTCGCGCTCGGCGAAGGCGTCGCGACGATGCAGGACATCGACGCCGGCTGTCGCCTAGGGCTCAATCACCCGATGGGACCGATCACGCTCGCCGACTTCATCGGGCTCGACACCTGCCTCGAGATCATCCGCGTGCTTTACACCGGTACCGGCGATCCCAAATTCCGCCCCGCACCCCTGCTCGTCCAATATGTCGATGCCGGTTGGGTCGGGAAAAAGGCCGGGCGCGGCTTTTACGACTGGACGGGCGAGGTGCCCGTGCCGACGCGGTGATGCCGCCGCCCGCGCCACAC
>JALDYH010000022.1:0-40962 GCA_032154175.1 Sphingopyxis sp. | reverse complement strand
AGATGTCGGCTGAAGACTGGCAGGCGCTGGTCAAGGAATATCAGGCGATCGTCGAGCGCGAAACCGGCGCGCCGTTCCCGCAGGAACCCAACGACCAGCTCTGGGGCGCCGTCGGTGCCGTCTTCGCTAGCTGGGAAAGCGACCGCGCAAAGGTCTATCGCCGCCTGAACTCGATCCCCGCCGAATGGGGCACTGCGGTCAACATCCAGGCGATGGTGTTCGGCAATATGGGCGACACCTCGGCGACGGGCGTTGCGTTCACGCGCGACCCGGCGACGGGCGAGCGCGCCTGGTACGGCGAATGGCTGATCAACGCGCAGGGCGAAGACGTCGTCGCGGGCATTCGCACGCCGCAGTACCTCACCAAGGTTGCGCGCGAAAAGGCCGGCGCCAAGCCGGCGTCGATGGAAGAGGCGATGCCCGAGACCTTCGGCGAGCTCGGCCGCGTCTTCGATACGCTCGAGACGCATTACCGCGACATGCAGGACATCGAGTTCACCGTCGAGCGCGGGACCTTGTGGATGCTCCAGACGCGCAGCGGCAAGCGGACTGCGAAGGCGGCCCTGCGCATCGCGGTCGAAATGGCCGCCGAGGGGCTGATCTCCGAGGAGGAAGCCGTCGGCCGCGTCGATCCGGGCGCGCTCGACCAGCTGCTCCACCCGACGCTCGATCCCGATGCGCCGCGCGACGTGCTGACCAAGGGACTTCCTGCGAGCCCCGGCGCCGCATCGGGCAAGATCATGTTCGACGCCGACAGCGCCGAAAAGGCCGCGGCGATGGGCGAGGCGGTGATCCTCGTCCGCGTCGAAACCTCGCCCGAGGATATTCACGGCATGCACGCGGCGAAGGGCATCCTGACCGCGCGCGGCGGGATGACCAGCCACGCGGCTGTGGTGGCGCGCGGCATGGGGCGTCCGTGCGTCTCGGGCGCGGGCGGGCTGTCGATCGATGGTACCGCACGCGTGCTGCGCGTCGCGGGACGCGAACTGCGCGAGGGCGATATCCTCACCCTCGACGGCTCGACCGGCGAAGTGATGGCGGGCGAAGTTCCGACATTGCTGCCCGAACTCGTCGGCGATTTCGGCATTTTGATGGGCTGGGCCGATAAAGTGCGCCGCATGAAGGTGCGCACCAACGCCGAAACCCCGCAGGATGCGCAGGTTGCACGCGACTTCGGTGCAGAAGGTATCGGATTATGCCGCACCGAACACATGTTCTTCGACGCCGCAAGGATCACAGCGGTGCGCGAGATGATCCTCGCCGACAGCGAAGACGGCCGCCGTGCCGCGCTGGCCAAGCTGCTCCCCGAACAGCGCGGTGACTTTGCCGCGATCTTCGGGGTGATGGCCGGGCTGCCGGTTACCATTCGCCTTCTCGACCCGCCGCTCCACGAATTCCTGCCGACGCGCGAGGAGGATTTCGCCGACGTCGCCGCGGCTGCGAGCGTCGGGATCGAGGCGCTGAAGGCGCGCGCGAACGAACTCCATGAATTCAACCCGATGCTCGGCCATCGCGGGTGCCGCCTCGGCGTAACCTATCCCGAAATCTATGAAATGCAGGCGCGTGCGATTTTCGAGGCGGCGTGCGACGTTGCTGCCGAAACCGGCGCCGCGCCGATTCCCGAGGTGATGATCCCGCTCGTCGCCACGCGCCGCGAGTTCGACCTGATGAAAGCGGTCGTCGACGCGCAGGCGAAGGCGGTGTTCGCCGAAAAGGGCCGCGAGATCGCCTATCTGGTCGGCACGATGATCGAACTGCCGCGCGCCGCGCTGATGGCGGGCGAGATTGCGGAAACTGCTGAGTTTTTCAGCTTCGGTACCAACGACCTTACACAGACGACGATTGGCATCAGCCGCGACGACGCGGGCCGCTTCCTGACGCAATATGTCGACAAGGGCATCTTCCTGACCGATCCGTTCGTCAGTCTTGATGTCGAGGGGGTCGGCCAGTTGATCGAGATCGCTGCTGACCGCGGTCGCAAGACGCGCCCCGACGTCAAGCTCGGCATCTGCGGCGAGCATGGCGGCGATGCGCCGAGCATCCATTTCTGCGAGCAGACGGGGCTCGACTATGTCAGTGCCTCGCCTTACCGTGTGCCTATCGCCCGGCTCGCGGCCGCTCAGGCTGCGCTGAAAAAGGGCAAATAATCGGGGGACAAAGCGCATGAAGGGCTGGCACCGCTATACGATCACATTGGTGGGCGGGATAGCGGTGGGGCTCGGCGCGGCATGGGCGCTCACCGGCGGCGGGCTGCGCGACGGCGGGATCGAGAACGGTCCTTGGTCGACTTCGCTCGGCTACGGCACCAAGGCAACCGGCGCGATCACGCGTGCTGCGGTGGCGCGCGGCGGGCTGCTCGCGCTTCCGGCCAAGGAAACCATCTATTGGTCGGCCAAAACCGATGCAGCTGGTGCAAAACTCGACGGCAATTGCCGTTACAGCCTGTCGGGGACGCCGCTCGACGCGCGCTGGTGGAGCGTCACTATCTATGACGAGGCAGGCTATCTGGTCGCCAATCCGGCGAACATCTGGTCGGTGAACGGCGCCAATGTGGCGCTCGATGCCAAAGGGGCGTGGCGTGTCACGATTGCCCCGTCGAGGCCGGCAGAGGGGGCATGGTTGCCGGGGACGAAGGGGCAACCCTTCCATCTGACGTTGCGCATGTATAACCCCGGAAAGGCCTTCCGCGCCGATCCGGCGAAGGTGGTACTCCCGCAAATCGTGAAGGAGGGCTGCTGAGATGCGCAATTGGCTCGGCCCGCTCGCCTTTGGCCTGATCGTCGTCGCCATAGCGGGCTATGTCGCGATCCGGGCGATTCCCTATGGCCTGATGGACATTGCGATCGAGCGGCTGGGGCAGGGCGGGGTCAACACGATGTCATACG
This sequence comes from Sphingopyxis sp., assembly GCA_032154175.1. Classification (GTDB taxonomy): domain Bacteria; phylum Pseudomonadota; class Alphaproteobacteria; order Sphingomonadales; family Sphingomonadaceae; genus Sphingopyxis. The sequence continues at coordinate 38,077 of JALDYH010000022.1, read as the reverse complement.
GCAATCTCGCCAACCCCGACCGCCAGCCCGTGGTGCGGCCTAGCCCCGATCTTGCCTATTCAAGTTGTCCCTATAATCTTTCGGAAGGGCCGGTCGCGATCGATGTCGTGCCGGTTCCCGGTCGCTACACCTCGCTCAGCGTCTTCGACGCGGCGACCGATGTGATTTTCGTGCGCAACGATGTCGAGGCAGGCGGCAAGCCGTTTCGAATCATCGTCGCGCGGGCGGGGCAGACGGTACCTCGAGGAAGCGAAGTTGTCCGCACGAACCACGACCATGGTATCGCGCTGATCCGTATTCTGCTGAAAGATCCCACGGAAATCGGAGCGATCGACGCCGTGCGCCGCCAATCGTCGTGCGGAACGGTCACAAAGCTGAAATAGGGGGTTGCGCCCCCGCGCGACGGGTCTTAAAGGCGCCTCTCCACGCACCCGTAGCTCAGCTGGATAGAGCATCAGACTACGAATCTGAGGGTCGGACGTTCGAATCGTTCCGGGTGCGCCACTTCTTTCCTGCAGCTATACGGCGATGTCCGAGAGCAGGTTTCACCCGACTTTTTTGATGATCCGGAGGCGGTCGCTTCCAGAATCTGGAGTGCCCCCATTCTCCGGTAGACGTTTGGCTTCAGCCGTCATTGGCGGAGGGCGTCCTCCGCGAAGGGATCTTCCCGCAATGACCGTCCGGCGGTTTCGGGCATGTAACGTAGCGCGATAAGGCCGACGAGGCAGGCGAGCATCATGTAATAAGCGGGCATGAGCGGATCGCCCGTCAGGCTAATGAGGCCGCTGCCGACGATCGGCGCAGTACCGCCGAAGATCGATGTCGAAATATTATAGGCAATGGCGAAGCCCGCGAAGCGCACAGCGGTCGGGAACATAGCCGGAAAGGTTGCCGAGATAGTCGCGAGCTGCGGCACATAGAGCAGGCCGAGCAGCATGAAACCCACGACGGCTCCCGCGAAGCCCGTCCCGATCAGCATGTAGAGCGGAACCACGAGCAGCAGCAGGCCGATCAGCGACCAGCGCCACATCGGCCGCCGGCCGATGCGGTCGGAGAGCGCGCCCGCGAACGGCAGGAAGAGCATCATGAAGACCATACCGATGATCGGCACGACAAGCGCCTCTTCATTCGAAAGGCCGATGCGCTGCTGAAGATAGGTCGGCATATAGCTGAGCAGCGAATAGTTGACGACGTTGAGTGCGACGACAAGGCCGCCAACGACGAGCAGCGGGCGCCAGTAGTCGCGCATCAGGGCGCCGATACCCGGCGGGGTACGGTTTTCGGCCGCCGCCATTTCTTCGCGGAATATTGGCGTGTCCTCCATCTTCGATCGCACATACATGCCGATCAGGCCAATGGGCCCTGCGATCAGGAAGGGGATACGCCAGCCCCACTCGTGCATGGCCGCGTCGCCGAGGTGCAGCGAATAACCGAGCATGAGTGCGGCGCCGACCGAGAAACCGGCGAGCGTGCCGAATTCGAGAAAGCTGCCATAGAAGCCGCGCCTTTCGTCAGGCGCATATTCGGCCATGAAGGTCGCCGCGCCGCCATATTCGCCGCCCGTCGAAAAACCCTGCAGCATGCGAAGAATGATCAGGCAGGCCGGGGCCCAGAAGCCGATGCTTTCATAGGATGGAATCAGCCCGACGCAAAACGTCGCACCCGCCATCAAGAGGATGGTCATCGCGAGCACCGCCTTGCGACCGATACGGTCGCCAAGCGGCCCCCAGAAGAGTCCGCCGAGCGGGCGGACGAGGAAGGAAATCGCGAAGGTCGCAAGTGCGAACAACACCGCCTCTTCCGTGTCGCCGGGAAAGAGCGCCGTCGAAATATAAGTCACCCCATAGGCGTAGATTCCATAGTCGAACCATTCGACCGCATTGCCCAGCGCCGATGCTCCGACTGCGCGGTGCAGCGGCGAGGGCGTGGGGAAGGGCGGCGGATGCCCCGGGGCGTGGATTGTCACGGGTTTGTCCATTGGTCACCTGTTCGTGGTTTCGGTGCGGTCGAGGGGGTGGGAAATTCGGGGCCGGCAGGATCGAGCAGCGCGGCGACCGGCGTTGTGCGCGGCAGAATCTGGAAATCCTGCTGCGCCGCGCCGGGAACCGGATCGCTGGTGGCGAGGCGCCACAGGCCAAAGACGAGCATTGTCGCGGCGGCGAACGCGATGAAAAGGAACAGGCCGCCTGCCCCGGTGAGGGTCATCGCGGCAGCCGCGCCGAGAGGGCCGAGCGCCGCGCCGGCGGAATAGAGGAGGACGAGCTGGCCGCTCGCCGTGACGCGCTCCGATGGCAAAAGCCGGTCGTTCGCATAGGCGACGCAAAGCGGATAGAGCGCGAAGCTGAGCCCGCCGAAGGTCGCGCCGAGCCCGAGCAGGACCAAGCCGCCGGGCAGTGTCGTCAAGGCGATGCTGACCGCCAGCGTCGCAGCGAAGCAGGCGATTATCACGCGGCGTCGGTCGTATCGGTCGGACAGCCGGCCGAGCGGCCATTGCAGCGCGACACCGCCAAGAATGACCGTCATCATGAAGGTCGCGGTGTCGCCGAGGTTGAGTCCGATCCGGCGGGCATAGATGGCGGCGAGGCCATAGAAGGCTCCGAGCAGCAGTCCGGTAATTCCCGCCCCGGTCACGCCGAGCGGCGAGGCATCGAACAGGCGGCGTAGTGGTAACGAAGCAGCATCCTCCAGCACGGGTGCGGCGCTGCGCGTCAGGCAGACGGGGATGATCGCGAGCGAAATCAGAATTGATGCAAGCTCGAATGGCACCTGCTGCGCGGTATTCCCCGAGCGGAGCAGGAGTTGGCCGAGCGCCTGCCCCGAATAGAGCGCGACCATGTACCAGGCGAGTATGGTGCCGCGCGTGCCGGCGTCGGCGCGGTCGTTGAGCCAGCTTTCGACGCAGATGAAGACTCCTGCGACGCACAGTCCGTCAACCAAGCGGAGTGCCGTCCACAGCAGGGGCTGTTGAAACAGCGCATAAGTCAGCGTGCTCGCCGAAAGCAGCGCAACAAAGGCCGCGAAGGCGCGGATGTGGCCAACGCGGCGTACAATATTACCCGCCCTGAGAGCGCCGACCACAAGCCCGCCGAAATAGGCGGTTGCGATCAGGCCGATGACCATCGTTCCGCTGCCCGCGCGTTCAAGGCGGAGGCCGATCAGCGTCGACAGGAAGCCGCTGCCGGCCATCATTACGAAGATGGCGGCGAGCAGGCTTCGAACAGGCAGAATCGTCGCGAACATCGGGTACCCTTGGCCGCCGCGTCAGGCTGCGTGCCGGTCCTCCGCCGCCTGATTCTCGCCTTCGACCAGCGCCCGGTGAAGCACGCGAACCGCCTCGTCGAAGTCGCGGCTTTCAATGATGAACTGGACGTCGACATTGCGGATCTGGTGCTGCATCGCGATCATCGCGATGCCGGCCTCATCGAGGGCCCGTAGCGCATCGGGAACGAGGCCGGGCCGTGATATGTCGCTGCCGATCGCCGCCACCATCGCCACCGGCTGCGCCGAGATGGCGGCGTCGGGATAGGTTTTTTGCAGGTCGACGATCACCTTTTTCACCGCATCGGCGCTCGCTGACAGGTAATGGGTGATGGTATTCGCATTCGACGATTTGCTGACGATCCAGAGGCCGTGCCGCGTCAGCGCATCGAGGATCGCAGTGTCGTAACCCTTCACACCAACCATGTCCTGTTCGAAGAACTGAAGTGCCTGCATCTGGCGGATCCCGGTGATGATCTCGACCCGCGGGATGTCCGAGACATAATCGCCGGTCACCAGCGTACCGCCATCCTCGCGGTCGAAAGTATTGCGGACGCGCAGCGGAATGTCGGTTTGCCGCAGGCCGCGCCCGGCACCCGGGTGGATCGCCTCCATCCCCAGATTGGCGAGCTGGTCGGCAACGTCATAGTTGGTGCGGCCGATCTTGCGCGCCTTGTCCTCGCCGACCAGTCTCGGGTCGGCGCTCGACAGGTGAAATTCCTTGTGGATGATCGCCTCGCGCGCGCCGGTCAGCACCGCCAGTCGCGAGAAGGTCATTTCGGTATAGCCGCGCGCATAGCGCCGTACCATACCGCCCTCGCAGCCGGCATAGCCGGTGACGATGGGAAGGGTGGTCGTCAGGTCGATCGCGGCGAAAGCATCTCCGATCCGCGCATCCAGGCTGCGCAGGTCGTCTTGGTCCCACAGCGTCAGATCGACAAACCTAGCGTTCACGTCGCGGTTGCGGAGCAGCAGGCTGGTGCTGTGCGCACTGTGTGCTTCGCCGATACCCGCGAGAAGCTCGCGCACCGTCATCAGCTGTTCCTTGACACAGAAGCGGCCGTGGGCACGCAGCCGTGCAAGATCGTCGAGGCAGGCGGAAACCGCGGCAATGCGGTGGTCGACGAAGGCGTCGGCCTCGGCGCGGCTTTCCCGGCGCGCGAACATCGCGGCATTGCGTTCATGCATCGCGTTGCGAACCTTGGCCACCGCGTCGCGCCAGCCGTCGGCGTCGTCGTCGGCGACGAACCGCCCATAGACGCCGGGGGCGCCGGTCTTCTTGTTCTCGAGCAACAAGTCAGTCATGCCGCCATATGCCGAAACGACGAATATGCGATTGTAGATATCGCTCCCCGACCGGCCGGCGATCAGCACATTGTCAAACAGGGTCGCGGTTGCGGCCATCGAGGTGCCGCCGATTTTCTCTACGCTGTGACGTTCCATCATGCCGGCACCGCTTCGCCAAGCAGGCCGTGCTCGACCGCCAGCACCTCGGGCTCGCCGCGATGCGCAAGGAACCACGGGCGGGGTTTTTCGACCCCGAACGGCTTCGCCAGCCGGTTGCTGACCGCATTGTAGACGAGGAAAGCGTTGGCGCGGGGGAAGGGTGTGATGTTGCCGTTCGACCCGTGCATCAGATTGCAGTCGAACAGGATGACGGTGCCGGGCTTGCCCGTCGGCGCGACGATGCCGTGCCTGTGCGCCAGTTCGGCCAGACTGTCCTCATCGGGAACACCATATTCCTGCTTCTTGAGCGAGCTCAGATAATGGTCGTCGGGAGTTTCGCCAACGCAGGTGAGGTAGGTGCGGTGCGAACCCGGGATAACCATCAGCGGTCCGTTGTGCGGGGTGTTTTCGGCGAGCAGGATCGACATCGACAGCGCCCGCATCCGCGGCATGCCATCCTCCACATGCCAGGTTTCGAAATCGCTGTGCCAATAGAATTCACGGCCCTTGAAACCGGGTTTATAATTGAGCCGCGATTGGTGGATATAGATCTCGTCGCCGAGCAGGAAGCGGGCGACGTCGGCCAGCCGCGCATCGGCGGCGAGGCGCGCCATGATGGGGCTTTGCCGGTGAATCTCGAAGATCGAGCGGATTTCATTGCTCTGCGGCTCAGTTACGACCGTATCGTCGTCGAGTGATGCAGGGTCCGCGAGCAGATCGCTCGCAGCGCGCTGCAGAAAGACGACTTCCTCGTGCGAGAAAAGATTTTCGAGCACGATATAGCCGTCGCGATCGAACCGCGCGGCTTGCTGCACGCTGATCGGTGCGTCGTTGCTCCATTCATTATGGACCACGGGATCCTGCCGTGGCCGCATCTCTGGCTCGGCCGCGTGGCGCGATGGGTAGATGTCTGTCATGGGACTTCCCCCTTTCAATCGGGTTGGCTGTCAGTCGGCGGGGACGGGCTCGCGAACGAGGTCGGCCTCGGCAGGATAGGCGCCCGTCTCGTCGTGCACTTCCTTGCCGGTAACGGGCGGGTTGAAGGCGCAGGCGGTCAGAATGTCGGTTTCGGGTCGCACGATGTGCCGGTCATGGTCGTTGAGCGCGTACATCACGCCGGGCTCCAGCTTGTGGATTTCGCCTGTAGCCAGATCCTCGATCGTACCCTTGCCCTTCAGCACGAACACCGCCTCGAGATGGTTCTGGTAGTGCATCTTCAATTCGGTGCCCGCGAACATGGTGGTGATATGGAATGAAAAGCCCATTCCATCGTCCTTGAGCAGCATTCGGGCGCTGGCCCAGCCGTCCGAGCGGACGTTGCGGTCGGTTCTACGGATGGTGTTGAGATTGCGAAGGATCATATTGTTTCTCCATTATTATTCGGCAGCGACGGCGTAATCGGCGGCCATCGTCTCGCGGATCTTTGTTTCAAGGATGTCGAGGCCCGCCGTGAGCGTCGCGTCGTCGATGACGAGCGGGGCAAGAACCTTGATCACCTCGTCGTGGGCGCCGCTGGTTTCGATGATGAGCCCCGCATCGAAGCAGGCGGCGGTGACGGCCCCGGCAAGGTCACCCGAGCCGGTGTTGACGCCGCGCATCATGCCGCGCCCGCGCGTTTCGAAGTCGTGTTCTGCCGCGATGCGGGCCAGCCGAGCTTTGAGCAGCCTGCCTCGACGGTGGACGTCGTCTTGAAAGACATCGTCGCTCCAGAAATGGCGGAGCGCCGTGGTCGCGGTGACAAAAGCGTGGTTGTTGCCACGGAAGGTGCCATTATGCTCGCCAGGTAGCCATTGGTCGAATTCGGGGCGAAGCAGCGTCAGCGCGAAAGGCAAGCCCATGCCCGATAGCGACTTCGCCAGCGTCACGATGTCGGGAGTGAAGCCCATATCCTCGAAGCTGAAAAAGCCATTGGCGCGGCCGCAGCCGGCCTGGATGTCGTCGACGATCAGCAACGCGCCGTGAGTTTTCGCGATATTCGCGATGCGACGCAGCCATTCGGGCGACGCGGCGTTGAGCCCGCCTTCGCCCTGCACGGTTTCGACCAGGATCGCCGCTGGCGCATCGAGGCCGCTCGACGGGTCAGACAGCCGTTGCTCGAGCAAGCCGGCGGTGTCGACGTCGGGGCCGTAATAGCCGTCATAGGGTTCATGGGCGACATGACTGAGAGGCACGCCGGCACCCCCGCGCTTCGCTGCGTTGCCGGTGCAGGCTAGCGCCCCCAACGTCATCCCGTGAAAGCCATTGGTGAAGGCGATCACCATTTCGCGCCCCGTGACCTTGCGCGCGAGCTTGATCGCGGCTTCGATCGCATTGGTGCCGGTCGGCCCGGTGAACATCACGCGATAGTCGAGCGCACGCGGTTTCAGGATCATTTCCTCGAACGTCTCGAGAAATTCCTTCTTCGCATCGGTGTGGAGGTCTAGGCCGTGGGCGATGCCATCGGCAGCGATATAATCGAGCAGCGCCTGCTTCAATATCGGGTGGTTATGCCCATAGTTAAGCGTCGAACATCCCGAGAGGAAGTCGAGATAGCGCCCGTCCTGGCTATCGTGCATCCACACGCCCTCGGCCCGGCCAAACTGGCGCGGCATCGAGCGGGCGTAGCTGCGTACTGCGGATTCGCGACGCTCAAAGATGCTCCGGTCCGGAATCGCACCGGACGGCTGCGGTGTCGTAATCATCATTCTATCCCCGTTCTTCGTGTATCTTTTGGCGATCTAGCGGCCCGATGCGGGCCTGATATTCGGTGGCGTGAGCGCCGGCAAAATGGGTCTCGCGCTCGAACAGCGCGGAGCGTTCGAACGAAGCGTCCCAGTCGCGGGCCAAGCCGCGGAACAAAGCCCATGAGGCATGGTTGTCGTCCGTTATCGTGGTGATCAGGTGCGTGACGCCGCGCTGCGCGGACCTTGCAACCAGGTCGGAGATCATTCGGCTGGCGAGCCGGCGCCCGCGCCCTTCGGACGATATCGCGACCTGCCAGACGAAAAAGGCGTCGGGATCGGACGGGGGGCGATAACCGGATACCCAACCTACGATTCGTCCCGCTTTCTCCGCGATGACGCAATGGTCGGCGAAATGTTCGCATTGGAGCAGGTTGCAATAGCGGGAATTGCGGTCAAGCGGCGGGCAGGCCGCGATCAAGGCCGTGACAGCCGGGCCATCGGCCGCGCGTGGCGGACGGAACTGCACATCGGCCGCGGCAGCCGGACGTGCGTCCAGATCTTTCCCTGAAGGCAATGACTCTTCGCCCTTTTGCCGATCCAGTATCTTTCATCTCCTGAAATAAATTCCGAACCACGTGAGGTCCTCTGAGGCTCGATTCGCGCAAAACATAGGAATTTTTCCGACATGTTCAACCTTGAATCAGGTTTATATTTCATATATCAAAATATAGTCACGAATACCCGAAAGAAGAATGCGTTTGGCGCCGACGCGCTCCGTCGCTAACAGATGCCGATGGAGTCCGAGATTGCGAACGCAACGTTGAAGGCCTTGCGGCGCGTCCTGCGCGCGACCGAACGCGGCACCCGGCGCATCGCCTCGGCAACGGGGCTCACGCCATCGCAGTTGCTCGTGCTACGGGAAATCGAAGCGGGCGAAGAGGTGAGCCCGGGATTGATCGCTCAGCGGTTGCAATTCAGTCACGCGACAATCACGGCGATCGTCGATCGCCTTGTCGCCCTGGATATGGCGTCCCGTGCCCGGAGCGACCAAGATAAGCGGCGCGTGTTGCTGGAGGTGACGTCCAAGGGGCGGCGCTGTCTTCTCGAAGCTCCGGATATGCTTCAGGAGACATTCGGAGTCCGCTTTGCAGCGCTCCCCGCATGGGAGCAGGCGATGGTGCTTGCGGGGACTGAGCGATTGGCCGACATTTTGGGAGCGGGCGATCTGGACGCGGCGCCCTTGCTTGATACCGGAGCGATAGACCGCGTTTAAGGTTTGACGCGAAAGAGTTCTGCGGGGCGAAAAGCGCCGCCTTCCTCTCGCTCGCCGGTGCCTTCTATCCAGCCCTTATCCAGCATCCGACGACGAAACGCGGGCTTGTTGAGCCGCATCCCGAGGATCGCCTCATGGACATCTTGCAAGGCACGCAATGTGAACAGCGGCGGGAGGAGCGCGAAGGCGACCGGGGTATAGTCGAGTTTGCCGCGCAGGCGCGCGGCGGCGTGATCGACGATGGCGGCATGGTCGAATGCGAGCACGGGCAGGGCGTCGAGCGACGCCAACATCAGATCGTCATGATCCGCCAGCGCCGCGGCCAACCTGTCGACAGGAATCAACGCGAAATAAGCGATGGTGACGACGCGCATGCGGGGATCGCGGCTTGGGTCGCCGAAGCTGTGGAGTTGTTCGAGCCAAGCGTCGTCGAGCCCCGCCTTGTCGACGAGGATGCGCCGGGCGGCCGCGTCGAGGCTTTCATCGATGCGGACAAAGCCGCCGGGCAGGGCTGGTGCGCGCCTATGCGGCGGCTCGCTACGGCGCTGGAGCAAAACCGCCAACTGCGCTTCTTGCACGGTCATCAGTACTAGATCGACCGTCACGGCTAGCGGCGGGAAATCGGCGGGATCATAGGCATTGGGCATGGATGCAACTTATATCTTGACTAGATATATGTCAAATGAATATAAGATTTGCGACGCCTCCGAATGGGCAGGCGGGCCGCACCGGGGAGTCCGGAGCGAGCAATGGATCGAGGGAGTCTCGAGCAATGGAAAAAGCAGATTTCGGCGTCTTTATCGGGCGCTTCCAGCCACTCCATATCGGACATGAGCACGTCATCCGGCAGGCGCTGGATCAGGTGGGTCGGCTGATCGTCCTTGTCGGGTCGGCAAATGTCGCGCGCGACCCGCGCAATCCCTTCACCTTCGACGAGCGCGCTGCGATGCTGCGCGCCGCGTTCCGCCACGAAATGGCCGAGGAGCGGCTGATCGTCGAGCCGCTCAACGATCATCTCTATTCGGACACTGCCTGGGTGACCGAAGTGCAGCGGCGCGTGAACCGCATCATCCTCGCCGTCGGCAACGGTCACGGCTTCGGCAGCCATGGGCTTGCCGATTTCCGGGTCGCGCTGACGGGCTATGGCAAGGATGCGTCCTCCTATTATCTCCGCCTGTTTCCCGAGTGGGACAACATCCAGATCGACAGCCAATATGGCACCTTCAGCTCGACCGACGTGCGGCGGCGCTTTTTTCAGCGCATCCCCGAAGTGCCCGCATCGATCCTGACGGTCGATGTCGCAGCATGGCTCGAGTCCTTCAAGCTGGACGAGACGTTCCGCACGCTGCTTGAGGAAAGCGAATATCTCGCCGACTATCCGAAGCAATGGGGAATGGGGCCGTTCGTCACCGCCGACGCGGTGGTGGTGCAGTCGGGCCACATCTTGCTCGTCGAGCGCGGACAGCTTCCGGGCAAGGGCCTGCTTGCACTGCCCGGCGGTTTCGTTGACGCGAGCGAACGCATCCGCGACGCCGCGATCCGCGAGCTGCGCGAGGAGACGGGGATCAGCGATGGCAAGGGACAGATACCGCCCGCGATGCTCGGCAGCTTCATCGAAGATCATCGCACGCGCGTGTTCGACGCGCCGAACCGCAGCCTGCGTGGCCGCGTCATCACCCATGCCTTTCTGTTCCGGCTGCCCGAGCGGCGGAAGCTGTTCGCCGTCAAAGGCGGTGACGATGCCGCGCATGCGCGCTGGTACCGCCTCGGCGACCTGAGCCCCGAGATGTTCTTTGAAGACCATTGGTCGATCATCGAAGAGATGGCCGACCTGTAACCCTGCGGCGGGGGAGCCCCGCCGAAACAAGCGCATGTGAGGAGTTCACATCATGAAAAACCTGATCCTGGCAACCGATAGCTATAAGCAGAGCCACTTTCTTCAGTACCCACCCGAGGCGCGCGTGATCAGCGCCTATGTCGAGGCGCGGCCTAACCCCTTCTCCGACGAGATCGTCTTCCTCGGGCTCCAGCCCTTGCTGGTCGATTATTTCAGCCAGCCGATCGCGGTGGCCGACATCGACGAGGCCGAGGCGATCTGCGTCGCGCACGGGGTGCCGTTCAACCGCGCGGGATGGGAAGCGATCGTCGCCGACCATGGCGGCTATCTGCCGCTCGAAATCAAGGCGCTGCCCGAAGGCACGGTCGTTCCTTCCTGTGTGCCAATGGTCCAGCTCGAAAACACCGATCCGCGCATGCCGTGGCTGACGACCTTCATCGAAACCGCGATGCTGCGCGCGATCTGGTATCCGACGACGGTCGCGACGCTGAGCTGGAAGTGCAAGCAGGTGATCCGCGCCGGGCTGGAGAAGACGTCGGACGATGTAGAGGGGCAGCTCCCCTTCAAGCTCCACGACTTCGGCGCGCGCGGCGTGTCCTCCTCCGAAAGCGCAGGGCTCGGCGGGCTCGCGCATCTTGTCAATTTCCAGGGCACCGACACGATGGAGGCACTCGTCGCGGCGCGGCGCTACTATGGCGCCGACATGGCAGGCTTTTCCATCCCCGCCGCCGAGCACAGCACGATGACGAGTTGGGGCCGCGATCGCGAAGAGGACGCCTATCGCAACATGCTCGACCGGTTCGAGGGTGAGGGCCGGATCGTCGCGGTCGTCTCCGACAGCTATGACCTCGATGCTGCGGTCGCCGACATCTGGGGCGGCAGCCTGCGTGAGAAGGTGCTGGCGCGGCAGGGGACGCTCGTCGTGCGTCCCGACAGCGGCGATCCGATCGAGACGCCGCTGCGCACGGTGAAGACGCTGTGGGAGAAGTTCGGCGGCCATGTGAACGGTAAGGGCTATCGCGTGCTCGACCCGCATGTCCGCGTGATCCAGGGCGACGGGATGACCGTCGACAGCATTGGGATGCTGGTGACGCGGATGGCCGAAGAGGGCTTTGCAATCGACAATATCGCCTTTGGCATGGGTGGCGGGATGCTGCAACACGTCAATCGCGACACGCTGCGCTTTGCGATGAAGGCGAATGCGATGCTGGGCGACGACGGGGTGTGGCATGATGTATTCAAGATGCCGAGTACCGACCCGGGCAAGGCGAGTAAGGCCGGACGGCAGGCGGTTGTGATGAAGGACGGCCGGATGGCGGCGGCAAGGCTCGACAGCGTCGCGCCGGGGGGCAACCTGCTGGTGCCTGTATGGCGCAACGGCGAACTGCTCGTGCGCCACGACTTCGATACGGTGCGTGCGCGGTCCGAAAGCCGATAGCGGCTGGGTGATCGTCTATTGGGCGTCGGCTTTCAGTGTCTAGTTCCTGAAAGCCGACTGTCCGCACTCGGCCAGACCTGGCTAAGACAGATAGGTCTTATCCGGAGACACGTGGGCAGCCGGTGTGGTTTCCTGCTACTGTGTTCCGACGGGCGCGGCAAAGCCTGACGCCTCGCGCCAGCATTCTTTCTCTCCATCCGCACCAAACCCTCGATGAGGGGAGACTGCGTGATTTCCATCTCTACCAGCACCCGCTCCGCGAGGCTGACAGATGCGCCAATCTCCCGAAGCCGACGAACGCAATAATTTGGTCGGCGATGCGCGGTTGACCCTGGGCAACATGGCGTTGGGCCGTCTGGAGTGATGTCTCGGGCGCTGGAAATCGGTACCATGTCGACTGACCGCAACCAATGATGTCGCTGAAACGTCGCTGTTGGGTACAGCGCAAACCCGGCGACGCAGCGCGAGACACAGACGATCCAGGTTTGCCCCGCGGCTTTTGTCGGCTTTCTGCGCTTGCCGCCCCAAAAACAGACTCGCCGCCAATGGCCAACGGCAGGTATCGAAAACCTCGGTGCCGCAGGCGAGCGCTCGGACGATCGAGCGTCGTCCGTCCGAGTGCCGTCGGCAGGACAATCTGCTGTTTTTTAGAAACGCGCGTTGACACTCACCCAGTAGCTGCGCGCCTTGTCCTTGTTGTTGTAATGATCGATGTACGTCGGCGTATAGACGCCGTTTACGGGCTGGCCAAAATCGACATCATAGTCGCGGAAGTCGCGGTTGAGCAGATTGTTCACCCGGCCACTGATCGTCAGATGATCGTTGATGCGATATTGCGCGCCGAGGTTCAGCACCGTGTAGCTCTTGTAGTAGAGATGGTCGCCGTTGACCGCGACGCCGCGATAACGGCGCGAGCGATGTTCGGTCGAGAGCTGCGCTGACAGACCATCGAGTGGCTGCCAGTCGATCGTCGCATTGGCCATATGCTTGGCCGACTGCGTCAACGGCTGGCCCGCCGAGACGCCGGTCTGCTGCTTGCTGTCGGTGTAGGTGTAATTGGCGCGCAGCGACAGTCCGGGGAAGAATTGATAACGGCCCGCAACCTCCGCACCCTTGATCCGCGCCTTGTCGACATTGAACGGGATGCTGATCGTGCTGCCGAGTCCGAGCACGGTATAATAATCGCCGAGATTGGCGCAAGGCCGCACGAAATTGGTCAGCGCGCAGGGTTGGACGATCGTCGTGTCGATCTTGTCCTTGAATTTGTTGTGGAACAGCGTGACGTTGAGGCCGCTGTTCGCCGACGGGTTCCAGTAGAGCGCAACTTCGCTGTTGACGCTGGATTCGGGCTTCAGATCGGGGTTGCCGATGAAGGGGCTGGTGCCTTGGCCGCCGAAGCCGCGGATGCCGTCATAGAGATCGGTGGTCTTGGGCGTCTTGTAACCGGTGCTCATGCCGCCCTTCACCGTCAGCGTCGGCAAGATGTCGTAATTGGCGTAGAGGCGCGGGCTGAAATGGCCGCCGAAAAGATTGTGGTTGTCGTAGCGGATGCCGCCGGTGATGCTGAAGCCCTCGAAAGGCGTCCAATTATCTTCGGCAAAGAGCGACCATATGCGGTGGTCCTGCACTGCGTCGATCCCGCCGACTGCAGCCTCGAGCCCGAAGACGCCGTCGTCGAGCGTGCCGTCGATATATTGGCCGCCGACCACGAAATTATGGCGGCCCGCCAGATTTTCGATCGGGATGTCGACGCGGCCGTCGAGCGTATATTGCGCGCTTTCGAGCGTGCGCAGCGGGCGCGGCAGGAAGGTGCTTTCGGCGAGCGCGCGGCGCTGGGCGGTCGGCATGCCGGCATAGGGGCCGGTGCCGCTGAACATCTGTTGCAGCAACTGCCGCTCGGCGACCGAGAAGGGCATGGTGCGGCCCTTGTTATTCGTCTCGATATAGGCGAGGGACAGGAAGGCGCGGGCAAAGCCGAAGTCGCCATTATAGGTACCGGCCCAGGACAAGCGGTCGAATATCTGATCTTCGGTATAGCCGACGCGCGGCTGGACGACGCCGCCGGTCGCGCGCCAGATGCTTTCGATGCCGTCGAGCGTGCCGAGCGGATAGGTGATGACGCCGGTGTCGGGATCGACGATCGGCGTATTATCATAGACCTGTTTCGAATAGTCGATGTCCAAGATGAAGCTGTGGTCAGGCGAAGGGGTGAAGGTCAGTGAGCCGCCATAGGCGCGGTTGGTGTTCGCGACCGTCTTGCCGCCGCCGCCGAAACCGAGGCCGCGGATGTGCGACACGCCGGCGGGGTCGACGACGGGTGCGAAATCGGGTTCCGACGGGTAGCGCTTGTAATAGGAACCGCGCAGCTTGATGCCAAAGAGGTCGGGAACGATCGGTCCGCTGACCGCAGCGTCGAAGGTCATGTCGTCGCCGAAATCGGTGTCCTCTTGGATCGAGCGCCCGAAGGTCGCCGAACCGGTCCAGCGGTCCAGCACCTTCTTGGTGATAATGTTGATCACCCCTCCCAGCGCATCGGCACCATATAGGGTCGAGGCGGGGCCGCGGATGACCTCGATCCGCTCGATCGTGTCGAGCGGCGGTATATGGTTGAACTGGTTGCCGCCGAAGCTGTTGGGATAGATGTCACCATGATTGTTCTGGCGGCGGCCGTCGATCATAATCAGCGTATAGTCCGATCCCATGCCGCGGATGCTGATCGTGCGCTGGCCGGTCTTGTCGGACGTTTCGCCGACGTCAACACCCTCGATATCGCGGACCGCGTCGATCAGCGTCATATAGGGACGCTGACGCAATTCCTCTGCGGTGACCACAGTGATGCTGGCGGGGGCATCGGTGATCTTCTGTTCATAGCCCGCAGCGGTGACCACGATGTCCGACCCGGCCGGGGCTTCGTCGCCTGCATCCGCAGCAGCAGGCGCGGCCATCAAAGCGGCAATGGCAGCGAAGCAGCTGCCGCCACCAAGGCGGATAGTCGAGCGATAGAAAGCGGTCATGATGCCCCCCCCGATAATGCGAATGAATTGCAAAAGATCGGTGGCGCACCTGATGCGGACGCCGGTTGGGGTCAATCGGGAACTGGCGCCGTCAGCGCGCTTGTAACACTTTGTTACAAACGCGCCGCGGGGACTCGGGCGGCGAACGCGTCTCCGCGCGGCAGCGAAACACTTACGCGGAGGCCGCCGAGGCGGCTGTCACTCAGCGTCAGCGAGCCGCCCATCAGGACCGCTGCCTTGTAGGCAGCAGCCAGCCCGATTCCGGCGCCGCCGCCCTCGCGGGCTTCGTCGAGCCGACGGAACGGCAACAGTGCTTCGTCGCGTCGATCGGCGGGAATTCCCGGACCGTCGTCATCGATGTCGATGACAAAGCGGCCCGGACCCTCGGCACGAAGCGTCAGTTCGATACGCCCGGCGTGACGCCGGGCATTGTCGATCAGGTTGGCCAGGATGCGCCTGATCGTAACCGGCCGCGTCGTGACCAGCATTTCGTCGGGGCCGCGATAAAGGATGTCGTCGCCAAGGTCGGCAGCCGTATCGACCGCCGTTGCAACCAATGCAGCTGCGTCGATCAATCGCGGCGTTTCGTCATCGCCGCTACGGAAATAAGATAGGGTTCCCTCTATGAAGCTTTCCATTTCGGCGAGGTCGTTGCCCATCGCATCTCGGGCGTCGCCGTCGCGGAGCAAGGCGATGCGGAGGCGAAGCCGCTGGATCGGTGTGCGCAGGTCATGCGACACAGCGACAAGCGCCTGCATCTGGTCGTCCATTGCGCGAAAGAGCCGATCCTGCATCGCCGAAAAGGCTGTCGCGACGCGGCGCACCTCTGCAGGGCCATCGGCCACAATGGGGCTCGCGCGTCCGCCGCTAGTCCGGTCAGCGGCCGCGGCGAGGTCGCTGAGCGGACGAACAAGGGCGCGGATCATGACCAGTGCGACGCCGAGCACCGCCGCAACGAGCAGCAGGTGGAGGAGAATGACCAGCCTGGGATCCGGTGGCGCGCCAAGATAGGGGCTGAGGCGAAAGGTGATGAAGCTGCCGTCGGCGATCTGCAGCGCGCCGACCAGATCGCGCTCGCCGCGTTCGGCCGACGGCATCAGTGTCAGCCGAAGCTCGCGTGCTGCAAGCTGCGGCGCGGCTTGAAGAAGGCGTGCACGCAGGCTTTGCAACTGTGCGAAAGAGGCGCTGAAGTCAGTGATCACGGTCCGCGGTACCCAGTTGAGCGACAGGTCGCCCTCGGCAAGGTCGCGCAGCCGATCGCTGCGGTGGCGGGGGTAGCGAGTCAGGGTGGTGGCTTCAGCCGCACTCAGCCGGCTGGCGATCTGTTCGACTTCCCGATCGGAGAGAAGCTCCCGTTCCTGCCATTTCTGGAGAGCGAGATTGCCGCACAATTCAAGTAAAATTGCAGCGATGAGGACGAGCAGAATTCGCCCGATCATCGCCTCCGGAAGACGCAGGCGCATGGGGTCAGGTCACGATAACGTCGGTGGCAAGCATATAGCCGACGCCGCGGACCGTGCGGATGAGCGGACGGACTTTGCGACCATCGCCAAGTTTCCGTCGCAACCGGCTGACGAGCACATCGATGCTGCGGTCGGTCGAGGAGCCGATGCGGCTGCGCGACAGTTCTAGCAGTCGCTCGCGGCCGATCATGCGCTGCGGATTGCGAAGCAGTGCGAGGAGCAAATCCTGTTCGGCAGCGGTCACGTCTACCTCAGCGCCCGACGGGGCAATCAGTTCGCGGCGTCGGGCATGATATTGCCACGATGCAAATTCAAAGCGTTCGGGCAGCGGCGCGTCGAGCGGGGTATGCGGGTCGCGCATTCGTCGCAGGACGGCTCGCACGCGCGCGAGCACCTCGGACCGGCCAAAGGGTTTGGCAACATAATCGTCGGCCCCGACATCAAGCCCCGCAACACGGTCGCTCTCCTGGCCGCGCGCGCTGATCATGATGATCGGCACATGACTCCCCCTGCGGACCATCCGGCATAGATCGATGCCACTTTCGCCCGGCAGCATGACGTCGAGCAAGATCAGGTCGATCCGTCCGGCACCCATGATTGCTTCCAGTTCGATCCCGTCGCGCGCGCCGCTCACCTCATAACCGCTTTCGCGCAGGATGCGCACAAGCAGCGTCCGAACACCGGCGTCGTCGTCGACGACGACTATATGATGCGGGAGGAACGTCGCCGGATCGCGAAGGCGCGCTGGCTGGGCATTCTTGGTCGCGGTTTCCTGCAACTGTTCGTCCTTGGGTCCTGTTGCGTGCCGGCCCCGGGCAGATGAGACGCCAGCGAACGACCTTATGATAACTATTCTCATTATTAAAGATAGGCCGATGGTTTAAGCAGCTGCGGCAAATTTCGTGAGACCCGTTCCCAAGCGTTAGGTTGCACCCCGTTCTACGGTTCGCTTCCGATGAAAGGCGTCAAGAACCGGACTGTCTCAAATCGGCCAGCAGTCGCTTTCCCAGAGCATCTCGTTCACACTGGGAGGGGGATGCTAACGGCCATTGCGTGGCTGCACCGGGTCCTCGGCAATCTGCTTGAGAAACGCGATGATCGAGGGCGCCAGAGCTTCTGCGAAGTCGCTGGACGATCGCATGTCGTGCGACATCCGGACGTCCGCCAATCGTCCTTTTGGAAGGATCTCGACGACGTCCTCCGCCAGCGACGTCGGATGTCGGCTGTCGATGCCCGGAATGATCAGCGTAGGGGCCTCGATTGCGGCCAACTCATCGGCGCTGCCGAAGGAACGATCATGGGCAATCGCGGCGGCCGCCGCGATACTGTCGGGGTCAGATCGCGGAATCGCGTCCCGTACCATGGCGCCGATGACGACGGGGAGCTGTTCCAGGAATGGTGCCCAGGCTGCCTGAATCCCGTCGCTCCGAACCTGCGCAGCAAAGGCTTCCATGGCGCGGATTTCACCGATCCGTTCCGCGTCGCTTTCAATCGCCTCCAGGCTGATGACGACGGCGGCGCGTATTCGCTGGGGATACCGATCGGCGACCCGAAGCGCGATGGTGCCACCAAGACCCGCCCCGCCGACGACAGCGCGCCGAACATCAATATGGTCGAGCAGGGCGATCACATCCGCTGCATATTGTCCCCAGCTGTGCCGTGAAGCGTCCCGGCAAACGGATCGGCCATAGCCCCTGATATCGGGGAGAATGATATCCCAGCCGGCGGGCATATGATTGGCCAGCGGGATCAGCATATGATGATCCGGCCCTCCTCCGTGGAACAGCACGAGGGTCTGCCGCTTAGCGCGTTTTAGAGAGCGCAGCGGACTGGAGAGCATCGTCGCGTGGAGTTCGTGGCCGTCGTCGCCATGAAATTTGATTGATCTGAAGTGTCTGTTTGTGGTCGGGACGTCCTGATTCTGCTTCATGGGTAAGTGGCCTTCAAATGCCCGTTATGGATATCGGCGTCGATATCTGATGCAGGCAGCTTAGATGCTGGTGAATCCCGAATACGGAGAATGCCAATCTCGATCACGGCGGATTTTTCTTCGGCGCCATCAAACGGTGAGGTCAAGATTTTCTAGGTCGTCCGGGTGAAAGATATGCGAAGGATTGATCGTCCCAACGCCGGCACATGACCGGAATGGGGTAGAAGGCAGTTATCATCCCCGCGCCGACAATGGACGCCCCGCGTTCGCGGGAATGACGAAATATGGAAAGGAGCGGCCACTACCGGTCGCGACCTGCCATCGATGCACGTCAATTCGGGAATGTCCGCTATCGCTTATCAGCATTTAATAGCGGTCAGTCTCATACCGGCCAGTAGTAGCGTTGAGGTGGCGGGATACCGCCGCCTTTAGCGCTATTTCAGTGGTACAATCAGTCCATAAAGCGTATGCCCCTCGGCGTTGGGGAAGAAGCTCAGGCGCCGCTGACAATATATCTTCGCCACTTGCCTGCAACCAAGTCCCGATAGAGGAAGAGCGCGGCGGGTTCCAGGTTGTGGGTGTCACGGACCACTCACAGGACTGCAGTATCCGCGGAAATCGCGCCGGCCTTCTTGGAGCCGGTCGTTCTCATCCGTTGAAAGCGAGGGCGCCTGTGAGGTCGCCTGGTGGCGGCCCGCCGGCGGCGATCATCGCGTGCTCGCGCTCGACCAATCCCGGGAGCCTTTTTAATCCGAAGCGCAGCGTGAGGAAGCGCGCGATCGAACCGGTGTCATAGATCGTGTGATCGACTTCGCCACGGCGCGCATGGGGAGAGACGATGATCGCCGGAATACGCGTCCCCGGGCCCCAGCGATCCCCTTTGGGCGCCGCGACATGGTCCCACCACCCGCCATTTTCGTCGAAGGTGACGATGACGAGCATTTTTTCCCATTGCGGGCTGTTGCGCAATGCGTTGATCACACCGGCGATATGGCGGTCGCCGGCATCGACACCCGAATAGCCGGCGTGCATGTTGAGGTTGCCCTGCGGTTTGTAATAGCTGACCGCGGGCAGGCGCCCGGCCTCGACGTCCGCGAGGAAGATATTGGTTCGCGCCGTTTCGCCGAGGCCGCCATCGCGTAAGTGCCGGTCGCGCCGTGCCGTGCCGGGGGCGAATTGCGCGAAATAGTTGAGCGGCTGGTGGTGCGGCTGAAAATTGGGCCGCGAGGGGAATTGCCCGTCGGTGCCGTGTCCGGCCAGCGCGGCGCTCCAGCCGCCAGCGTACCATGCCCAGTCGACCCCGCGGGCCGAGAGCATGTCGCCGACCGTGTCGTGGCGTTGGGGCAGGAGCGTCTTGGCGCTGGACCAGTCAGTATAGCCCGGTCGCCCGGCATCGAGTTCATAGCTCGGGGCATAGGGCGGCAGCATCGTGTTGACCGCGTAGAAATCCGGGGTCAGCGAATTGGGCACGAAGCGCGCCGGCCCGTCCATCGCGCTGGCCGGGGATTGGGTGGTCTGCCGGGGGCGGATGCCGCGCGGGTCGCTTTCGTCCAGCATGGTGATGTGCTGCTTTGCCGGGCCCTTGTCGGCGTTCGGATAATAAGGCGGGCGCGCCGCGACCAGATATTGATGGTTGAGAAACGAGCCGCCGAACGCGCCCATGAAGAAATTGTCGCACAGGGTGAACTCGCGCGCGATCTGCCACAGCCGAAGGTTGGCGGCATTGTCCGCATAATAGCCCATGACGAGCGCGCCGCTGTTCCCCCACGCAACGAAGCCGTCATTGCGACCGCCGTTGATCTGCAGCTGGTTGTTGTAAAAGGCGTGGACCAGATCGCGGGTGACCAGGCCATGCGGCAGGGGATCGCCCTCGGGGGTTGTGAGCGCGAACGGTGCGTTGGCGAGCGCTGCATAGAAGCTCTCGTCGCTCAGATATTCGCGGTGCTCGACGACCTGCCGGTGCGGCACCAGCCCTTCCCATATCGGCGGCAATTGTTTCAGCACCCTGCCGTCGCGGTCGCGCTGGATATAGCGTTCGGGCCGCACCGCGGAAAGCGGCTGCTCGACCCCGGGAAAGTCGCCGAACAGATTATTGAAGCTGCGATTCTCCGCATAGATGACCACCACCGTGTCGATGGCATCGCGCAGCGCCGCATCGGCGGCCGGCCTGGCGGCGGGTGCCGCCGGTGCGGGCGAGGTTCCCGCAGCGCCCATTGCCGCAGCGCCCACCGCCGCGGCGAGGCCCCCAAGCAACAGGCGGCGCTCCGGGGAAAGCGGTTCGTCCGAACCGGGCGGATTTTCGTTCATCTCGTTATCCTCATGCTGCGCCGCGGCGCCCTGTCCGGCGCTTATCGGATGCGCTTGCGCTCGCCGCGCTCCTGCAGCGGCGCCTGTTGGCTCGAGCCCGGAATGAAGGGAGAGGGCATCGTCGCCGCGTTATGTCTGGCAAGCGCGAGCACTTCTTCCGTCGTCGGCAAGGCCGGCGGCCCCGCCGCAGGTTGATGGAAACGGAAGACCGAGGTGAGATCGCCGAAGGTTCGGCGGCGCCAGTCGCTGATATTGGGCTCGCGGACGCCGGTGATCCGTTCCAGAAATTGCAGGGTCGACGTATGGTCGAACGGCTGGCTCGATACCCAGCCGCCGGCCGTCCACGGCGATATGATGATGCACGGCACGCGAAAGCCGGCGCCGATCGGCACGTCGCCGACGAATTCATGCGGCGTTCCGGCCGGGGGCACGGGCGGCGCGACATGATCGAACAGGCCGTCATTCTCGTCATAATTGAGGATGAAAACCGTCTTAGCCCAGACATCCGGGTTGGCGGCGAGTTCGTTGAGCCGGCGAGCGATGAAATCGGCGCCGGCGGCGGGCATATAATCGGGATGCTCGCACCCCGCGGCGGAGGGCATCAGCCACGAGACGGTCGGCAGGCGGTCGTGGAGCACGTCATGGGCGAACCGGTCCTCGTCGGCGTCCGGCAACCCGCGCAGCGCCAGTTGCGAACCGGCCGCGGCGTTCCGGAACTGTGCGACATATTTGAATATGTTGTTGGGGCGTTTTCCCATCTCGCCATATTGATAGATGCGCCAGTCGATCCCGGCGTCCTGCAATCGTTCGGGGTAGGTTTTCCAGCGGAACCCGCCGGGCGGCATGATGTTTTCGATCACCGGCCCGCCGCTCGTCGCATCCGGGTCGATCATGCCGGTCAGAAAATAGAAACGGTTCGGCCAAGTCGGCCCGATCACCGACGAATGATAGGCGTCGCAAATCGTGAACGCCTCCGCCAGCGCGTAATGAAACGGGATATCCTCGCGCTTGAAATAGCCCATCGTATAGGGGCCGTTTACCCCGTCGGCGGCGCGGTGCGCCGGCAGCCATTGATCCATCCTGCCGTCGTTCCACGCCTGATGCTGCACCGCCCAGGCATGGCTGGTGGAGGGCAGTTTCTGCGCATTGGTCGAAAAACAGTCGAGGTGGAACGGCAGCAGATAGCCGTCCGGGCTCGCGGCATCGGGCTGGTGAAAGACGTTCCTGCCGGTGGAAAGCATCAGGGCATCGGGGTCGCCGAAACCGCGCACGCCCGAAAGCATGCCGAAATAATGATCGAACGACCGATTCTCCTGCATCAGCAGCACGACATGCTTGATGTCCTTCAACGTGCCCGCGCGCCGGGGCTGCGCCATCAGCTTTTGCACATTGGGCGGCATCAGCATCGACGCCGCGGCCACCGACGCGAGTTGCGCCGCGTTGGTGAGCAGGCGGCGGCGGGTCAATGGGGGCGTCGTCGACATTCGGCGCTTTTCCTTCGCTTATCCGTTTCGGTGCCGAAGACGGGCTTATGAACGATCCCGACGCCAAGGCGCGGTCAGGGCCCCTCGTCGGCGGGCGGCTAGCGTTTCAGCAACCGGGTCGAGCGTGATCCCTGCCATTCAACCCGGCATTATTTCGCCGGCCCGCCCGTCAGCGTCGGCCACTGGATCCCGAGCTGTTCCAGATACGACCCGTAACGCTGCGGATCATAATAATGCTTCGCGAGTTCGGGCTTGTACCGCGCCATCGTCTCGGCATTCAGCCATGTCGGCGGCGTATCGTCGGTCTCCAGCATCGAAACATAATGCTGGTCCTTGGTCTGCACCTCGCGGAAATAGCGCTTTGCGTCCGCCAGCAGCTTCGGCTTGGTCAGCAAGTCGATGACCGTCATCGCCATCACCTTGGCTCCGGCCTGAGCGCCCTTGTGCGCGATCGGGGTCGCCATCGCGATGGCGTTCGCCCAATTATGCCCCGGCAACCCCGGGATATTGGCCGGATAGCGGATGGTGATCGTGGGTACGGTCCAGCTCACGTCGCCGATATCGTCCGATCCGGCCGATTTCGGCTCCTCGGGCGGCGGGCCGAACGCCATCAGCTTTGTCGGCAGCCCGGTCGTCACCGTCGCGCCGACATTCGCCTGCACGGCGCGCGCGAACGCCTGATCGTCGGCGTCCCATTCGGGCAGGCCGACCGCGACGATATTGGCCTGCGCCGCTTCCGCCATCGGCCGGTTGAAGTGCTGCGTGGCCGCCACCCCCAGGATTTTCCGGCTGACCGTCGTGCTCGTCATTTTGGCGGCGCCGTCGGCAATGGTGTCGGCGGTCGCGAGCATCTTTTCGACGGCGTCGAAATTCATCTCGCGCAGATAGAACCAGATTTTGGCTTCGGACGGCACCACATTGGGCTGATCGCCGCCTTCGCTGATGACATAGTGCGATCGTTGCTCGGGGCGCAGATGCTCGCGCCGCATCTCCCAGCCGTCCGCCATCGCGATCACGCCGTCGAGCGCCGAGCGTCCCCGCCATGGGGCGCCGGCGGCATGTGCGCTCTCTCCCTCAAACCTATATTCGACGCTGACCATGCCGGTCCCGTTGGGCTGGCCCCACGCGGTCGCGAGCTGGCTGCTGACATGGCTGAAGATCGCCGCGTCGACATCCTTAAACACCCCGGCGCGGACGAAGCGGGCCTTGCCGCCCAGCAATTCCTCGGCGACGCCGGGCCAGATCACCAGCGTGCCCGCGGTGTTCGTGCGAACCATCCAGTCCTTCACCGCCAGCGCCGCGACGATGTTCATCGCCTGTCCGCTATTATGCCCCTCGCCGTGGCCGGGGGCGCCGTCGACCATCGGCTGACGCCAAGGGACGCCGGGCGTCTGGCTCGCCTTCGGGATGCCGTCGATGTCGCTGCCCAGCGCGATCACTGGGCCGTCGGTGCCGTTCGTCCACCGCGCGACCCAGCCGGTCGGCAGGCCCGCGATGTTGCGCTCGACCGTGAACCCGTGCTTTTCCAGCAGGGTGCTCAGATAGCGTTCGGTCTCATGCTCCTGGAACCCGACCTCGGCATAGCTGAACAATTGATCGTTGATGACTTGCGACAGCTTGGCCCGTGCTTCCACCCCGCGCACGACCTCGGTCTTGGCGCCTTGTGGTGCGGCCTGCGAGGCGGCGGAAAAAGCGAGCGCCAGTCCCCCGGCAACAGCGATAGCGGATCGGATCATGGCTCGGCTCTCCCTCATTCCCAATGGCAAGCGAGGGTCGCCTCTCGCTTGCCATTCCAGTCTTCCGATCAGAAATTCATCTTGATCGTGGTGAAGAAATACCGGCCAATGATGCCATACATAGTGTCGTCCCGATAAATCGTCGGCATATGGGTCGGCATGATGTTGAGGATATTGTTCACGCCGAAACCGAACTGATATTTCTCCCCGATATCATATTGCACGGACAAATCGTTATAGACCTTCGCCGGGATATGTTGCCGCGGATAGGCTTCATCCGAATCGGTGTTCAGTTCAAAGGTCGCGGCACTGATGAAACGCGTGTTGAGCGCGACGTTGAGGTTGTCGATCTTGTACGCCATCAGAAGGTTGCCGCGGAACCTGGGGTTCTGCCAAGCGCCATCGTAAACGACGTCGCCTTGCGGGATTCCCGGAGTGGTTTCGGTCACCTTGTCGAGCAGGTAGGTTCCCTTGAACGACAGGCTGAGCGTGCCCTCGCCCACAGGCCGACGATAGCCCACCCCGATATCGACACCGCGTGCATAGAGCCGCGCGGCGTTCAACTGGTTCGATTCAACCCGCGTCGCATAATGGGTGACCGGATCGCGGGTCACACGCGCGCAATAGGGGTTGTCGATCGTCGGCGCGTCGACGCAGAGCTGGATAAGGGTGGCGTATGAGAATTGGGTGATGACATTCTTGATGTCGATATCCCAATAATCGACGGTGATATCGAGACCCGGCAGGAACCGCGGCTGCAATATGGCGCCCAGCGTCAGGCTGGTCGAGGTTTCAGGCTTGAGGTCGGGGTTGCCGCCGGTGACGACGACCGGCCCGATCCTGGGGGTCTCGAAAGGGGTATCGATCCCCAGGGCCTTGCAGTTCGCCGCCCGCGTCTCGGAGGCGTAATAGAGTGCCAGCGAACAGGCGTCGGTATAGGCGCCGGTGAGCGTCTCGACCTTCGCTTCGTAAAGCTCGCCGAAATTCGGCGTGCGGACGCTTCGTGACAGGACGCCGCGGAAGCTGAGGCCGTCCACCGGCGACCACATCGCCCCGGCTTTCCAGGCATGGGTGCTGCCGACGGTGCTATAGTCCGAATAGCGATAGGCGCCCTCGACCTCGAGCCGCCGCGCGAACGGCAGGTCGCTGAGGAGCGGGATAACCACCTCCCCATAGGCCTCGCTCACATTGAACGATTTGCTGAGTTCGGGGTGCTGGGACGGACCGGCGCCATAAACCAGTTCCCCCGCGAGTGCGAGCGGATCGTCGGTGGTCTTCAGCGTTTCCTTGCGGTGCTCGACGCCCACGGCGACCGATACATCGCCATATGGAAGCGCGAACAGGGGGCCGTTGATATTTGCGCCATAGATTTGCTGCGTGTTGACCCGCCGTTCGTGCCGGTCGGCCATCGCCCACTTAATCTGCGCCTCGGTCGCCGGATCCGTGCTGAAGATGTCGAACGGCACACAGCCCTGTGCACGAGCCGCCGCATCGCGGCAGATGGGGGTACCGGTGACCGGATCGGCGATGGCGTCGCGCGCGGCGATCCAGTGCGATTTCCAGGGAACATTCGCTTCGGTGGCGTTGTCGGTCACGCGGCCATATTGCCAGAACGCCTCCCATTTGAACCTGGAACCCAGCTTGCCGCCGAGCGAGGAACCGATGGTATAGCTTTCCCGGTCGTGATCCTCTTCCCGCTCGGGGAAGTTGCCATAGGTCCGGTCGATATACAGTGAAGTCAGGTTGTTATCGAGCATCACCTGCCGGACGGAGTCGGGCAGATAGGGGTTATCCAACTGCGCGACGGCACCGCGCCCGCCGGGGACCGGGCCGGAGAAATAGGTCGTCCGGCTGTCGTCGCGCCAATAATTATACGTCCCGTCGTACTTCTGGCGCGAATAGGAAAAATGCGCGCCGAATTCGATGGCGTCGGTGACGCTGTAGTCGACCCGCCCCATCAGCGCCAAGGACTTCAGCCCACCGCGGAATTGATCGCGGTCGCTCAGGTTCCGGCCGTCGCCGCCATCGCATACGGCGTACTGCCCGGGGCTATATTCGATGTCGCAATTGGATTCGCTCACATTGCCGCCCTCGACCTTGTAGCGCTGGCCGTTCAGCCAATAGGTCGGAACATAATCGAAATAGAGCTGCCGGGTGTTTGGCGCGAGCACCCGATCGGGAATGCCGTCATCGATGCCGGTATTTTCGGGGTTCGCCCGATAGGTCGGCCAATCGCGCCAGTCGAAGCGGTCGGTGTAGATCAGCGGATTGGATTGCGAATAGGTGCCGCCGAGCGAGAAGGAGCCTCGACCTTCGGCAAACTTGCCGCCGGTGGCGAACGAAACCAGATATTTCGCGGCGTCGCCCTGCTCCGAAATGCCGGCCAGTCCCGAAATGTGCAGGCCCTCGACGTTGCGCTTGGTGATGACGTTGACGGCACCGGTCACCGCGTCGGCGCCATAGATCGCCGCGGCGCCGCCGGTCACGACCTCGATCCGATCGATCATGCTCACCGGGATCATGCCGATATCGACCGCGGAGGATCGCGCGGACCCCGACACGCGGCGCTGCCCGTCGATCAGCGTCAGGCTGCGGTTGGTGCCGAGATCGCGCAGATTGACCGCCGCGATTCCCGCATCCCAGCCTCTGACGTCGCTGCTGAGATTCTGGCTGGTGCCCAGTGCGGGATCGAGTTCCAGCGCTTCGATGGCGCTGGTCCGGCCGAGGTCGAGCGCCTGTTCCATGTTGGTGACGCTGACCGGCATCGGCGACGCGAGTTCGGGTCGGGCGATGCGCGAACCGGTGACGACGATCGCCTCGCCTTCGCTTGCCTGCGCCCCATCTCCATCGCCGGGAAGCCCGGCGTCGGGCGAGGGCGCCTGCTGGGCGAAGGCAGGGGCGGCGAATGCCATCAACATCGAAACGGTCGATGCCGCGAGAAACAGGCTTGTCTTAGACCTCATTACGTCCTCCACTAAAATTTTGTATTTATTGGACAATCTGCATTTTCCGTGGTGCAGGCCGTGGTCCGGCGCGGGGCACTCGGCCCGAAACCCCGTTCCACACCCTGTATCGATTCTACAATATCGTTAATGTAGAACTGCCAGATCAGGCTCCAATAGTCAACGATCTTGCTATCACACGGATTTGTTACATATTTGTGCCATTCATCTGGATGGAAATCACCCTATGGACAGATCGATCGTACCAATTTACAATAACGATAATGTTCGATGAAGGAGGTCAGGGCTGTTGGCTCGTGACACGCATGCTATCCCGCTGATGCCGCCCACCGGCACGCCAGCCGCAGTTCGATTCGGTTGCTATCGCGGCGGCGCCTACCTGCCGCTCCGAGAGCGATACGTGGCTGTCGTCGAATCGCGGGGCATGGGTTTTCGTGCGCCGGCTTCGGTGTGCCGGTCGTCCGGACAGCGCGCGATGAACCCCCAGGCCGGGCGGACGCGCGGCACGTCCCGCCCCGGCAACGAAAGGTCGATCCTGTTGGGCATCGCCGGGATCGCGACCGCATTCATTGGCAGACGGCGCGATCTGACCGATGAGATTGCAACCTGCGTCGTACCCATGGCAGGCGCTCCGGCACGTCACCCTCAATCGATTGGACCCGTCCGTTGACCCAAGCTCCGACCGCGACCGCCGACCCCGCACCGGTAAAGAAAATGCCCCGAAAGGCGTGGCTCATCATCGGCCTTGCGATGGCGCTGCTGGTCCTCAACTATTTCGATCGGCAGACGCTGGCCATCCTCAAGCCGGTCATGAAGACGCAGCTTGCCTTCGACGACGAAGCCTATTCGCTGCTGACCTTCGCGTTCATGCTGCCCTACATCGTCATGTATGTCGTGAGCGGGCGGCTGATCGACCGGGTCGGCACGCGGGTGTGCATGACCGTGTTCGCGATCGGCTGGTCGGTTGCGAACATCGCCTCGGGCCTGTCCCATAGCTTCGGGCATCTCGCCGCGTCGCGGGTCTTGATGGGCGCCGCAGAGCCGGGCGCATTTCCGGTCGTTCAGCGCGCCATCCTGAACTGGGTTCCCGTCGAACGCCGCGCCCTCGCGATCAGTATCGCGACGCCAGCCGGAAATATCGGCGCTATCCTCGCCCCGCCGTTGATCGCCTTGCTGGCGACGGGCCTCAACTGGCGCATGGCGTTCGTGATACCGGGGGTGGTCGGGATCGTCGTCGCGATCATGTGGTGGTTCACGGACACCAAGCACGACTCGTCCGCGCAGCCGGTGCCGAACGTTCCGTCCCCATTGCCCGAAGCCGTCGACGAAGAGGCTCCATCGGTCAAAGAGCTGCTCAGGGACAAGCGATTCCTGGCGATCGTCGCGGCGCGCATGATCAGCGACCCGGTCTGGTATTTCTATCTTTTCTGGAGTGCGGGCTATCTTCAGGAGCGCGCCGGGCTGTCATTGGCCGAACTGGGCTTCGTCGGCGGCATCCCCTATATCGTCGCGGTGCTGGTCTGCATCATGCTTGGCCGCCTGGTCGACCGCTATACCGAGCGCGGGCATGATCCCATCCGCGTTCAGCTTCGCGTCTTTGCCCTCAGTGCCGCGTTGATGCCCTTGGGCGCCCTCATCACCATGGCGTCGAGCGCGTTCGTCGCCGTCGCCATCATCACCGTCGTCGTCGCGGTCTGTCAGGCCTGGTTCGTCGGATACAACGTCCTTCTTGCGGGCCTGTTCCCGGTCAAGATCAACGCATCTGCGGTGGGAATACTCGGCGCGGTCGGCGCCAGCACCTCTCTCGTTCTGAACCTGCTGGCCGGATCGCTTCTTGCCCAGTTCGATTATATCGCGCTGTTCGCGGGGCTGGCGATCCTGCACCCGGCCTCTGCGGTGATCCTGTTCCTGGTGATCGGGCGGAGCCGGACAAGGCGTGCGGCCGCGACCGGCGGGTGATCAGCGCGTGGTCGATCCCCGGATCGCGAGCTCCGGAACGATGCGCTCGGTCACGATCCCGTGGTCGGCCGTACCCTGAATATGATCGAGAAGGCGGCGCGTGGCTCGGTGTGCGACCTCCTCAAAGGGCAGGAGCAGCGTGGAAAGCGGCGGCTCCATAAATCGTGTGAACGGAAGATTTCCCCATCCCATGACCATCACATCGTCGGGGATGCGGATGTTGCGCTCGCGCAGCGCGCGGTACAGGCCGAGGGCGTAATAATCGTCGCCGACGACAAAGGCATCGGGGCGCCGGCCGCGATCCAGCAAGTCGGCGGCGACGCGATAGGCATCGTCGGCATGCCACGACTGGGAGACGCGAAACGAGCGGGCAGGGGGAATGAGCGCGAGATTGTATCGAGGGTCGAATGGCAGCCCATGCTGCTCGAGCGAATGCCGGAATCCCTCGGTCCGAAGCCGGATGGTCGAAAAGGGCATGTCTTCATCGAGCAGCACGACGTCCTTCGCGCCCCTGGCCAGCACGGCATCGGTCGTGAGCCGGATGCCCGCGTCATTATCGGTGGAGTAGAAATCGACTCCCAGTTCGGGGAGTTCGCGGCTGACGAGGACCAGCGGAATGCCCGACTTGATCACCGGCGTCCATGCGGTGGAGCGTTCCTGCACCGGCGCCGCGATGAGGCCGTCCAATCCGCATCGCAGCGCCCGGTCAATGGCATCGCGCTCGCGTTCCGCCGATTCGTAGGAAAGCAGCAGCAGGACGGTGTAGCCGGCATGTTGCGCCTGAAGCTCGACCTCGCTGACCAGATCCGAAAAGAAGGGGTTCGAAATATTGCTGACGATCACGCCGATCGTCTTGCGCGAGCCGAGGACGAGCGAGCGGGCATGAACATTGGGAACATAGCCGAGGCGTTCGGCCTCTGCCTTGATCAACGCGCGGGTAGTCGCACTGACCCCCGGCCGGTCGTTCAACGCGCGTGATATCGTATTTGCGGTCAGCCCCACGACCTTCGCGAGGTCCTGGAGCGTGGGCTGACGCCGCCCCCTGCTTGTTTCCACCATGCACGCACCTCCTTGAAAGATGGTTCTAGCGCCCATCACGGCGCGCAAAACAAACATTATCGTTATCTTATTATCGCATTTACGACAATTTCCGTGATGCAACTACGGGCCGCAAGATTTAAATTATATTCGTATATATCATGGTGATAAAAGCATCGTTGACTAGCAGGCGGGCATATGGCAGGAATACATTATCGATATCTAATAGCTTTGCAGGGGCGATTCAGGCGGTGGCTTCAGTGCAGCCGGGCGCCTCACCCCCGTTCACCATCCAAACTGGCCAGTAGAAGAAGTATGTCCGCGATATTCAAACAAAATGCGTCGATCAGCGTGCCGAGCAGCGAGGTGGCTGTCGGTGGCAGCTATGATGTCGTCGTCTGTGGGGGCGGTCCTGCCGGGCTGATCGCTGCCGTGGCGGCGGCCCGCAATGGCGCAAGGACGCTGCTGATCGAGCGCTATGGATTCGTCGGCGGCATGTCGACAAGCGCGCTGGTAACGCCGATCAGCGAATTCCGTCATTTCGGCAAGCAGCATATCGGCGGAATTCCGTTTGAACTCCTCCAGAAAGCCGCCGAACTCGGCGGCGCAAACGTCACGCTCGAGAGCGGCAATTTCCCCGTCAACGATGAGATACTGAAACTCGCCGCGCAGCGCCTCCTGCTCGAAAGCGGGGTGACCCTGCTCTATCATAGCTGGTTTTCGGACTGCGTCGTCGAGGGCGACCGCGTCACCCATGTCATCGTGCAGAACAAGGCAGGCCGCGTTGCCTATGAGGCGGAGGTGTTCGTCGATTGCACCGGTGACGCCGATCTCGTGCGCGCGGCGGGCCTCCCGACCACGAAGGGCGACGTCCTGCAGCCGGCGACATTGTGGTTCCAGCTGGGCGGCGTCGATACCAACGCGCTCGATTATCTGTTCCGCGACGCCGTCGACGGAATGCTGCCAGTCTCCGAAACGATCCGCAACCGGCTGCTCGAACTCAACGAGGGGGGCGAGATTCCGATTTTCGGCGGCCCGTGGATCAACAAATTCTTCCATGACGGCATGGTGAGCATCAACGTGCTCCGCGAGGCGACCGACGCCAGCGATCCCGAATGGTTCACCAGGACCGAATGCAGCCTGCGCGAGAATCTCCAACTCATCATCGAAATCCTGCGCCGCGAGTTCCCGGAATTTCGCGACTGCTGGCTGGCGAAATCAGGCATCCAGACGGGGGTGCGCGAATCCTATCACATCGTCGGCCTCTACGAGCTGAAACACGACGACATCCTGTTTCCTAAGGCCTTTCCCGACACGATCGCGAAGGGCGCGCACGTCATCGACATCCACGCGAGCGACAGCAACGATCAGGACGGCCTCGTCATCCCGCGGCAGGAATATAATGTTCCCTTCCGCTGCCTGGTGCCGCGCGGGAGCGTCAACCTCGTCACGGCGGGCCGTTGCCTGAGCGCGGACGGCCCTGGCTTCGGCTCGGTGCGCGTGATGGCGACCTGCATGGCGATGGGGCAGGGCGCGGGAACGGCCGCCGCTTTGAGCGTCAAGCATGGGTACAGCATGTCGGCGATGAATTTCGAGCATCTGCGCGAAACCCTTATGACACAGGGCGCGGTGATCGATTTCGACAATGTCGACGATCCCCAGGCCCCGATCGCCTTGTCGACCTATCCGGCGGTCAGGGCTTGCGGATGACCAAGAGGCTTGAGGGCAAGGCTGCGCTGATCACCGGCGCGGCGCGCGGCATCGGCCTGGAGTTCGCGCGCGCCTTTATCGCCGAGGGCGCGACGGTGGCGCTCGCGGACATCGACGGGGAGGGCGTCCGCCGATCCGCCGACGCACTCGGCGCCGGCGCGTTCGCGATCGAGATGGACGTCACCCGGCAGGCCTCGATCGACGCGGGATTCGCCGAAGCGACCGGCACGCTCGGAAAGCTCGATATCCTCGTCAATAACGCCGCGCTTTTTACGGCGGCGCCGATCGCGGACATCACGCGGGCGGATTACGACCGGGTCTTCGCCGTGAATGCGGCCGGGACATTCTTCTGCATGCAGGCGGCGGCGCGGCACATGATTGCGCGCGGAAACGGCGGCAAGATCATCAATATGGCGAGCCAGGCCGGCCGGCGAGGCGAGCCGCTGGTCGCGGCCTATTGCGCGACCAAGGCGGCGGTGATCAGCCTGACCCAGTCGGCGGGCCTCGACCTGATCCGCTATGGCATCAACGTCAATGCGATCGCGCCCGGCGTCGTGGATGGAGAGCATTGGGACGGCGTCGATGCGGAGTTCGCAAGGCTCGAGGGCCGTCCGGTCGGCGAAAAGAAACGGATGGCCGGCGCGTCGGTGCCGATCGGCCGCATGGCCACGGCGCCGGACCTGACCGGCATGGCCGTCTTTCTGGCAAGCGCGGAGGCGGACTATATCGTGGCCCAGACCTATGGCGTCGACGGCGGCAACTGGATGGCATGAGATGAACGTCGCCCATCCCCGATATGACCGCGCGCGACTGACGCCGGGGATTCTCCATATCGGTCTCGGCAATTTCCACCGCGCCCATATGGCGACCTATCTCGACGATCTGTTCGCGCTGGGCGAGGATCACGACTGGGCGATCCTCGGCGCGGGGGTGCGCCCGGCCGATGCCCGGATGCGCGAGGCGCTTGCGGCGCAGGACTGGCTGTCGACGGTCATCGAGCTCGACCCTCAGGGGCAGCGCTCGCGCCGCGTCGGCGCCATGATCGGCTTTGTCGAGGTCGATCCCGCGAACGGCCCGCTGATCGCGGCGATGCGCCGGCCGGAAATCCGCATCGTCTCGCTCACCGTCACCGAAGGCGGCTATTTCATCGATCCCGCGACCGGGCGCTTCGATCCGGCGGCGCCCGAGATCGCCGCCGACGCTGCGGCGCACGATCGCCCGGCGACCGCCTTCGGGGCGATCGTCGCGGCGCTCGCGGCGCGCCGCGCCGCCGACGTCCCGCCCTTCACGCTGCTGTCGTGCGACAATCTGCCCGGCAACGGCGATGCCGCGCGCGCCGCGGTGGTGGGGCTGGCCCGCCTGTCCGATCCCGGCCTCGCCGACTGGATCGACACCCACGTCGCCTTTCCCAATGCCATGGTCGATCGCATCGCGCCGGCGACCGGCCCGCGCGAGCGCGCGATGGCGGCGGCGTTCGGCGTTGACGATCCGGTGCCGGTGACGTGCGAGCCGTTCCGGCAATGGGTGATCGAAGACCGCTTCCCGGCCGGCCGTCCCGCCCTCGAAAAGGTCGGCGCCATCTTCACGCCGCGCGTGCATGATTTCGAGACGATGAAGATCCGCATCCTCAATGGCGGCCATGCGGCCATCGGCTATCCGGCGGAGCTGCTGGGGATCGCGCATGTCCACGAAGCGATGGCCGACGGCAGGATCGCGGCCTTCCTCGAGAGAATCGAAACCGACGAGATCGTGCCGATCGTCCCCCCGGTCCCAGGTCATGATCTGCACGACTACAAGGCGCTCATTCTGCGGCGTTTCGCGAACCCCGAGATCGCCGACACCACGCGCCGTCTGTGCTTCGACGGATCGAACCGCCAGCCGAAGTTCATCATCCCGTCGATCCGCGACAATATCGCCAGAGGCGTGATGCCGGCGGGGCTGATCCTCGCCAGCGCCTTGTGGTGCCGCTATAGCGAGGGCAGCGATTCCCAGGGCCGCACGACCCCTCCGAACGATCCCCATTGGGACATGTTGACGGCGACAGCGCGCGCGGCGAAGCAGGACCCCGCCCGATGGATTGGAATGCGCGCGATCTACGGCGACCTTTCGGACGATCCCGCGTTCGTCGCCGCGTTCGAGCAGACGCTGCATCTCGTCTGGAACGAAGGGGTGGCTGCGGCGCTGGCGCGCTATACGGAAGGCTGACCGATGCGACCTGCGCTCGCAGACATCGACGAGAGCCGGACGCCGCCGAACACGTCCGCGAATATGAGCAGAGCGAGCCTTGCCTTATGATCGAATATCCGCCCAGCCGCCGCACCCTGCTTCGCGCCGGGGGACATGCCATGCTGTTCGCCGCGCTGGCGCGGACGCCCGCGTTCGCCGCGCCGCAATTTTCCGACGACCCGTTTACGCTCGGCGTCGCATCGGGCGATCCGGCGCCCGATGGCTTCGTCATCTGGACCCGCCTCGCGCCGAAACCGCTCGAACCCCATGGCGGCATGCCGGCCGAGGCCGTGCCGGTAGCCTGGGACGTCGCCGAGGACGAAGCGTTCCACCGAATCGTGCGGACCGGCACCGCGCTGGCGCGGCCCGAACTCGCACATTCGGTTCATGTCGAGGTCGAGGGTCTCGGCAGCCACCGCCGCTACTGGTATCGCTTCGTCGCGGGCGGAATCCCCAGCGACACCGGCACCGTCCGCACCGCGCCCGCCGCCGGAGCGGCGCTCGATCGGTTGCGGATCGCGGTCGCCGGATGCCAGCATTACGAACGCGGGCTCTTCACGGCGTGGCGCCATATCAGCGTGGAACCCGACCTCGATCTCGTCTATCATTACGGCGACTATATCTATGAGGGGAAACCCGCCGGCCCCGCGGCCGCCGACAAGGCGCCCCTCGTGCGCCACCACAACAGCGACAAGCTCTACAGTCTCGACGATTATCGGCAGCGTTACGCGCTCTACAAGGTCGATCCCGATCTGAAGGCCGCGCACGCCGCCGCGGCGTTCGTGTCGACGTTCGACGATCATGAGGTGGAGAATGATTGGGCGGGCGATCTCGATGCCGGCAGCACGCCCCGCGAAATCTTCCTGCTTCGCCGCGCCGCCGCGATGCAGGCGTGGTACGAACATATGCCCGTCCGCAGGAGCCGGTTCCCCTATGGCGGATCGCCGCAGATATATCACCGGCTCGATTTCGGCCGGCTCCTGCGCCTTCACGTCCTCGACAAGCGCAGCTACCGCAGCATCCGTCTTTGCGAAAAGCCGGGCGACGGCAATTGCGTCGATACGCGCGACAAGCCCGACACGATGCTGGGCGATGCGCAGGAACGCTGGCTCGGCAAGGGCCTGACGTCCGATTTCGCCTGGAACCTGCTGGGACTCGGCGGCCTCGTCATGCCGTTCGACCGGTCGGCGCAGAAAATTCCCTCGAACGGCTACGACAATTGGACGGGCTATCCCGACGCGCGCGTGCGGCTGGTCAGGATGATCCAGAAACGCGGCAAAAATGTCGTGATCGCCGGGGGCGACAGCCATATGTTCTTCATCGGCAATTTGCCGTCGCGTCGCGGCGACCTCGATAGCCCGCCCGTCGCGCCCGAATTCCACGGAACGTCGGTCAGCTCGATCAGCACCAACGGGCTTCCCATCGGCCCCGATCCGCGCGCGGCGACCAACCCGCATATCTCGATGATCCACGATCAGCGCGGCTATCTGTTGTTCGACGTCAAACCCGAAATCTGGCACACCGATCTGCGCGTCGTCGACCAGGTGTTCACCCCGGGCGGCCGCATCGACACGCTGGCGCGCTACGTCGTGGAGCCCGGCCGGCCCGAAGCGGTCCGGGCCTGATCGCCGCGCAGCGCGGATCGCATTTTTCCTCACCACCGGCTCGGAAGCTCCCATGACATATTCTCCATCGATCGCCGGGCTCGAACTGGGCGGCACCAAATGCGTCGCGATTCTGGGGACCGGGCCCGACGATGTTCGCGCCCGCGAAACCGTGCCGACCACCGATCCCGCGACGACCTTGGCGGCGCTGGAAAAGATCCTCGACGGCTGGCGTTTCGATGCGCTCGGCATCGCCGCCTTCGGTCCGCTCGATCTCGATCCGCGCAGCCCGGATTATGGCTCCGTCAGCGCCACTCCCAAGCCCGGCTGGACCGGGACCGATCTCACGCGCCGGCTCGCCGCGCGTTACGGCAAGCCGCTGGCTATCCAGACCGACGTGGTCGGCGCCGCGCTTGCCGAGCAGCGCTGGGGCGCGGCGCGGGGACTGTCGAGCCATTGCTATATCACGGTCGGCACCGGTGTTGGCGTCGGGCTGATCGCGGGCGACCGGCCGGTGCAGGGCGTGGCGCATGGCGAGGCGGGGCATATGCGCGTGCGCCGGGCGCCCGGCGACGATTTTGCCGGGGGGTGCCCGTTCCACGGCGACTGCGTCGAGGGGTTGATCTCGGGGCCGGCGCTCGCCAGGCGGTTCGGCCGACCGGCGCAGGAGCTTCCCGACGGGAGCGATGAATGGGATTTGTTTGTCCACGATCTCGCGGGGCTGTTGCATAATCTGGTCGTCACGGCGGCGCCCGAGCGGATCGCGATCGGCGGCGGCGTGCTGGCCTCGCGCGAACGGCTGTTTCCAAAGCTGCGCGCGGCGCTCGCCGCGAGTATCGCCGCCTATGGATCGCTCGCCCTCTATGCCGAACAGCTCGACAGCCGCCTCGGCCCGCCCGGACTGGGAACGATGGCTGGCCCCTTGGGCGCGCTCGCGGCGGGGCTCGACGCTTTCGACCAGGCGAACGGATAGGTAGCGACCGCCGATGGATCCCAAGGTGCCGCCGCCCAGCTCGACTTGAAAGATGTCCTTTTCGGCAGTGTTGTCGATGGCTTACGAACGGAACGTTCCGTGAGCGACTGGTCCTCGTCATTGTCGCGAGGGCGAGAGCACTAGGCTGCTAGGAAATCTGCTTTCGAGAGCGTCGGCCTGAAAACGGACAGTCAAAATACGGCCATTGTTCGATGAGTGTACGATAGTCACGCGCCTGATGTCGGCCGTTCGCTTGATCTCGGTTCAGTCTCGAAACAAGCCGTTCAATTAAGTCAGTTCGGGGCGGCGGCGGCCGACGGAAGCACCATTGCCAGATATTCGTCGATGCGCCCGAAGTGCGCCGCGTCGAAGATTGCTCCGATATAGCCATCGGGCCGGATAAGCAGGCAGTCGCCCTGCGCGAGGCCAAGCTCGTTCGACGGGTCGCGCAATTCCGCCCCTACGCCGACCGTGACTACTCGCAAGCCCGTATGGGCAATCGCGGCCGGCCGATATTCATCGACCGACATCAGCAAGGTCCATCGAGGACCGGCCAACACGTCGAACAGGCGGCGCGGCTGTCCGGCGGCGCCGGTCAGTTTGGCGTCCGGCATCCGGTCACCGGCATGCGGGCCGATTGCCCGGGCGCTCTCGTCAAGCGAAAGAGACGAGTCTATATAGCCAATGTCGAGTTGATGCGTATCACGTCCCCGTTTCATGCCGCCCTGTTCATGGTGGCGCTGGAGCAGCTTGGCCGAAAGGCCGAGGACATCGGCGGCGACAGGGCGTCGCTCTTCCTCGTAGGTGTCGAGCAGCGCATCGGGCGCTCCAGCGTGAACTGCCGCGAGCTTCCAGCCAAGATTATATGCGTCCTGCACGCTGGTGTTGAGGCCCTGGCCACCCGTCGGTGGGTGAATATGGGCGGCATCGCCGACCAGAAATATCCGGCCCGCCCGGTATCGATCCGCCAGCCGCGCGTTCATCGCATAGGCTGATGCCCATGAGACAGTGCCTATCCTGATGTCGCTTCTGTCGGTTCGCTCCGCAATGAGCCGCTCCAGTCCTGCGGCCGATAGATCCGGAGCGCCCTCCATCGGGATCGGGGCCTGAACCTGGAACAGGTCCGTGCCGCCAAGCGGGCAAATCATGACAAGCCGCTTCATGTCCCCGTCATTGAACTGATGCCAGGCATCGCGGTCGAGCCCATGCAGAGCGACGTCGGCCACGACAGCGCGCACCCCCAGCGTCTTGCCGGGAAAGTCGACACCGAGCGCACCGCGCACGAAGCTGCGTCCCCCATCCGCACCGACCAGATAGCGGGCATGGACGATTTCCTCGCGGTCAGCTTGCTTGAGGCGCGCGCTGACGCTGCCCGCGTCCTGCTCGAACCCGATCAGTTCACAACCGAATTCGACGCAATGGCCTAGTTCTGCGAGCCGCTCGCGCATTACCTCCTCGGTCCGGAATTGCGGGACCATGAGCGGAATTAAATAAGGTATGTCAGGTGAAAGCGTACTCGGCTCGCGCATAGGCTTGTCGTCATAGGTGCCGTCTTCGCGATACGCGCGCAGCGGTGGATAGACCCCGCCAGCCGCGACGAGCCGGTCGAGTATGCCGAGATCCTCGAAAACCTCCTGCGTGCGCGGCTGGATGCCCTTGCCCCGCGAGCCCGCGAAGGGCTGGTCCATCTTCTCTATGATCCTGAAGGATACACCTCTTCGTGCGAGATCGATCGCCAGCGTCAGGCCGGCGGCG